>NZ_JBSFDG010000002.1:404256-691813 GCF_053593775.1 Streptomyces sp. NPDC002092
CGACGGTGGCCGGCGGCGCCTTCCCGCTGACCGCCAAGGGCAGCGACGTCACGGGCGTACCCGCGGCGCTCGCCATAGGGGCCCCCACCGCTGTGTCGCCGTCCACTCGGAGAGCGCCGGCCGGGCCATGGGACGGAGACAGCGCCTCACTGGTCGAAGTGGATGAGATCTCCTACGGTCCATGCGCTGACGTCCTTGATCGCGACGCGGTACATGCCACCCGTCTCCGGGATCCCGAGGCTGCCCTGCAGGATCCGGGCGAGATGAAAGTGCAGATGCGTGGGCGCCTCGCCACGACCGGACCGGTTTCCTCCCGGCGGGTGGGCGAAGACGTCCGAGAACGGGCCGAGACGGTCCGAGTCCTTCAGGACCTCCGCCACCCGCTCCCTCCACACGGCCTCGGGAGCCAGCCGGCCGGTGATGACGGCGCCGCCGACGACCACGGTCAGCGACATCTGATTGCTTCGCTCGGACTCCACCGCGGCGGAGATGGCGACGAGCAGCTCATCAGGGTTCGACATGACAGCAGAGCTTATGCGGCCCACCCGCACCCGCGACCCCCGCGGGGCCGAAGTGGTCGCGTGCGCGGCCGGCAGGCGGCTTGCGCCCACCCGGTGGGGGCCTGCCACGGCAGGGTTCTTCCTCCACCAGAAGAGTGAAATCTTCTCTTGCCAGAGTAGATTTTCGTTCCTGGCGTGGGTATGCTTCTTCACGTAGACACGGTCGACGAGATCCGCCAGACACGAACTGGCGGGTGACTGAAGACGAAGTACGCAGGTCAGTGCGGCTCTCGAGCCTCGAAGCCAGAGTGTTCCCAGGACGGTGACGGGACTGAGAGCCGCACTGGGCGGCTCGCACGTCAAGGAGCTGCCGACAGCAGTACCGGTTCAAACGGTGGTTGGTTCAGAGAGGAACGGAGGAGCAGACGCCATCAGGATCGCCCGGCCCGAGAAGCACTCGGCCCGGGTACCGCAAGACCCCGGAATGGATGGTGGTCCCCGGTCAAGCAGCTGCGATCCCCCCGCACCCCCGTCTGCCGGGCCGGTAGCGGAAACAGAAGGTCGGCACAGCAGTAGGGCCGACAGATGGTGTTCAATTTCCTTCGGGGCCCTGGTGCCGTACGGCACCGGGGCCCCTCGACGCGTTGCACAGCGAGGTGACATGACATCGGACATTCCCCTGAATGATCGTCTGGACGACGATGACTATCCCGCGTACACGATGGGCCGGGCAGCCGAGATGCTCGGCGCCACCCCGGCCTTCCTCCGAGCCATCGGTGAGGCTCGCCTGATCACTCCGCTCCGCTCGGAGGGAGGACATCGCCGGTACTCCCGTTACCAACTCCGGATCGCCGCGCGCGCCCGGGAGCTCGTCGACAAGGGGACTCCGATCGACGCCGCGTGCCGCATCGTCATCCTCGAGGACCAGCTCGAGGAAGCGCAGCGCATCAACGCCGAGTACCGCCGTGCCGCCGGCGAATCGGCGGGCCGCGCCGGCTCCGCGTCCGCCTGAACACGCGGACGCGTGCCGTATCCGGAACGCACTCGTCAAGGGCGGGGCACAAGACCCTTGCAGGGCCGGGCACTTGACGGCCGAGCGGGCGTACGGCCCGCGCGGACACGGACGGACCGGGCGAGCCGAGTCCACTCGCCGCTTTTATCGTCCAGGCCAATTCGGCCAGGGCGCACCGTCATGCGTGAATTCAGTAAGAGAAAAATACCCAGTCTTCACCTTTCATTTTGAGCGGGATTTCGCGTCGCCCCCGTATTCACCGGTGCCACACAGTCCAAGTCAGCGGCGAGCAGCGCCAGTTGGCAAGACAGACAAGGCATCGGAAAGGAGGGCCTCACCATGTCCTTCGCGAAGATCACGCTGGGCAAGAAGGCCAAGAAGAAGGAAGACTGCGCCGGCAAGGCCAAGCACCACCACAAGAAGAAGCATCACCGCAAGCACAAGAAACACGCCGCCAAGTAGCAGGGCGTCGAAACACCGACCGGACAAGAACGCCGTGCCGGGGTCCGTGCGCACCAGCGGGTGCGCGACGGGTCCCGGCGCGGCGTCGGTTCGAGCACCGTGCTGGGAGTGTTGCGCACATGAGCCGAGCTGCCCCGATCGCCATGCCCGTGGCCGCACCCGGAGCATCCGCCCCCACCCGTCATGCCCGTCTCTCCCCGCTGGCCGCGTTCCGGATCTTCTGGCCGCTGGTGAGCGTCAACCGCGTGGTCGTCGTGGTCTCCGTGGTGCTGCTGGTGGTGTCGGCCGGGTGCGACGCGGCCGCGATCGGCATCGTCGGCGTACTCACCGACAAGGTGCTCGCCCCGGGCGACCTGGCCGCTTTCTGGCAGCCCGCCGCCCTCTGGCTGGGGCTCGCCGCGGCCGGTGCGGTGGCCTCGGCCGCGGGCGGTTATCTCACCGGCTGGTCCAGCGAACACTTCCTGCTCGGCCTGCGCGACCGGCTCTTCCAGCACCTCCAGCAGGTGCCGCCCGACGCCCTCGACCGCTTCGGCACCGGCGATCTGGTCACCCGGCTCACCGGCGACATCGAGGCCGTCGAGTCACTGGTGGCCTCCGCCCCGGTCGACCTCGTCACCACCGCGGTGTCAGCCGTGGTCTTCGGCGTCGCGGCCTTCTGGACCAGTTGGCAACTGGCCCTGGTCACCTTCGCCGTGGCGCCCGTCATCTGGTTCGGTGCCCGGGTGTTCGGCACCCTGATGCGCTCCGCCACCCGCGACGAACGCGACAGCAACGGACGCCTCGCCTCCCTGCTGGAGGAGAGCCTCGCCAACATGCCGCTCGTGCAGGCGTACGGCCGTCAGCAGGCCGAGCGGGGGAAGCTGCACCGGGAGGGACGGGTGTGGATGCGGGCCGGGCTGCGGCAGATCCGGCTGTCCTCGGTGTACGGGCCGGCGGGTGAGTTCATCGAGACCCTGAGCGTGCTGGCCGTGATCGGCGCCGGGGCCTGGCAGATCTCCGAGCACCACCTCAGCGTCGGCGGTCTGCTCTCCTTCGCCGCCTACCTCGGCTATCTCCAGCCCAAGCTGCAGGAACTCGGCGAACTCGCGGTCAGTGCCTCCTCCGCGACGGCCGCGTGCGAGCGCCTCGTCGAGGTGCTGCGCACCGGCCCCGTCGCCGCAAGCGCCCCACGGCCGGACATACCGCCACTCGCCGAACCGGTGCGCGGCGCCCTCGCCTTCCACGACGTCGGCTTCGCCTACCCCGGTGCCGGCCACCCCGTACTGGACCGCGTCCGCCTGGACATCGCCCCCGGCACCCTGGTCGCGGTCACGGGCCCCAGCGGCGCCGGCAAATCCACCCTCGGCAAGCTGCTCCTGCGCGTGTACGAACCCTCGCGGGGGCGCATCCTGCTGGACGGCCGGGACATCGCCGAGCTCCCCGTCGACGAGGTGCGCCGGCACATCACCCTGCTGCTCCAGGACAGCATGCTCTTCGACGGCACCATCAGGGAGAACATCGTCTACGGCCGCCCCGACGCCACCGACGAGGAGGTGCTCGCCGCCGCCACGGCCGCCGACGCGCACGGCTTCATCGACGCCCTGTCCGGCGGCTACGACACTCCCGTCGGCAAACGCGGCAGCCATCTCTCCGGGGGCCAGCGCCGCAGGATCGCGCTGGCCCGGGCCATGCTGCGCACCGCCCCCGTGCTGATCCTCGACGAGCCCACGGCCGGCCTCGACGACGCCTCGGCGGCCCGCATCATGGCGCCGCTGCGCCGCCTGACGGCGGGCCGTACGACCCTTCTCATCACCCACGACCTGCGCCTGACCGCCCAGGCCGACCTCGTTCTCCACCTGGCCGACGCCACGGTCACCGTTGTCGCCGGTGCGCTTGCGGCCACGGCCACCGAGGTTGAGCACGACGCGGCCTGAAGCACCCGCTGACCGCCACGCGCTCTCAGGCGGGCCGGGTGGGGGCCCGTAGTTCGATCTCGTAACCGCCGTGGGGGGTGGGTTCGGCGGTGAGGGTGCCGTCGAGGAGTTCGGCGCGTTCTTTCAGGCCGATCAGGCCGTGCCGGGCGCTGGGCAGGGCGACGGACGGGCGGGTGGGGGCGGTGTTGGTGACGGTGACGCCGAAGTGCTGCGCGTCGTGCCACAGGCGTACCTCTGCGCGGGCGCCGGGGGCGTGCTTGCGCACGTTCGTGAGGGCTTCCTGGACCGTGCGGTAGACGGTGCGTTGGGCGGTCGTGCTGATGCCCGGCGGGAGGCCGCCGGTCAGGGTGGTCTCGATGCCGCTGTTGTCGATCAGCTGCTGGATGTCCGCGAGGGTGGGCTGGGGGGTGAGTTCGGTCTCCTTGCCGCCGGAGGCGCGCAGCAGGGTGACCATGTGGCGGAGTTCGTCGAGGGTGTTCACGCTCAGGGTGCGGATGGTGCGGGCGGCGTCGCGGGCGTCGGGGTCCTTGGCGGCGACCTGCAGGGCTCCGGCCTGTACGGCGATGAGGCTGACCTGGTGGGAGACGACGTCGTGCATCTCGCGGGCCAGTTGGGCGCGTTCGCGGGCCAGGACGGTCTGGGCGTACAGGGCGCGTTCGTGTTCGCGGGCCACTTCGACCTCGACCAGCTGGCGGGCCACGTCGTGTCCGGCCTGCACGAGCTGGCCGCACAGGATCGGGGCGAAGGCCGTGGCCAGCGTGTAGACGAACTGGACGAGCGTCCAGGTCCGGTCGCCGGAGAACGTCTCGGACAGGGGCCAGGCCAGGGTGCTCGCCGTCGCGTTCAGCAGGGCGCAGCCGGCCAGCAGCGGGCGGTTGCGGGTGTGCGTGGCCAGGGTGTACAGGGCGGACAGCGGTGCGACCGCCACGTCCATGAACAGGGTCATGGGCAGGGTCAGCAGGAAGACGGCCAGGGGAAGGCGCCTGCGCAGGAACAGTCCGGCGCAGCCGAGGGCGGCGCAGGCCCACATGAACGGTGTCGCCTCGCCGTAGAGGTTGATCCAGGTGTCCAGCGCGGCGAGCACGACGAGGCCCGCGTCGACGGCCCAGGGCGGCACCCGTCGCCACAGCGCCTGGCCCGTGCTCACCACCCGTTGTCCCGCGCGTCGGCGCGGTCGTCGCTGAGCAGTCCGGCCCGCTCCGCGAGGAGCGCCGCCTGGACGCGGCCGGCCACCCGGAGCTTGGTCAGGATCGAGCTGACGTGGTCCTTGACGGTTCCCGCGCTCAGATGGATGCGGGTGCCGATGTCGGCGTTGGAGAGTCCTTCCGCGATCAGGACGAGGACGTCGCGTTCGCGGTCGGTGAGCTGGTGCACGCGCGCCACGTCCGCGTCCTGGGACGCGCCTGCCCCGGGATGGCTGCGCAGCAGAGCCCGCGAGGCTTTCGGAGACATCACCACCCCGCCCGCGGCCAGGGTCCGTACGAGGTGGGCGAGTTGTTCGGGCTCGGTGTCCTTGAGCAGGAAGCCCGCGGCTCCCGAGCGCAGCGCGGTCAGGATGTACTCGTCGGTGTCGAAGGTGGTCAGCATGGCCACCGTCGGCGGCTCGGGCAGGGTCTGGATCTGACGGAGGACGGTCAGGCCGTCCACGTCCGGCATGCGGATGTCGAGGAGTACGACGTCCGGGTGCTCGCGCCGGATCACGTCGGCGGCCTGCGCTCCTTCCGCGGTCGCCACGACCCGGATGCCGTCGGAGGCGTTCAGGATCAGCTCGAACCCTGACCGCACCAGGGCCTCGTCGTCCACCACCACTACCCGGATCACCGGCGTTCCGCCTCACACTCGTCTGCTCTGTCCAGCTTCTCGGCGACCCGTGCACCGCGCATGGGGGCACCATGTTCTCGTACGGTGATCGCCTGCCGTCGACAGTACGTCCGGCGCGACGGGCGACGGTACGGCCGCCGTGGACACCCGCCACCCCGCAGGCCGGTTCCAGCCGTTCGGGGGGAGCGCTCCGGCCCGTCGGCGGGGGTGTCACCGAGACCTGTCGGATGGTCCGCCCTGTGACCTCCACGCGAGGTTCTCCGTATGACACAGATACAGCCGCCGCAGGAGACACCGGCTCCGCAGGAGAACTCGCCGCCAGGGCCCCGCACCCCGCCCGAGTCCGCCGGGCAGGCCCCCGGCGGCCCCTCGACGGGACGCCTCGTCGGAGTGGACCTGGCCCGTGCGCTGGCGGTGTTCGGCATGTACGTCGTGCACATCGGCCCGCCGCTGTCGGCCACGCACGGCGTCGCCGGCTGGGTCCGGTACATGGCCGACGGCCACTCGTCGGTCCTGTTCGCCACCCTCGCCGGGTTCTCGCTGATGCTGATCGCCGGCCGCTTCGAGCCGAAGACCGGACTCGCCGGCCGGCAGGCGAAGGCCCGGATCGCGATCCGCGCCGTGATCCTGCTGGCGCTGGGCACCGCCATGGCGATGGAATACGGCGGCGTGATCATCCTGGGCTTCTACGGCGTCTACTTCCTCCTCGCCCTGCCCCTGGTGCGGCTGAGCGCCGGGGCCCTCGCGACGATCGCGGCGGGGCTCGCGCTCGTCACGCCGCAGCTGGCGTTCGTCCTGACCGCGCGGCTGAGCGACTCGGTCCAGCAGGGCATCAACGCCTACGACCCGCTCCACCGGCTCAGCGAGGTGGGCGTGCTCGATCTGCTGCTCACCGGTTTCTACCCGGCGCTCACATGGATGCCGTTCGTGATCGCCGGTATGGCACTGGGTCGCCTGGACCTGTCGGCGGTGGCCGTCCAGCGGCGCCTGGCCGTGCTCGGCGCCGGCCTCGTCGTGGGGGCTTACGGCCTGTCCCTGCTGCTGGCGGGCAGGAACGCGTTGCGGAGCACGGCGGAGGACGGGGCGTCGTCCGGTGGCTCCGGGGCGGCGTCCATGGGCAGCGGGTCCATGAGCCCCCGGCTGTCGTTCTCGGATCTGTTGTCCGCCGGGCCGCACAGCGGCACCACGTTCGACATCATCGGCAGCGTGGGCGTCGCGATCCTCGTGATCGTGGGCGCGACGGTGCTGATGGACCGGCTGCCGCGCCTGCGCCGCCTGGCGAAACCGGTCATCGCCGTGGGCACCATGTCCCTGACGGCCTACGTCGGCCACTTCCTGGCGCAGTCCCTGCTGTCCACGCCCGCCGGGACGGGCACCCAGCAGTCATGGATGCCGCTGCTCATGTTCGTACTCGTGGCGATCCTGTTCGCCGCCGTCTGGTCCCGCTTCTTCCGCCGCGGTCCCCTGGAGCATCTGCTCAACACCGCCACCAGGCCCGCCAAGTACGTACGGTGAGGTCCGGCCGGGGCGGCTCGGCTCCGGCCCCGTCCAGACGGCCCGCACGGCCCGCACGGCCCGCAGGGGACCGCCCTTGCGGGCTTCGGCCGTGGTCCCGGCCGGCGGCTGTCAGCTCGGCGCGGCGCCGCAAGGCCCGGACAGCTGCGGGGGGCACGGCGGCCGCCGGTGTGGCTGAGAGCACGACGGACACACCGAGGTGGTGTGAGGACTCGGCGGCGGCGCACCGGGATGGCACGGCGAAAGTGCCGAGGCGGGCCACGGTGGTGAAGCCCGGGCGCGCCGAGCGTCCGGGCACGGAGCGGGCTGTCGGCCGATGCCCCTGCGCATCAGGTTGAGCGGGCGGCTGTCCGGCCTGCTCAGCGGAGCCTGCCAGGCCCGCCCCTGGCCATGCGGTGGCGAAACTCCCGTCGTCCGCCCCGAAGGGCGGGCCTCGCGGCGCCCCGTGCGTACTCGGCGCGCCGGGGGCAAGCCCTCCCACCTCGGGTGCGGCGCGTGGGCCCCTATCGAAGAGCTTGGGGGCGCGCGCCGGGCTCGCGGGACAGGCAGACTTTCACACCGGGCCCTGACCCGCCCGCGCCCACCGCACGGCCCTGGTAGTGGGACGCGGCGTCGACCAGCTTGTACACCGGCTCCATCAGGTAGAAGAGGTACAGCAGGAACGCGATGACCGTGGAGACCGGGATCTCCCCGGACGCCACCCGCGCCCCGCCGACAGCGAGCACCGCGAGGAACGCCAGTTCGACGGCGAGGTTGTCCGCCGTCCCCAGCACGGCCTCCCACTTCGCGCCGCGTACGCCGTGGCGCCACGCCCTGCGTGCCGCCGCCTCGACGCGAGCGGTCTCCCGTCCCTCGGCGCCGGACGCCTTCACCGTACGGAATGCGCCGAAGACCCGCTCCAGGCCGGTGGACATCTCCCCGACGGCCGCCTGGGAGCGCTCGGTGGCCTGCCCGATCTTCGGCATCATCAGCGCGGCACCCACACCGACGACCGCGACCACGCCGAGCGTGACGCCCAGCAGAACGGCATCGAGGAACGCCATCACCACGACCGCCGCGACCAGCGTCACCGCCCCCGTCGCCGCGGAGACCACCGCCTGGGTGCTGACCGCCCTCAGCAGCGTGGTGTCGGAGGTCACCCGGGACATCAGATCGCCCGGCTGCATCCGGTCCACCTCCGCGAGGCGCAGCCGCAGCAGCCGTCCGACGAGGCTGCGGCGGGCGGCGAGCACCACCGACTCCGCGGTCCGTTCCAGCACATAGGCACCGAACGCCTCAGCCGCCGTGCTCAGCAGCACCAGCGCGGTCAGCATCAGCAGGACGGTACCGATCGTGCCACCGGAGGAGAGCCGGTCGACCAGCGTCTTCGTGGCCAGCGGCTGCAGCAGGCCCCCGGCGGCCCCGGCCAGCGCGCACAGCAGACCGAGCGCGACGGCCCACCGGTGCGGACGGACGTACCCGTACAGCGCCTTGAGCGTCTCGCGGGCACGGAGGGACTCGGCACCCGTCGGCTCCAGGGCGGATGCGGTGTTCACGGGATTCCTTTCCTACGGGCCTTCGGGACGCGGCTCAGCGGACCAGTGAAGCCGCCCGTGTGGCGAAGAGGTGCACCGCTGCCTCGTAGAACTCGGGGCGGACGACGAACAGGACGCCGGCGGCCGCCGCCAGCGTCAGGCCGAGGAGTTCCAGCGGCCCGCCTTTGCGGGGTGTGACGTCACGGCCCGCCGGGTCGGTGTCGGCCGATGTCCTGAGGGCGGTCTCGGGCTCCTTGTTGAGAACATGCTGTGTCATGCCTCCAGCCTGGAAGCCCGGCCGCTCTCCGCATATCCGGCGACTGTCGGGTCCGCCCCCGCCGAGTGGCTGGAGCAGCTCCCGCCGGTCAGGGAGCGGGCGATGAGCACCGAGCCGCCGCCGTGCAGCAGAACGCTGCCGAGCACCGTCAGGGTCATGGCGTACAGGGCGGTGTCGGCGTACCGCCCGTCCGGCAGAGCGTTGAACGCGAGCAGGCCGAACACGATGGAGGTGGTGCCGCGTGGCCCGAGCGCACCGACCATGAGCCTCTCCCGCCAGGTGAACTTCGAGCCGAGGAAGGCGAGCATGATCGGAAGGATGCGCACGACGGTGAGCGCGGCGACGCAGAGCACGACGGTGGGCCAGTGGACGCCCTCCTCCATGGCGAGCACCACGGCGTTGCCGAAGAAGAACCACATGCACATCGTCGCCATCGAGTTGGTGTCCTCGATGAGCTGGAAGTCCGAGGCGTGGGGAGCCGAGGCGCCCCGTCGGCGGACCGGCGCCTGTCTGACGTAGCGGAAGGCGATCCCGCACACGAACGAGGCCACGAAACCATTGCCGTCCATCGCCGTGGTCACGGTGTAGGCGAGCAGCGGTGTGACCAGCACGACGATCCGCCGGGACTGCTCCGTCATCCACTCCGCGCGGTCGGCCAGATTGATCAGCCACGCCACCAGTGCCCCCACCACGAAGCCCGCCACCAGGGCCTTCAGCGCGAACGGCACGGCCGTGCCGAGGGCCTGCATGGGCGTGCGCGTCACGGTGTCGGTGCCGACGAGGATCAGTGCGAACAGGAAGAGGGGCGAGACGATGCCGTCGTTGTAGCCGCTCTCCACGTTGAGCACGCTGCGCACCCTCGCCGGGATGCGCCGGTCGCGGACCAGCGTCTCGGCCGGGGCGAAGTCGGTCGGGACGACGATGCACGCGATGAGCAGCAGCAGCGCGACCGGCAGCCCGGGCAGCAGCCACGTTCCCAGCAGCACCGCCATGACCAGGCTCAGCGGCAGCGCCACCAGCAGGGCCCGCGCCGCGGAGCCGGGGTCGTTGCCGAACAGTCGCCCGCCCGGCAGCTCGGTGGCGTCGACGAACAGCAGGACGGCCAGGATGACCTCGGCCACATGCTGGGCGACCTCGGAGTTCAGGGTCACGGCGATATGGCTGTGGGTGAACACTCCCGTGACCACACCCGCGAGCACCAGCACCAGGGGAGCCCGCACATGCCGTTGCTCCAGCCGCCCGGCGACCAGCGACCACCCGGCCACCACCGTGGTGATCACAATCAGGACAAAGATCATTTGCATCCGCTTCAGAACTCGGAACAGACCAGGGGCCACTCCATCGGAATCCTTGCCGAAAGTCACTCCGCTGATCAGCGGCA
This sequence comes from Streptomyces sp. NPDC002092, assembly GCF_053593775.1. NCBI lineage: Bacteria > Bacillati > Actinomycetota > Actinomycetes > Kitasatosporales > Streptomycetaceae > Streptomyces > Streptomyces sp. NPDC002092. The sequence goes on from NZ_JBSFDG010000002.1 coordinate 414,652, forward strand.
TCCTCCCCGCCGACCGGCTGGAATCCACCGTCCCCGAGGAGACCCGAGGAGAGCGGTCACAGGCGGCGGGCCGCGCGCAGCCCCTGGGCGTAGTAGCCGTCACCGTCGAGCCGTGCGGTGCCGCCCTTGTCGCCCATGGTCGGGCCGCCCGCGTTCTTCCGGCTGGAGATGAAGCGCGGGTGGTCGTCGGTGTCCAGGCCGAGGTAGACACCCACGTGGCCGATGCGTCCGCCGGGCAGCTCCCGTGTGCTGAAGAAGACCAGGTCGCCGGGCTGGAGCTGCTGGACGGCAGCGGGGCGGCGGTCGGCGAGCGGGATCACGGGTACGCCGAGCCGCCCGCGGGCGATCGCGTCGGGGGTCCGCTCCAGCCCGCTGCCCGCCGGGCTGTCCCTGCTGTCCAACGGCAGCCCCGAGCGGTATCCGTACACCAGCCGTACATAGCCGGAGCTGTCGACGGAGCGCGCGCGGTCCTTCTCCGGGCGGCGGGTGACCCCGTCGGGGAAGGTCCAGGGGATGCCCAGGTAGTCGTAGAAGTCCGAGCCCGTGCGTCGCTTCCGCTTGCCCTGCCCCGCACTCCCTGAGCCATCGGGTGTGTAGCGTGCGGCACCGCTGTACGGGACTCCCGCTGCCGTCGTCCGGGCCGGGGCGCCGGCGATGTAGTCGAAGGCCGTGGCGAGGATGTCGGGGGCGCGGCTGCCGAGCCGGGAGCCGAGCCAGGTCCCGAACCAGCCGCTCCGCTCCGCGCCGCGGGCCCAGGCCTTGGGCAGCAACCGCACCCAGCTCCTGGTGACGACCTCGGCGTCCGTCGTACGCGGCTCCGCGAAGGTCCTGCTGGGCCCGGTCAGTACGGCCGTACGGGCGCCGTCGGTGAAGGTGGCGACGACGGTGCCGCGCCGGTCCCGGGCGACCGTGCGGGCAGGGTTGCCGATCCGCTCGAAGTGCAGCCGGCCGTTGCCGACCCGGATCTCGGCACCCGGTGCGCCCTGTGCTGCCTGTGCTGCCTGTGCTGCCTGTGCTGCCTGTGCTGTCGGCGGCGATGCCTCCGGATGGTCGGTGCGGTGCCTGAACTGCAGGGTCAGCACGCAGCTCGCCGCGAGCAGGACGGCTGTCACCAGGAACAGGGCCGCGTTCCTGGACAGGGAGAAGGCCCGGATTCCGGGCAGGGGGCGTTTCACTGGTCAACTCCGGTGCGAACAGGGCGAGATGGTGCCGTAGGCCGGGGACAGGACCGGCTCATGTCGTGGGCAGGGCGCCCAGCAGCAGCCCGGACACGAGAATCACGTAGGTGGCGAAGGTGACCGCGCCGGTGGAGAGGACCGTCGCCGTCTTGGGCTGCCTCTCCAGCTGGTAGGCGATGAGACCGGGGACGATGAACCCGAGGGCCTGATGGGCGAAGAGCAGGGGGAACTGCTGCTGGAGCAACAAGGAGAGCCCGGCCTGGAGCAGGACGCCGGTGAGCACGACGGCGGCGAACAGCCGCTTGCCGTAGAGGATGACGAAGCGCTGGAGCAGCTTGGTCAGCAGGTAGGTCAGGCCTGCCACGGCCGCGACCATGGCGGCGCGCCGCAGATCACCGACGAGGGTGAGGGCGAGCCAGCCGGGGGTGATCATGCCGCCCGGTGAGAGGTTCGTGGTCAGGTAGCACAGGAGGGAGAAGACCAGACCGAGCGCGATACCGATGGCGGCGATCTGCGGGGTGACTACTGCGGGGATCAACGGGATGCTCCGTGGAGGGAGTTGTGGTCGGCGGCGTCGGGCGGTTCGGGCGCGAGAGCCGCGAGCCGCTCCAGGAGGAGTTCGCCCTGGCCGTGGATGTTGCCGATGGCGACGAGCGAGGAGTCGGGCCCGATCTGGGCCAGCAGATCCGTGGTCAGCTGGTCGGGGTCGCGGCGGTCACCGCCGAGATCGACGACGTTCCCGGTCCAGTGGGTGGGTATCGCGTCGGCGGCCGACTTGGTGGGGTGGCCGATGAGGAACACCGTCTCCGGGTCCAGTCGGGGGATGAGCGCGCCCATCTGCCCGTTGCGCTCCACACGGTCGGGACGGCAGTTGACGACGACGTGCAACGGGCGGTGGATCGCGCCCAGTTCGAGCAGCTGATTGATGTTCATCAGCGTCGACTCGGGGTCGTTGGCGGCGAAGACGTTCGCGAAGCGCAGCCGCTTTCCGTCAGGGGTGCGGTACCGCTCGACGGACAGCACACCCGGGTCCGGTGGCGCCTCGTACATTCCCTTCAGCGCGGTCGCGCGGTCGACGCCGAGCAGTTCGGCGACCGCGATGGCGATGGCGACGTTCTCCTTGAAGGTGAACCAGCTGAAGCCGCGCAGTTCCTCGTCGGTGACGGTTCCCGGGTCGACCTGGACCAGCTTGCAGTTCCGGGCGTCGGCCTCTTCCCGGAGTATGTGGAAGCGCTCCTTCTCCGCCGTCACGCAGACACCACCCTCCGGCAGGGACCTGCACAGGGAGCGGGCCACGTCGTCCAGCGTCGGGCCCATCTCGGCGAGATGGTCCTCTCGGACGTTGCAGAGCACGCCGATGGTGGAGCGGATCAGCTTGGACTGGTTGATCTCCTGGAGTGCGGGCATGACGGCCATGCACTCCATGACCAGGGCATCGGGCCGGTAGCCGGCGGCCCGCCGGACGATGCCGATCTGCTCCACCACGTTGGCGATGCCGAACTTGCGGTAGACCGGCTCCTCGGTGGCGTCGGGGTGGATGAACCGGGCCGCGGTGCCGGTGGTCTTGGCGACGGTCACCAGGCCGCTGCCGCGCAGCGCGCCCGCGCACAGCCGGGTGATGGAGGACTTGCCGCGTATGCCGTTGACCAGCACTCGGGTGGGTATGGAGGCGAGATTCGCGTCATGGCGGCGCTGTTCGACGATGCCTGCGACGAGCAGGCCGGCGCAGCACGCCGCAAGGACGCAGTACAGGAAGAGCACCGGAGGTCAGCTCCTGGGACCGGGGTCGGACGGGGAGGTGGAGGGAGTGGGCGCCGCCCCGTCCGGGGAACCGGGCGCGGGCGGTGCGCCGGTACGGGGGAGTCGCTGTCTGATCAGTTCGAGGCTGCGGGCGACGGATCCCACCTCGTCGTGGTGGCGCGGGTAGCGCACCGTCGTACGGTCCCCGGCCGCCAACTCCTCTGCGCCCCGGGCGACTTCACACAGGGGCCGTACGACGACGAGGTACAGCCAGCCGAGGCAGAGGGCACCCGTGGTCACCCCCAGCAGACCGACGAGCATGATCCGGCGCTGTGCCTCGTACTCGGGCAGGCCGATCCAGAACACCGGCCTGATCGAGGCGACCTTCCAGCCGAGTGCGCCCGCGACGCCGGGCTTGCCGTTGAACGGCGCCACCGCGGCGACCGCCGGATCCCCCCGGCCGAGCAGCAGTTCGGCGGAGCCCTTGGTCGTACGGTCGGTCTTCATCTGGGCCCGCAGCCGGCTGTCGGAGACCCGCCCGAAGGCCACGAACCCCTTGTTGGACGCGATGACCCGATGCGCGGAGTCCACCAGCCACACCGAGCCGAGACCGGGCCGGTTGAGGATGCCGGTCAGGTACCGGACCTTGAACTCGCCCACGACGTAGTGGCGTCCGGACCTCGCCGGCGCGCCCTTGACCGGCTGAGCGGCCACGGCGGCGAGCACCGGTTCCGTGCCGGAGGTGTTCGTCTGCCTGACCCCGGGCCTGATGCGGGCCTTGTTCTGCGTACGGGGTTCGTCGCCGGCGCGGACGAGGATCTGGCCGGTGCCGTCGACGACGTACAGGGACCGGTATCGGCCGTGCTGCTCCAGGGACCTGTCGAGGACCTCGCGCGCCCGCTGCGACCGGGAAGCGTCGATCACCGTGGCGAGACGGGCGAGATCCGCGTAGCCGTCGTTGATTCCCCTGCGCACGCGATCCGCCGTCGTCTCGGTGCGTTGCCGCTGGTCGTCGGAGATCACCCGCGGTACGACCGCAGCCGGATGCGGCCAGGTGCTGCCGAGCGTCAGCAGCATCGAAGCGGGCCAGGCCAGCAGGGCGAACGCGGACACCACCAGGACGGCGCGCAGTCCGAGCCGGCGCCGGACCTTGCCCGCCCCCGTGGCCGGTGACTGCCCGCCCCCGCCCCGTAGTTGAAGGCGCAGTGCCTCCAGCGCGGCGCCGACCCGGGCGGGTTCCCCGAAGCGGGGCACGTGGACGGGGGCCGTGAGGTCACCCGAGCCGAGCCTCTGCGCGTCGCGGCGCAACCGCAGCACAGGCCGCTGCACCAGCAGGTGGAGGGCGGCGGTGACCCCGGCCGCGAGAGCCAGGAGCACGGCCGCGGCGAGGAGGGCGAGACGGAGGTCACCGGTCCCGGCCCCATGAGGCTCGGTTCGCACCGTCGTGACGACCGTCAGTCCGAGTGCGCCGCTCGGACTCTCCTTCGCGGCGAGCCCCCGGGCCACTGCTGCGTACCCGACGGCGGTACGGGTGCTGCCTTCCGAGGCCTCGACGAGACTGCCGCTCGGACCGTCGAAGCCGCCGGCCGCGGCGGTGTCCGACGGTCCCCTGCCCTGCACCTCGCGGGCCGCGGTGCCCAGTGCCCTGGCCCGGTCGGTGCCGGATCCCGGCCCGGCCGAGGTGAGGGCGGTCCCGTCACGGTCCACGACGTCGACGGTGTGGTTCCTGCCGACGGAGATGCCCGGCGGCTTCAGGCTCTGGGAGGCGACGAGCACCTCCTGCCTGCCGCCCTGCGCCAGCGTCGCGAAGGTCAGCAGCCGGGTGACGCCCGAGTCGTCCCGCACCAGTCTCGGCGGCGGGTTCTCCGGCAGCCCGCGAAGGTTCACCTTCCCGAGCGGTACGGCCTCGCCCTGCGCGGCGAGCAGCCGGCCGGTCGGCCGGTCGACGACGGCGGTGCCGCGCCACTTGCGGTAGGCGCGGTCGAGGCGGCTCAGCATCGCGTCCGCCGGTACGGACATGGAGCCCGCGAAGTCCGCGGCCGCTGTCCGCAGATCGGTGACGCTCTGGTCCACGGCGCCCTGCAGCGCGACCGCCCCGTCCTCGGCGATGTGCTGCTGGGAGCTGAGGACGGCCTCGGGCACACCCCGTTCGGCATCGCTCCCGACGGCGAACACCGTCAGGGCCGCGACGAGCGCCAACAGAACCGGCAGGGCTACCAGTGGCGGCCGCACACCTCCCAACACCGCCATGTCCGCCCGACGCCGGGACGGGCTCTGGATGGATATCCGGGATCCAGTGGTGGTCAAGAAGAAACCCTTCCAGGCGTGAAACAGTCATAGAGGCCGAAGTTGCCCCTGGTGCGCCAGCCGTAGGCGCCGGAGCGGATGCGCCCGCAGTGGGACTTCACCCACGTCGTGGCGGGGGTGGTGGGACGCAGGCGGGTGAGCAGGACGTAGCGGAGTTGGTGAGTGGCGATCAGGTCGGACAGCTGCGGGGCGCTGGGAAAGGGGGTCCTGCCGGTGAATCCGCCCATGACGAGCACGGGTTGGGACCGAGCGCGCAGCAGGCGTTCCGCCGGGTAGGCCGCCTGGGTCGCGAGCAGGTACTTCTCGCCTCTGCGGTGCGCGACGAGGTAGTCCAGCAGGGCGGTGTCGCGGGCGCTGGGCCGGTCGAGCTCGGCCCGGCGGAGAGCGGACGGGGCGTGCAGGGCCCTGTGGTGGAACTCGCCGACCGGACCGGCCGTCGGGGACGTGGAGGCCCCGGCGTAGCGCGGGTCGAGGCAGGAGACGGCCCAGCCGGCGGGTACGAGCAGAGTGGCCGCGATCCCGGTGGCCAGACAGGCCCGGACCCGTCTCCGGGAGGCGTGTGACCCGCCGGCCCACAGGCCGAGCGTCCCGCACACCGCGAAGACCACGGCGAACACCAGCAGCCGGGAGGCGAACCACGCCGGCCCGTCGAGTACGAGCGCCCAGGCCACCGACAGCACGATCGCCGAGGGCAGCCACAGCCGTCGCCGGCCGCCCGCCTCGTACGCGGACCGGAAGAGCGCGAGCCCGCCTCCGGTGAGCGCGGCGACCGCCGGGGCGAGGACGGCCGTGTAGTAGGGGTGATTGCCGTTGGAGACGCTGAACACCACGGCATGGACGGCAAGCCAGCCGCCCCAGAGGAGGAAACCCGCACGCAGCAGGTCCGTCCGCGGCTCACGGGCGCGCCAGATGAGGGCCGTTACGACGGTGAGCGCGGCAAGCGGCAGGAACCAGGCGACCTGCGGGCCGACGGTGTGGTTGACGAGCATCCCCCAGCCGGTGTTTCCGGTCGTACGGCTGGCGGCGGTGGCCGGGACGGCGCCGAACGCGGTGGCGTCGGCGCTGAAGCGGCTCAGGCCGTTGTAGCCGAAGACCAGGCTGAAGGGGTTGTTGTTCGACGTACCGTCGACATACGGGCGGTTGCCCGCGGGAGTCGCCCACGTGATCAGCGCCCATGAGCAGGAGACGGCCAGCGTGACCGCACCGCTCAGCAGGAAGCGCAGAGCCCTGCGCAACGGCGGGCCCGGCGCGGTGAGTTGATGGACCACGGCGAAGACGGGCAGGACGAGCCAGGCCTGCAGCATCTTCGTCTGGAAGGCGAGCCCGACCCAGACGCCACACATGACCAGCGGGAACAGCCGCCCCGTCCGTACCGCCTTCTGCAGGGCCCCGGCGGCTGCAACCAGCAGCAGAGTGAGTGCGGTGTCCGGGATGGTGGCCCTGTTCAGTGCCACGGTGACCGGAGTGAAGGTGAGTGTCAGCGCGGCGGTCAGTGCGGCGAAGGGACCGGCCCAGGCCCGTACGATCCGGTGCAGCAGCCATACGGTGAGCACGCCCTCGATCACATGGGGCAGCGCCGCCGCCCACGTGTGCGGCCCGAAGATCCATACGGAGACGGCATCGGGCCAGAAGGCGCCCGGCAGCTTGTCGAGGGTGATCGAACCGCTGGTGTCGAGACCGCCGAAGAAGAAGGCACGCCAACTGGTGGCCATCGACCGTATCGCCGCGCTGTAGTAGGGGTGGATCGCGGCGTGCCCCATGCCCCAGCCGTACAGCAGTGCGGCGACGCCCAGCACGGCGGCCGACGCCGGGCGCTCCCAGCGTGCCGGAGCTTTCGGCCGGTCGGCGCGAGCGTGCGATTCCCGGCCCAGGCCCAGGAAGCCGGTGCTCCGGGCGGTGGGGAAGACGGCCATGGCCAAGGTCCTCGAAGTCGGGGTTGAGGCGGAACGGCAGGCTCAGCGGGCGAAAGGGGCAAGCCTGGTGGCGCCGTTGAGCAGGTGCTCCAGTGGGCCGCGGCGAAAGAGGCGGGACCAGACCGCCGCGAACACGGTGGCTGCGACGACGAAGCAGAGCAGCGCGGCGGAGGCGGACTGCGGCGGGGTGGCCCGCTTCGCCGGGCAGGGCGGGGATCACCAGGATGTGGCCCACGTAGAGAGTCAGGGACATGGTGCCGACGGCGATGACCGGCGTTGCGAGCCGGCGCAGCCATGGCAGCCGGTCCAGGGCCACGGTCAGGCACAGGAGCACGCTGATCGCGATCCCCAGGCTGCCGATGAGGTCGAACGTGCAGCCGCTGTGCGGCTCGGCCGCCAGGAGCCCCCATGTGTCGTTGCCGCCCGGAGCCTCTCACGGCAGGCATGGCGGCCATGATCTTCTGAGCACCGCCGGTCAGCCGGAGCGCCAGCCATGAGACGCCGTATCCGAACGTGACCATCGCGGGGCCGACGACGGCCAGGCGCCGCCGGACCGTGCCGGAGGTCAGATCCAGCCTGCCCAGCGCCATGCCGGTGACCAAGAACGTCATCCAGGTGATCGCCGGGTAGAGGCCGGTGAGCAGGAGATCGAGCACGCCCACGCCGCACAGTCGCGCGAGCGGGTCGTACGCGTCGATGCCGTGCACGACCGACTCGGTGAGCAAGGCCCGGATCACGTACGCCACTTGCGGCGTGACGACCGCGAGCGTGACCGCGATGATCGCGAGCGTCCTGGCCCGCAGTCGCGGCAGAGGCAGGGCCAGCAGGAAGTACACCGCGTAGAAGTTGAGGATTCCGGCGCCGCCGAAGTCGGTCATCGCCAGCGCGCTGCCCAGCACCAGCAGGATCAGGGCCCGGATCACTGTGCGGGCCCTCGCCTGCCGGCCGGCCAGTCCGGTCTTCGGCTCGAAACGGCCCGCGATCAGCATCAGCGAGAACCTGGCGAGGGTGGCGAACAGCGCCGACGCCCGGCCGCTCGCCGGCTCCGGTAACCAGTCGCCGACGCCGCCCCCGGGCGTGGGCGCAGGACCGACGTGCACGGCGAACATCCCGAAAACGGCCAGTGCACGGGCGAGGTCCACCCCGACCAGCCGCGTCATCGGCGCCGGGCGTTTTGTCGCCGTCGCGGACTCGGGTGCGGGGTTTTTCGATCTCGGTCACCGGGACAACCCTGCCGAGGCGGGGGGCGGTCGACCATCCGCCGGGCTTCGGAAGGCGCCCCGCCGGTCGACCGGCCGGACCCCTCCGGTCGGCGGGGTCCGGCCCCGGCCGTACGCGCCGTGGCTCTCGTCCACACCCTGTGGAGGGAGAGCGCGTCCTGCCAGTGCGTCATGGCCTGCCCGTGCGAGAGGGGCCGCCCGGACGGCGTCTGCCGCGGGAAGTGGTGGTCCAGCCGGTGCGTCGGCACGTTCCCGGCGACCGTCAGCAGCGTCGCCTCCGCCAGGTCCTCCGCGCTCACCGCCGCGCGCCGCGCGGACGGGTGCGCGGAGGACATCAGCAGCACCCTCGGCTGCGACACCAGCACCGGACCCAGCGTCAGATCGGGTTCGCCCACGGGGGGGTTCGGTGACCTGGAGTTCTATGTCCCCGGCGCGCAGCGGACCGTAGGGCGCGGGTCAGTCATGTGCGCGTGGGACCAGGGCGACCCCGCGGTGGCAGCCCTCGGACCCCGGACCCGACTGGTGCTCGCCGACGACGAGGTCTTCCCATCGACTAGACCGCGTGGCCGCGGCGGAGGACCCCCGCCTCCTTTGCCAGGCGGCTCGTGCTGCCCATGACGACGACCTGGAAGGCCGCGCCGAAGTAGGCGGTGACGAAGCGGGTGATCCTGCGGGTGCTGCGCATGGTGGTTGCCTGCCTTCCGGGTCGGTGGGATGCGGTTCGCCGAACGGGCCCCAGGTGTCACCAGCTGGTGGCGTCGCCCAGCTCCTGCTGCCAGTACGTGACCTTGATCGAGTCGTCGACGTAGACGCCCTTCGCGGGCAGCGGCGGGTGGGCGGCGGCGCCGACGCTTCCGCTCATGGAGCGAGGGGAGAAGTAGACCGCCAGGGACTTCGCGGTGTGGCCGCCCTCGCTGCTGCCGTCGGTGGCGGACAGGCTGATGGCCGCGTACCCGGACTGGCCCGGCTCGAGGGTGACGACCGCCTGCGGCTGCGAGTCCTTGATGACCGGCGGCACGGCCTGGGCGCCGGTGAAACGGACGGCCGGATAGCCGTAGAGGAAGCAGGTCCTGCTGCCGGTGTTGGTCACCGTGAGCAGCATGTGGTTCACGGGGCGGGTCAGCGGGGCCGCGACCGTCTTGGTGTTGGAGCCCTCGCAGGTGACCGGCGTGCCGGGCGCCTTCGACGCGGAGGTGCCGCCGGCGGACTTCGAACCGGTGGTGGACCCGGAGGTGGACTTGCCGCCGGAGGAGCCCGTCGTACCCGTGGAGCCGGTCGTGCCCGTGGAGCCGGTCGTACCCGTGGAGCCGGTCGTACCCGTGGAGTTGGAGGCCGTGCCCGACGAAGTCGCGCCGGACGAAGGGCTCGTGGAGGTGGTCGACGCCGCGCCCTCGTCGTGGGCGCCCGTTCCGTCGTTGCAGGCGGTCAGGGAGAGCGCGGCGAGAACGGCGGTTGCGGCGGCGGCCGCGAGACGGGTGCGGGAGGTACGGAGACCGGACATGTGGCTGTGCCCCTCAGGTGTTCGGGTGGTGGTGCTGATCGGATGACCGAAGCTTGCGAGGCGATCCGTCCCAACCGCCACGCCCAGCGGGCTGTTGGGGACACTGGAACGGTGAAACGCATCCTGACCTGGGAGAACACAGTCACCCTGGAACGGGCGAATGGGATGCGGGGGCTACCGGGAACGGGTGCGGGGGCCACAGTGCTTTTGCGGTTCGGGGTGAGGACTGCGTTGCTCGGGCGGGCTTCTCGGCGTTGCTGTGTCGTAGCCCTCTATCCAAGGAAGTCCGGACATGCCCCGTTCTGCTCATATCGCCATGGTCGGTACGCCTCTGGTCGGGCATGTGCTGCCCAGTCTGGAGATCATCCGTGAGCTTGTGGCGCGCGGTCATCGCGTGACCTATGCCAACGCCGGTCCCCTCGCCGAGCTGGTCGCCTCCACGGGCGCCGAGCCGATCGGCGTCATGTCCACCCTCCCGGCCGCCGGCCACGACTGGCCGCGGGATCCCATCGCATCCGCCTCCCGCTTCCTCGACGAGGCGATGAGCGTGCTGCCTCAGCTGCACGCCGTGTACGACGACGATCCCGCCGATCTCTATCTCTACGACGCCGGCGCGTACGCGGGCCGTGCGCTGGCCGAAGCACAGGGCCGCGGCGTCGTCCAGCTGGCCGCGGGGCATGTGGCCTGGGAGGGCGCCCAGGAGGAGATCGGCGCGGCGTACGACCGGCTGCCCGGAGGCCCCGCCTACCGGGCGCGGTTCGCCGACTGGCTGGCCCGGTGCGGTGCGGTGACCACGAACGTGGAGGAGTTCACCGGCCATCCGAAGCGGGTGCTGGCCATGATCCCGCGCGCCATGCAGCCGCTCGCGGAACGTGTCGACGCCGAGGCGGTGACGTTCGTCGGCCCGTGCTTCGGCGCCGAGCGGGAGCAGGACGGCTGGATGCGGCCGGCCGGGGCGAAGAAGGTGCTGCTGGTCTCGCTGGCCGGCTCGGCGTACCACGCGGCACGGGAGATCTACCACCAGTGCGCGGCCGCGTTCACGGATCTCCCGGGATGGCATGTGGTGCTGCAGACGGGCGGTGCCGACGATCTGGGCGAGCGGATTCCCCGTAACTTCGAAGTACGGCCGTGGGCCTCGCCGTTGACCGTTCTCGAGCAGGCGGACGTGTGGGTGACGCACACCGGGATGGACAGCAGCAGCCAGGGCCTGTGCAGCGGTGTGCCGATGATCGCGGTACCGAACGGCCCCGGCCAGTCCCTGTACGCCGACCGGCTCGTCGAACTGGGCGTCGCCCGCCGGGTCGACGCCGCCGACGTCACGGCGGCGGCGCTGCGTACCGCCCTGATGGAACTCATCGGCGATCCACAGGTCGCCGCGCGCTCGGCATGGCTGTGGTCCGAGGTCCGCGCCGAGGGCGGCACCCGCCGGGCCGCCGATCTGATCGAAGAGCAGGCAACTCCTCGCATGTGTGCGCCGTCTCACGCACACCAATAGCCATCCGAGTTGTCCAGATCACAGCGCAAATGCCCATTTGGCGTCCATGCTCGAAGCGGCTCAAGGAGCCCGAAGTGGAGCGCAGCGCCATTTATTTGGACACAACGTCTCTAAGTGGCCCATGACACAGCATTCGTGGCGTTCTACCTCTTCCCATCCCCCGTAGAGAGGTGCCCCTCATGGCCGCTTACCTGTGCCCGCCTGCCGTGATACACGGTGAGCACACCGTGCAGACCAGCCAGATCGTGGCGGAGGTGAGCGGTCGCCACCCGGACGCGGCGTGGGCGCCGCGCATCGACTCCATCGCGGCCAGTACGGGCATCGAATCCCGCGGCTGGATGCTGCCGTTGGAGGCCGCCGTCGCGCCCGGCAGCGGGGGCGGCCTGCCGGCTGCCGGCATCGGGCCGGCGCGTCAGGCGCTGGCCGGGGACGGGTTCACCGAGCAGGACGTGGACCGTGTGATCGCCGCCCTGGAGGCGATACCCGCGCCGCAGACCGTCCAGGAGCGCACCGCGCCGGCCTGGGCGGCCGTGCAGTCCTGCGGGGAGCGTGCGGCGCGCGGGGCCCTGCAGATCGCGGGCCTGGACACCACGGACGTCGACTGTCTGATCACCAGTCACTCCACCACCCCGGCGCTGCCGGGGCTGGACGTCTCCCTGGCCAACAAGCTCCCGCTCCGGGACGACGTGCTGCTGCTGCCGGCCACGCAGTGGGCCTGCATAGCCGGGACCCGTTCGCTGGCGCTGGCGGCGGATCTGGTGGCCGCGGACCCCGACCGGGTGGTCCTGGTGGTGATCGCGGAGGCGCTGAGCACGACGTACCAGCCCGCGGACGACACCCTGGAGTCCCTGATCGTCCGGCTGCTGTTCGCGGACACCGCGGTCGCCGCGGTGGTCACGGGCCGGCCTAGGCCCGAGTCGGCGCTGCGGCTGGACGCCTCCTGGAACCACACCCTGCCCGGCACCCAGGACCTGCACCGCCTGGAGACCCGGCAGGACGGCACCCACTTCGTGATGGACCGGCGCGGACCGCGCGCCGTGCAGGAGACGGTCACCGCGATGTGGGAGTGGCTGCGCCTGCGCTACCAAGACGACCCTGACTCCTGGCACCCCGACGTGCTGCTCGCGCACCCCGGCGGGACGCGCGTGCTGGAGTACATGGAGCAGACGATGCCCGACGGGTGGCCGTCGGGGCTGCTGGAGTACAGCCGGGACAGCTACACCAGCGGCAACCGCGGAGGCGCCGCCGTGTTCGACATCATGCGCAGGGCCTACGACGCGGGGCAGGAACCAGGCAGCCGTGCCGTCCTGTACGCGGCGGCCCCGGGCCTGACGGCCACCGCCCTGGAAGGCGAGTGGCTGTAGCCCCAGGAAGGCTCCGTCACTTCTCGACCGACGCCCAGACCACCTTGCCGGTGTCCGTCCAGCGCACGCCCCACCGGGTGGTGAGGCCGTGCACCACGTGCAGGCCTCGGCCGCCGTCGTCGAGGAGCCCGCCCCGGCCCAGCCGCGGCCGGCCGTTGCCGGTGTCGCCCACCTCGCACAGCAGCCCGTGGCCGGTCCTGATCAGCCGTACCGTGAGGGGCCCGCCGGCGAAGCGGACCGCGTTGGCGACCAGTTCGTCGACCACCAGCAGCACCTTGTCCTGGGTGTCGTCCCTGACACGCCACTGCCCGAGCAGCGCGGCGATCAGCGTTCGGGCCCGGGCGGCCGCGTCGCCGCGGGCCGGCAGCCGCCAGGTCGCGGTGTCCCCCTTGCGGTAGCCGATCATGCGCGCGAGCAGCAGCGTCACGTCGTCGCGCCGGTGCGCGGGCGCCAGCGCGGAGACCACGCGCCGGGCGGCCTCCTGCAGGGCGTCCCAGGGGTGCACCGTGGACACGGCGTCCGCCAGCCTGGTGATGCCCTCGTCGATCGACAGGGCGGGATCCTCCACCAGGCCGTCGGTGTAGAGGGCGAGCAGTGAGCCCGGGGGCGCGGCGAAGGCGTGCACCTCGTACGGCTCCCGCAGTGCGAACTCGGCGCCCAGCCCGGGGTGGGTTCGCACGGCCACCGGACCGGCGGGTCCGCCCGGGGGCATCAGAACCGGGGGGAGATGGCCGGCGCTGGCCAGGGCCACATGGTGGCTGACCGGGTCGTACACCGCGATGCAGCAGGTCGAGCCGAGGGCGCTGTAGCCGGCCGCCAGCCCGGACTCGGCGTCGTCCAGCAGTGACACGGTGTCGTCCAGGTGCTCCAGCACCTCGTCGGGTGCAAGGCCCGCGGACAGCAGCGCGCGGGCCTCCATGCTCAGCTGTCCCATGGTCGCGGCGGCTCCCAGGCCGTGCCCGACGACGTCACCCACCACCAGCGCGGTACGGCCGTCCGGCAGCGGAAAGCTGTTCACCCAGTCACCGCCGACGCCCGCGCTGTCGGGGGTGGCGGGCTGGTAGACGCTGGCGGTCTCGATGGTGTCGCCGCCGGACCGGGGCAGCAGCCGGCGCTGCAGCGCCAGCACCTGCGTGTGCTCGCGCTGGTGCTGACGGGCCAGGTCGACGTGGTGGGAGGTCCTGGCCACCAGCTCCTGGAGGTCGAACAGCTCGCTGTCCTCGAAGGGGCGGTCCGCCCGCCGCCAGACCTCCGCCACCCCCAGGACGACGGGCGGCGCGCCGTCCAGGACCAGCGGTATGCACGCCACGGCCGCCGCCTGGTCACCGGGCACCAGGGCACGGACCAGCCGCGGACTGCCGAGCACCCGCTCGATCGCTTCCCGGTCGGGTATGACGAGGGCCTGCGCGGCGTCGTCACGCAGTACCGCCTGGGCCAGCAGGCGGCTCGCATCGCCGGGAAGGTCGTCGCCCGGCGTCAGATAGCCGTCGGGCCAGGCCCGGTCCGGCACCAGGGCCGCCCGCCGCAGCCGGATGCGCTCCTGCGGCTGCCCCGTGACCACCTCGCCCGTCCATACGGCGAAGTCGAGGTCGATGGCGGTCACGTCTCCCCAGGCCAGCAGGGACTCCGCCAGCGACTGCGCGGTCTCGCCGACGTCCAGCGAGGTGCCGATCGCAGTCTCGGCGGCGTACAGGTGCAGCCTCCTTGCCATGGCGATCAGGGAGACGGTCAGGCCCTCCTGGGGCGCCGCCGCGGCCAGGATGCTCATCGAGACCACCAGCTCCGACCCGTCGCCGCGCCGCAGCCGCTGGACCCGGGCGACGTGCGGCTCACCGGTCTCCAGGACCTGCCGCAGCCGCCGGGTGACCGTCGGTACGTCCCAGGGCGGCAGCAGATCCACGAAAGGTTTCCCGGTCGCGGCCTCCACCCCCGCGAAGACGGGGGCGTCCAGATTGCAGCGGGTGATTCTCAGGTCCGGGTCCAGGCTGACCGCGCCGAGGATCTGCTCCGGGCGGCCGGGGGCCTGATCGGCGGCCGCGGTTGGGCGGGCGGCGCTGTCGTCCTGCTGATCGGCGGAACCGGCGGCCGCCGCTCCCTCGCCTGGCATGTACCGCCCCAAAGCGCCGCTGACCATGTCGAACGGCGACGCGGACGAAGGGGAGGGGGTGGAGTCCATGCGGCTCTCTCAGCTCGCTCGCCGGCCCCGGCACAGCGCCGGGGACGTATCAGAACCCGGGCGACAGGGCCCCGAGATTCCTGACCGCACAGCTCATTCAATAACACCCACGGCCGCTTCGCCCACACCAGCGGATCACACACCAGGGCGCCGATGCCACCCCCGACCGGCGCTCACCGGCAGCCCTCCCCTCTCTGCGCATCGGGCGCCGACGTCAGACGGCCGTGTCCAGTCCGCCTTGCCCGTGACATCGCCGTCCAGCGGATCACACACCAGGCGGTGACCCGGGACGCGGACCCGACCCCAGCCCGAAACGCCCGCGGTCACGCCGCCGCGTTCAGCAGGTCGGCCAGAACGTCGGGCCGTTCCAGGGCGATGAAGTGGCCGGCCCCCGGCACCTGCGTGAACTCGGCGGCCGGCAGCAGTTGCCGGTTGGCCTCCCGGTCCGAGGGCCGGGACCAGTCCTTCTCCCCGTAGACGAGGTGGACGGGCGCCTTGACCTCGGGATAGCGCGAGCGGGCCGCGATGAGGCTGGGCAGGGCCTGGTACACGGCCCGTGCGACGGCCGGGTAGCCGGGGCGGCCGCCCACCCGCAGGAGCTCGTCCACGTAGTCCGCCCGCAGTGCGGTCCTGTCGCCGAGGCCGCCCTGGAGGATCCGCCGGAAGGCAGGCCTGGGCTCAACCCCGGCGATCACCGGCCCCACTCCGGGGGCGAGGACCCCGCTGACGACCGCGCGGGCGAGGAGTCCGGACCGGGCGATTCCACCGCGGAAGTCGTACGTGTTCACCGCGACGACCCGCCGGACGCGCTCCGGGAGATCGGCCGCCGTGGTCAGGGCGAGCACCGCCCCCATGGACTCCCCGACCAACGTCACGTCACGGAGGCCGAGTCCGGTGACGAGCCGCTCGACGCCCGCGCGCATCGCCGGCTCGTCGTACGACGCGCCGGGCACGATCTCGGAGTAGCCCATCCCCGGCAGGTCGAGGGCGTACACGGTGTACCGCTCCGCGATCAGCGGGATGAGCAGGCGGAAGTGCTCGGCCTGCGTGCGCACGGTGTGCAGCAGGACCAGCGGGGCGCCGGTGCCCGCCTTGAGGTAGCGCAGGGTTCCCTCGCGGCCGTCGAGTCCTGCGCGCGGGGCGAGGGTGTGGCTGGTGGTCCCCGGGATGTGGATCGAGGGACGTGACTCCTGGGCGGGCATCTCACCGACTCCTTGTGGGAAGGGGCTTACTTCGCCAGCTGGGCGTACAGCCCCGCCAGGTCGCCGGCCAGACCCGCCTTGACCTGCCGCGAGATGTCGTCGGCGAGCACCTCGTACGCCCCCGTCTCGATGCCGTCGAGGGCGAGTGCGGCGACCTCACGGGGGTCGGACTTGGGTGCGTCGACATCCGCCGCGAGGTCCGTGTCCACGTAACCCACGTGCAGTCCGGTGACACCGATGCCACGCGGCTGCAGCTCCAGGCGCAGGGAGTTGGTCTGCGACCACAGGGCCGCCTTGGAGGCGCTGTAGGAGCCGCCGAGGGCCAGCCAGGAGAGCACGGAGTGCACGTTCAGGATGTGGCCGCCGCCGTTGCGCTCGATGACCGGCACGAAGGCCCGGGCGACGAGGAGCGGGCCGTAGAAGTTGGTCTCGAACTCCCGGCGTACGTCGTCGACCGGGGAGCCGAGGAAGGACGCGCCGACCGCGGCCCCGGCGTTGTTGATCAGCACGGTGACGTCCTGGGCCTGCTCGGCGGCCGCCGCCACGGAGGCCGGGTCGGTGACCTCCAGCGCCACCGGGACGGCGTCGGGGTGCGTCACGCCGCGCGGATCACGTGCCGTGGCGTAGACCTTGCCGGCACCACGCGCGTACAGCTCTTCCACCAGCGCCTTGCCTATGCCACGGCTGCCGCCGGTGACGAAGACGTGTGCGCCCTTCAATGCGGTCATGAGTGCCTCCGGAGAATGCGAAACCGATCAGTTTCCACCACGGTAAACCGATCGGTTTCCAAGCGCAAGCCCGGCAGCACCCCGGGGAAACCGATCAGTTTTCTTTCGCTGGGAATCGAGTTAACCTCGCAGCATGACCACCGAGGCGAAGCCGAGCCCCCGAGAGCGGCTGCTGGACGCGGCGGCCACGCTCACCTACCGGGAAGGTGTCGGTATCGGCGTGGACGCCCTGTGCAAGGCGGCAGGGGTGTCGAAGCGCTCCATGTACCAGCTGTTCGAGAGCAAGGACGAACTGCTGGCGGCGAGCCTTGAGCAGCGCGCGGCCGCCTACGTGGCGACGCTCCTGCCCCCGGCGGACGACGACCGCCCGCCCCGGGAGCGGATCCTGCACGTCTTCGAGCAGGTGGAGTCGGAGTCGGACGCGCCCGAGTTCCGGGGCTGCCGGTATCTGGCCGTCCAGATCGAGCTCAAGGACCAGAGCCACCCCGCGAGCCGGGTCGCCCACCGGGTCAAGGAGAACCTGACCGGCTTCTTCCGCGCCGAGGCCGAGCGGGGCGGGGCGGGCGATCCCGGTCTGCTGGCCCGGCAGCTCAGCCTGGTCTTCGACGGCGCCAGCGCCCGCGCGGGCATCGGGGCGGACACACTGCCGGGGCTCGTCGCGCCCACGGTGACCACCCTGCTCGACGCGGCGGGCATGCGCTGACGCTACGTTGCGCGCCTGTCGGCCCGCGTGCGGGGAAGCGGTGACGCCGCCGAGCGCGTACCCCCGCTGGGCGCGGGCCGGAACCAGTACGACGTGCTGACCTCGCCCGGGGACGTCAGCGCTGACGGCCGTCCCGCCCAGCCTCCGGCGACTGCACCCCGGAAAGAATTCTCCGGTTTCACGTAATCGCCCACACCCCACCGAAGTCTCCCTGGACGAACCCCCGACCGGGCCCCGAACCCACAGGAGGCACACGTCCATGAACCCGGAGTTCCTCAGGACCGGGAGGCGCAGCTCGTGAGCACCCACCGCCTCGACGTCCCCCAGCTCCACCGGCGTCTCGACGAACGGCGCCGCGAACTCGGCCTCACCTGGCGCGGTGTGGCACAGCAGACGCGGCTCGCTCCGGCCACGTTCAGCCGCCTCACCAACGGCTGTTCGCTCGAAGCCGACGCGCTCGTCACCCTCTTGGTCTGGCTCGACCTCGACACCGGCATCGCGTCCTTGATCGAACCCGGCGGCACACCGCTTCCCTGCCCGGACTGCGGACGGGCCTTCCAGCCCAAGCGCGACGGCAGCATGCGCGCCCACCCCTGCCGGAAGACCGCCGGCTGACGGCGGCAACCCGCCACTGCCGGGCAGCGGGCCGTACGGGACCCCGTCCACCGGATCCGAAACGCTCCGAAGTGATCACGGCCGGGGTGCGGCCTCGTTCCACACGGTGTGGAAAGCGAGCCGCAGACAGGCCGCGAGGGCCGGGTGTTCGATGAAGAGGGTGGTGGTGGAGCCGGCGCCGGCCACCGGGTCGGGCATGTCGCACAGGACGAAGGAGGCGTCGGCTATGACGAGTTTCAGCGGCAGTTCGGGGGCGAATCGCGCCTCCTCCCCCGCGGCGGCGAAGCGCCGTACGTGCTCCACCGTCTCGGGGTCGTCCAGGGCGTCGTCGAGGTAGATCGCCCGGACCGTGCCGCCGGAGCTCCGGAGCCGGCGGACCACCGTGATGCCCTCGGTGTTGTCCGCGGGCGCGACGAACGGCGGTTTGCAGAAGGTGAGAAGTTCGCGCTGCGCCTGCCGCTGGATGTCGGCGAAGCGCTCGGCGATCGCCTTCGGGTCGCGCAGGATCTCGATGTAGTCCAGCGGATCGGTGTGCTCCCGCCCCTGGGACCACAGCGGCTGCAGCACACCGGCCAGCCCCTGCGAGACCCGCTCCAGACGGTCCACGGACTCGCGTTGCCGCGCCATCAGCCGGGCGAGGGCCAACTCGGGCGTGACGGCGGAGTACGTGGCCACGCGGCCGGGGTGAGAGGTGGCCAACTGCCGTCGTACCAGCGCGTCCAGCACGTCGTAGACGCGCTGGCGCGGCACGTCGGCCTCCCGGGCCACCTCGGCGGCCGTGTAGGAACCACGCCTGACGAGTGCCAGGTAGACCCGTGCCTCGTACCGGGCCAGGCCCAGTGACATCAGGTCGTTGATGGTTCCGTCCTCAAGCTCCATGGCTGCACAAGGTACCTGTCCCGGCAGTGCAGTTGGGGACCAAGGTTTTACCAATCCGCTCTGTTCTCTTCGGCAAACTGTCAATAACCTCATGGGCAGCCACCACTGACCGGGGTGGCAACCAACAGAATGCCCGGAACACGGCTCCACTCGGCACACCCCCAACGGAAACTGCTTGTCATGCACGTGACATAAGCCATGGCTCAGCGCTTCCGGCCGCCGACACGGAGCCCCCCATCCCCCCACGGAGGGCAGTTCATTGAGTTCTCACCGCAGAAGGAACCTGATACGCCGCGGCGCGCCCGCACTGCTGTCGGCAGCGGCTCTGATCACCGGCGGTCTGGCCGTCGCCTCGCAGTCCTCGGCCTTCGCGGACACGGCCACCGCGGCGCCCGCCGCCGCCACGGTGCACACGCACCGGCTCTGTTCGCAGCCGAGCAAGCCGGGCTACATGGCGTGCCAGGCGGAGGTCCGCACCGACCTCAAGACGCAGAAGTCCCTCGGCCGCCAGGACACCCCGAAGGGCTTCGGACCGGCCGATCTGCAGGCCGCGTACAACCTGCCCAAGGACGGCGGCAAGGGCGCCACGGTCGCGATCGTCGACGCGAACGACGACCCGAACGCCGAGAAGGACCTCGCGGCCTACCGCTCCCAGTACGGCCTGCCGGAGTGCAGCACCGGCAACGGCTGCTTCAAGAAGATCGACCAGGACGGCGGCACCAACTACCCGGCGCCGGACGCCGGTTGGGCCGGTGAGATCTCCCTCGACGTCGACATGGTCAGCGCGGCCTGCCCGCAGTGCCACATCCTGCTCGTCGAGGCCAAGTCCGCCAACATGGACGACCTCGGCGCGGCCGTGAACCAGGCCGTCAAGCAGGGCGCCAAGTACGTCTCCAACAGCTACGGCGGCAGCGAGGAGGCCGCGGACACCGCCTCGGACGACCAGTACTTCAAGCACCCCGGCGTGGCCATCACCGTCAGCTCCGGTGACAGCGGCTACGGCACCGAGTACCCGGCCGCCTCGCAGTACGTCACCGCGGTCGGCGGCACCTCTCTCAAGAAGGACAACAGCACCCGCGGCTGGTCCGAGTCCGTGTGGGGCACCTCCGCCGGCGGCAACGGGGCGGGCTCGGGCTGCTCGCAGTTCGACGCCAAGCCGTCCTGGCAGAAGGACAGCGGCTGCGCCAAGCGGGCCGTCGCCGACGTCGCGGCCGTCGCCGACCCGGCCACCGGACTCGCCGTCTACGACACCTACCAGGCCGGCGGCTGGAACGTGTACGGAGGCACCAGCGCCTCCGCGCCGTTCATCGCCGGCGTGTACGCCCTCGCGGGCACTCCCGGCAATGACGTTCCGGCCGCGTACCCCTACGCCCACCCGGACCAGCTGAACGACGTCACCGACGGCGCCAACGGCTCCTGCAGCGACTACCTGTGCAAGGCGGGCAAGGGCTACGACGGCCCGACGGGCCTCGGTACCCCGAACGGAGTCGCGGCCTTCACCAAGTAATACGCGCGACGAAGGGCCCAGGTCGGTGACCTGGGCTCTTCTGCCGTTACGGCCTCACCAGTCGACGGCGTCGTCCATCGACTGCTGCCAGTAGCCGACCTTGAGCGAGTCGTCGATGTAGACGCCCTTCGCGGGCAGCGCCGGGTGCGCGGCCGTGCCGACGCTCCCGCTCATGGAGCGGCCGAAGAAGTGGACGGCGAGGGACTTCACCGTGCGGCCGTCGGTGCCGCTGCCGTCGGTGGCGGACAGGGCCACCGACGCGTAACCGGACTCGCCGGGCCGGAGGGTGACGACCGCCTGCGGCTTCGACGCCTCGATGACGGGGGGCACGGCCTGGGCGTCGGTGAACTGGACGGCCGGGTAGCCGTAGAGGTAGCAGGTCCTGCTGCCGGTGTTGGTCACCGTGAGCAGCATGTGGTTCACGGGCCGCGTCAACGGGGCCGCGACCGTGCGGGTGTTGGACCCCTCGCAGGTGACCGGCCTGCCGGAGGGGGCGGGCACCTTCGGGGCGGGTGTGCGCACGGTCCGCTTCGAACCGGCGGTGGTCGAACCGGAACCGGTGGAACCGGCGGAGCTCGTGGAGACCGTCGGGGCCGCCGCACTCGCCGAACCGGTGGGATGCGTGGAAGCGACGGAGCCGGCCGGAACCACATCCGACGAAGAGTTCGTGGAGGTGCTCGTCGCGGCGCCCTCGTTCCTGGCGCCCGTCCCGTCACCGCAGGCGGTCAGGGAGAGCGCGGCGAGAACCACGGTGGCGGCGGCGCCGACGAAACGGGTGCGGGAAGTGCGGAAGTCGAACATGTGACTGTGCCCCTTCGGAGTTAGGTGGCGGTGGTGATTGGATGACGGAAGCTTGTGAGGTGATCCGTCCCAACGGCCACGCCCGGCGGGCAGTTGGGGACGCCGGAACGCCGAAACGCGTTCTGACCAGGGGGAACGCAGTGCTCCTGGAACGCGCGACTGGAACACGGGGGACACGGAGGGGTGGGGAAACAGGTGTCGGAGGCGAGCGGGGCCGCGGAGACCGAGGCGTTCGCGCGGCTGTTGCGGGAGCTCAAGGACCGCTCGGGGCTGAGTTACGGGACGCTGGCCAAGCGGCTGCACATGAGTACGTCGACGCTGCACCGCTACTGCAACGGCAGCGCGGTGCCGGTCGAGTACGCGCCGGTGGAGCGCCTGGCGAGGGTCTGCCGGGCGACGC
Organism: Streptomyces sp. NPDC002092; assembly: GCF_053593775.1. NCBI lineage: Bacteria > Bacillati > Actinomycetota > Actinomycetes > Kitasatosporales > Streptomycetaceae > Streptomyces > Streptomyces sp. NPDC002092. The sequence continues at coordinate 436,381 of NZ_JBSFDG010000002.1, forward strand.
CGCAGGAGCTGGTGGAGCTGCACCGGCGCTGGATCCTGGCGGACGCGGCACGAGGACGCAGGGCGGAACAGACAGAAGCCGTCGAGACGGTGGAACCCGGCCCGGCGGCATCGCACGAGCCCGACCGTCGCGAGAGCGGGCGGGAGGGCGAGAGCGAGGGCGGGACCGACGACGTCGACGAGCCGGTGGTCGTCGACGCACCGCGCGCGCTCACGCCACCCGTCCGTCCACGTCATCGCCGTGCCGTCCTGGTGGCGTCCGCCGCCGCGGCCACCGTGCTGGGGGTCGTCGCGCTCACCGTGCAGCCGGGCTTCGGCGGCGGGAACAACACGGCGGACCGGCAGGAGGTCGGCGCGGGCGCCACGACCAGCGGCGCGGCGGACACCGGGACGCCGTCGGCCATCTCGTCCCCGAGTGCGAAGGGCCGCCAGCCGTCCGCGTCGGCCACCGCCTCCGCCACCGGGTCCCAGGCGGCCGGGTCCGGCAAGGGCCCCGACCAGTCCACCGGCGGCAGCGACACCGCCGCCACCGTCCCGCTCACCGTCGGAACCCGCCCCTACGTCTACGACAGCCCGTGCAGCCAGCACTTCCTCGTGGACAGCGAACCCGCACAGGTGGGCCCGCCGGCGAGCGAGGAAACCGCCACGCGCTGGGCCGCCGCGTACGGGGCGGTGTCCTCGGGCGAGCAGGAGGTCGCCCTCACGGTGCAGGGCACCGGCGCTCAGACCGTCGTCCTGGAGGCGCTGCACGTCCGCATCCTCAGCAAGGACGCGCCGCTCGCCTGGAACGACTACTCGATGGGCGTCGGCTGCGGCGGAGGCGTCGACACCAAGTCGTTCGACGTCGACCTCGACAACGGCAGCCCCACGGTCACCGTCAAGGGCGGCCAGCGCGACTTCCCGTACAAGGTCAGCGAGTCCGACCCGGAGGTCTTCTACGTCGTCGCCCACACCAAGGCCCACGACGTCCGCTGGGACCTCACCCTGGACTGGTCCAGCGGCAGCCGCCGCGGCACCGTCCACATCGACAACTCCGGCACCGCGTTCCGCACCAGCGCCGACGCGGGCCGCCCGGGTTACGACTACCCGCTGGGCACCAACGAGTGGATCAAACGGGAGAGCTGACCGTCAATCGGGAAAGTTGACGGTCAATCGGGAGGTAAAGGGTTCGGCATCGTCGCTTCAACGGTCTTGAACTGTGCATGACTCATTCGATGGGATGCGCGAAGACCATCTCGGAATCACCCCGTGAGACCGAGCCCTTCGCGAACCCGCTTCGCGAATCCACTTCGTGATACTCCGAATCCAGGGGGATTCATGCACATAGCCCGTATCGGGCTGGGCGCCGCGGCTGCCACGTCCGTCGCCGCCCTCGCGGTCACCGCACTGGGGACCGCCGCACCCGCCGCCGTACCGCACACCCTGGCGGTACCGGCCGTCGCCGGGCACACCCTGGTCCACGGCGTGAGCAGCCCGCTGACCAGCGAGCAGTGCCAGGCCAAGTGGCACATCAACTGCTACACCCCGCTGCAGTACCGCAAGGCGTACGACCTGAACGCCCTCTACCGCAAGGGCGTCACCGGCAAGGGCCGCACCATCGTCATCGTCGACTCGTACGGTTCGCCGACCGTCCAGCACGACCTCGACGTCTACAGCCACCAGTTCGGTCTGCCCAGCACCAAGGTGAAGGTGGTCAAGTGGGGCCACGTCCCCGCCTTCGACCCCAAGAACTCCGACATGACCGGCTGGGCCGGCGAGACCACCCTCGACGTCGAGATGGCGCACGCGGTCGCGCCCGACGCGAAGATCGTCGTGGTGGAGACGGCGGTCGCCGAGACCGAGGGCACCACCGGTCTGCCGGAGATGATGGACGCCGAGAAGCACCTGATCGACCAGGGCGTCGGCGATGTCATCAGCCAGAGCTTCGGCGCCACGGAGAACACCTTCCCCGGCTTCGACCGGGGCGACTTCTCCAGCATCAAGAAGCTGCGGTACGCCTTCCAGGACGCGAACCGCAAGAAGGTGACCGTGCTGGCGGCCTCCGGTGACGGCGGCGCGACCGACAACATGGCGGACGGCAAGACGTACTACAAGAAGCGCGTCAACTCCTGGCCCTCCTCGGACCCGCTGGTCACCTCGATCGGCGGCACCCAGCTGCACCTGGACGACAAGGGCGACCGCGTCAAGCCGGACAGCGTCTACAACGACTACGGCTCCGGCGGTGGCGGCCAGTCCCACGTGTTCACCCGCCCCTCCTTCCAGGACGGCGTGAAGAGCAAGGTCGGCACCCGCCGCGGCACCCCGGACATCTCGATGACCGCGGCCGTCAACGGCGGCGCCTGGGTCTACTCCAGCTACGACCCGACCGCCGTCGGCTGGGACGTCAGCGGCGGCACCAGCGAGGCCACCCCGCTCTTCTCGGGCATCGTCGCCCTCGCCGACCAGGCGGCCGGCCACCGGGTGGGCAACATCCAGCAGGCGCTGTACCGCCTCTACGCCCACAACGCCAAGGCCAACGGCATCGTCGACGTCAACGACGGCACCGACAACAGCTACCAGGGCGTGACCGGCTACAAGGCCGTCAACGGCTACGACATGGCCACCGGCGTCGGCACCGTGGACGCCCTCAAGTTCGTCCCGGCCCTCGCCAAGGCGAGCAGCCGCGGCTGACACCTCTTGCACGACATGGACGGCCCGGGTTCCGCACCCGGGCCGTTCGCGTTGCCGGTCCGCTCCGGCACTCACGCCACCCCGAGAAAGTGCAGCACCGCAAGGACCCGGCGGTGGTCCGCGTCGGCCTTCGGCAGGTCGAGTTTGGCGAAGATGCTGTTGATGTGCTTGGCCACCGCGCTCTCGCTGACGACGAGTTGCTCGGCGATGCCCGCGTTGGAGCGGCCGCCCGCCATCAGTTCCAGGACCTCGCGTTCCCGGGGCGTGAGGCGGTCCAGCGGGTCGCTGTGGCGGCGTACCAGCAGCTGGGAGACCACCTGCGGATCGAGGGCGGTGCCGCCCGCGGCCACCCGGCGCAGGGTGGCCGCGAACTCCTCGACGTCCGCGACCCGTTGCTTCAGCAGATAACCGATGCCGGAGGTGTTGGCGGAGAGCAGATCGGTGGCGTACCGCTCCTCGACGTACTGGGACAGGAGCAGCACGGCGGTCTTCGGCCACTGGCGTTTGACGACCAGAGCTGCCCGTACGCCCTCGTCCGTGAAGCCGGGTGGCATGCGCACGTCCACCACCGCGATGTCCGGCCGGTGCTCCTCCACCGCCGCCAACAGCGCCTCGGCATCGCCCACTTCGGCCACCACCTCGAAACCGGCCATCTCCAGGACCCTGACCACGCCGATCCGGAGCAGTACGGAATCCTCGGCGATCACGGCACGCACGGCAGCTCCACGGTGATGACGGTCGGCCCCCCGGCGGGGCTGTCGACCGACAGCGTGCCATCGACGGAGGCGACCCGCTTGGCCAGCCCCGAAAGACCGGTCCCACCGCCGAGTCGGGCGCCGCCCACACCGTCGTCCCGGATGACCACGAGCAGGGTCGCCCCGGCGCGCACCACCGTGACCTCCGCTTCGGACGCCTCCGCGTGCTTCACCACGTTGGTCAGCGCTTCGGACACGACGAAGTAGGCCACGGACTCGACCGTCGGGGACAGCCGCGCCGTCAGCTCCACCGTCACCCGGACCGGGACCGGCACCCGGGCGGCGAGACCGGAGAGCGCGGCATCGAGGCCGCGGTCCTCCAGGACCGCCGGATGCAGGCCCCGTACCAGACTGCTCAGTTCCTCGATCGCCTCCTTCGCCTCCCGGTGCGCCTCGTCGATCACGCGGCGGACGTCCTCGGGAAGGTCGCCGAAGGTGGCCTTGGCGATACCGAGGTTCACGGCCAGGGAGACCAGCCGCTGCTGGGCGCCGTCGTGGAGGTCCCGTTCGATGCGCCGCCGTTCGGCGTCGACGACGTCCACGAGACCCGCCCGGCTCTCGGTCAGCACCTCGACCCGGCGGGCCAGTTGCTCGGCCCGGCTCGGTCCGAGCAGGTCGGTCGCCACGCGGGTGTCCAGCCGGGTGAGGGCGCCGGACAGCCAGGCCGCCAGGTCGAGGACGGCGATTCCGGCAACCGTGACGTAGGCCGCCCAGGTCGAAGACCCGAGGTGCTGGAGGCGCCACTCCAGTGGTACGGCCCAGATCCACACGTAGGTGAAGGCGGCGGCGACCGCGGCGGCCCAGGTCAGCAGCACGAGGAGCGCCCCGAGGGACAGCAGCGGCCCGTACAGCCAGTGGTACAAGAGCTGCCGCCGCCCCACCGGGGACCGCAGCCATTCGGACAGCCGCGGCCGCCGTCCGCCATGGGGCGAAGGGATGTCCACGCCGAGCCGGGTGCGGAAGCGGGCGTGCTGCGCCCGGGTCAGCAGCGGCTCCATCAGCACGGCGGCGGCGAGCCCCGCGGCCAACGCGAGCAGGACCGCCCCCGTCGACATCGCATTGAAGACGATCAACGGCAGAGCCATGACGATCAGAACGCCGAACTGGATCAGCAGACCCGTGGCGAGGAAGGCGACCTGGCGTTGGGTCCCTCGGAACGGCCGCAGGAGCAGCCCCTGCAGACGGGTGACGGTGCGCATTGGCGAAACGCTACGGGCCCAGGTCAGGGGCGGTCCATGGTGCAGTTGCCCGGCTCGGGGTGCAACTGGTGCCACCCCCGGAACGGACCGCTGCGTTACTGACTGTGACCGCCGTATGGCGAAGGCTGGAGGTCGTGGAGGAGAGCCGGAAACGCGAGGGGACCGAACCGATGAGCATGCTGATGACCCGTCAGGAGCACGGGGTCACCCGCCGCGTGGCCGTACCCGGCGTCCGCCGCTGGTACCACCGCTGGCGCACGGAACATGTCCTCGTCTGCTGCGGGCTGGCCCTGCTGCCCTGGCTGGTCGTACTGGCGAGCGGCCTGCCCGGCACCGCCGTCGCCACGCACTGGAACACCGCCTGGGTGGGCCTGGACGCCCTGGAGGCGACGGGCCTGATCGCCACGGGACTGCTGGCCGCCCGCGGCCACCCTCTGCACGCGCTCACGTCCTCCGCGACCGCGACCCTGCTGGTGGCCGACGCCTGGTTCGACACCATGACGGCGGCCCCGGGCGGGGACCAGCTCTCGGCGCTCGCGATGGCGTTCGGCGCGGAGCTGCCGCTGGCGGCGTTGTGCGGGGCGCTGGCGGTACGGGGGCTCGCCCGCCGCACCGCCTGACCGGTTCCACGGCCGTACCGACGCGCCGGCCGGACTCAGACCGCCGCCTCGCCGACGTCCGTACGCGAGACCGCCAGGTAGCCGACGAAGCCGAGGATGGCGACCGTCCAGGACAGGGTGACCGGGCCAAGGCCGAGAGCCAGTCCGCCCCGGTCGTGGCCCATGGCCATCCAGTCGGCGACGGAGGCACCGAGCGGTCGGGTGATGACGTACGCCGACCAGAAGGCGAGCACCGCGTTCAGGCCGCTCCAGCGGTGGGCGACGGCCGGTACCGCGATGGCGGCGGCGTAGACGACGGCCGAACCGAGGTAGCCGAGGCCGATCGTGGCGGTGAGGTCGCCCGCGGCGGTGCCCAGCGCGAAGGTGGCGAGGACCGCCGCCCAGTAGAAGGTTTCGCGGCGCCGGGTGTGGATGCTGTGGATGGAGAGGGTGCCCTCGCTGCGGTACCAGAGGACGAAGACGGCGGCCAGCGCCACCATGAAGAACGGCGTCGAGATCAGATACGGCACCCCGAGGCCGACGTGCAGCACATCGGCGGCCATCGTGCCGAACACGCTGACCACCACGATCGCCGTCCAGTAGATCCAGGCCACGTACCGGCGAACGGCGAACTGCACCACCAGGGCGGCCACGAACGCGACACCGCCGACGCCCACCGCGGGGATCGGGCCGAGCACGTGCGCCAGCCAGTCCGAGGCCGTCTCGCCCATCCCGGTGGTCAGCACCTTGATGATCCAGAAGTAGACGGTCACCTCCGGCACCTTGCTCGCCGCATGCCGTACGCGACCCGTGTGCTGCCCGTGCCGCGAGGGCTGCACGGGCCGGTCGGAGGTGAGGTGATCTGTGGTCATGGCAGGCACGATGACATGACGAACGGCCGTCGCCACAGGCCCCTTTGCCAGAGTTTTGGTGCTTGTAGTCCACGAGTTGCCCGAGCTCTGTCCGAGCCTGAAAGCAACCTGAACGGGAGGGCAGATGTGCTGGTCACGGACGTACGTCGGGTGGTACGTCCGCCAGTCCCGTCGCCCGGCCCTCCTGGTCCCACCGGACCACCAGGACACGCTCCACCGCCTCGCGGTCGAGGGGTCCGAACACATGCGGGAACAGGGTGTCCTCCGCGACTCCCGGCGGCGGTGCGGGCTCGGCCGCCTCCCACACACACTTCGCGCTCAGCCGGGCCTCGTCGATCAGCAGCGCGAGCAGCGGCCGGGGGGCGCTGCCGTAGAACGAATTGACGATCTTGAGCGTGGTCGCCTCGTCGGGGGAGCAGTGGACGAAACCGTCCTTGACCAGGGAGGCAGGGGCGTAGGGCCGGTCGGGACTCGCGTTCCACTCGGCGCTCGACACGACGTGATAGATCATTGCCCGGTTATACCCCAGCATCGCGCCCCGACCTGTGCTACCGTGATAAAAGTGGCAGTTTTGGTTACCAGAGACTTTTGAGTGCTCTTCGACCTTCCGTCGACGAGCACTCTTTTTTGTTCACGTCAGGTCAATCGTTGCTGCGACACCGGGACCGCAAGGTGCGGACCCGGGCACTGCCCTCAAGGGAGATTCAATATGGCATCTGGCACCGTGAAGTGGTTCAACGCGGAAAAGGGCTTCGGCTTCATCGAGCAGGACGGTGGCGGCGCCGACGTGTTCGCCCACTACTCGAACATCGCCACCTCCGGCTTCCGCGAGCTTCAGGAGGGCCAGAAGGTGACCTTCGACGTGACGCAGGGCCAGAAGGGCCCGCAGGCCGAGAACATCGTTCCCGCCTGACGCTGACGCGTACGCACTACGTGGCTGGGGCCCGCACTCTTTGGGTGCGGGCCCCGGCTCGTTGCGTTTTCCCCGCGCTGCGCTCCATTCCTCACCGCATCCTTCACTTCGAATTCTTGATCCGTTCCTTCGGTTTCTTCGGCTACTTCTTGCGAATCCTCATGCGGTCCGTCCGCCGGGAGGCATTCCTCGATACGTGCCGCATCGAGGAGGCTTCCGCATGAACCGCACCGCTCGTACGCATACGAGCAAGAGATCCACCCGTGCCCGTACGGCGGGCCGGGGCCGCCCCGCCGCGTCCGGCGGCGAGTTCGCACTGCCCGTCACCGTCACCCCGGCGCTGCCGCCCGTCGAGGACTTCGCCGAACTCGACATGCCCGAGCGCCTGTTGGCCACGCTCGGCGCCGAGGGCGTGACCGCCCCGTTCCCGATCCAGGCCGCGACGCTGCCCAACTCCCTCGCAGGCCGCGACGTCCTGGGCCGCGGGCGCACCGGCTCGGGCAAGACGCTCGCCTTCGGCCTCGCCCTGCTGGCCCGGACCGCGGGGCAGCGGGCGGAGCCCCGGCAGCCGCTGGCCCTCGTCCTCGTACCCACCCGGGAACTGGCGCAGCAGGTCACCGACGCGCTCACGCCGTACGCCCGAGCGCTGCGGCTGCGGCTCGCCACCGTGGTCGGGGGGCTGTCGATCGGCCGTCAGGCGAGCGCCCTGCGCGGCGGTGCCGAGGTCGTCGTGGCGACGCCCGGCCGGCTCAAGGACCTCATAGACCGGGGCGACTGCCGTCTGGACCAGGTTGCCGTCACCGTCCTGGACGAGGCCGACCAGATGGCCGACATGGGCTTCATGCCGCAGGTGACCGCTCTCCTCGACCAGGTGCGCCCGGGCGGTCAGCGACTGCTGTTCTCGGCGACGCTGGACCGCAACGTGGACCGCCTGGTCCGGACGTATCTCCACGACCCGGTCGTCCACTCCGTGGACCCGTCCGCGGGCGCCGTCACCACGATGGACCACCACGTGCTGCACGTGGAGGACGAGGACAAGCACGCCACCACGACCGAGATCGCCGCCCGCGACGGACGGGTGATCATGTTCCTGGACACCAAGCACGCGGCGGACCGGCTGGCCAAGAAGCTGCTGGCCGTCGGGGTGCGGGCGGCGGCGCTGCACGGCGGCAAGTCGCAGAACCAGCGCACCCGTACCCTCGCCCAGTTCAAGGACGGCCAGGTCAGCGTGCTGGTGGCCACGAACGTGGCGGCCCGCGGCATCCACGTCGACAACCTCGACCTCGTCGTCAACGTCGACCCGCCCGGCGACCACAAGGACTATCTGCACCGGGGCGGCCGTACGGCACGCGCCGGCGAGTCCGGCACCGTCGTCACGCTGGTCCTGCCCCACCAGCGCCGCGAGGTGTCCCGTCTGATGGCCGACGCCGGCATCACCCCGCGGACCACCCGGGTCCGCTCCGGCGAGGCGGAACTGAGCCGTATCACCGGCGCCCAGGCCCCGTCGGGCGTGCCCGTCGTCCTCACTCCGCCCGCCGCTCCCGAGAGCCGCCCGGCGCGTGCGGGTTCCGCCCCGCGGGCCCGGCGCGGCCGTCCCGCCCAGCAGGGCCGCCGCCGGTCCCCGGCCAGGGGCGGCAACGGGACCAAGGGCGGCAACGGGAACGGCCGCTGAAACACGCGCCCGGGACGCTCATGCCTCCCGGGCGGTGGTGCCGCTGCCCCTGGACTACTTCAGCCCGATGGCCGCGCAGTCCGCCGCGTACTTCGCGGTGCAGATGTCCTTGACGGTGTAGACACCGTCCTTGATCACCGTGGACTTGATGTTGTTCTTGGTGAGGGCGACGACGGGGACGAGCATCGCCGGGATGGCCTTCTGGGTGGGGCTGTCGACCGAGTCCTGGGTCAGCGCGTCGAACTCGAGGTTCTTGCCCTGCACCTTGTCCACCGCCATCTCCGCGGCGTTGGTCGCCTCCAGCAGGAACGACTTGTACACGGTCATCGTCTGCTCGCCGGCGACGATCCGCTGCACCGCGTCCAGGTTGGCGTCCTGCCCGGTGACCAGCGGCATCTTGGTGGCGCCCGCCGCCTTCAGCGCGTCGATGGCGGCGCCCGCCATGCCGTCGTTGGCCGAGTAGACGGCGGCTATGTTGCTGAGCCCGACGGACTGGATGGCCTTGGTCATGTTCGCCTTGGCGACCGCGGGCGACCACTTGTCGGTGTCGTACGACTTGACGATGTCGACCCGGCCCTTCAGCTCGCTGAGCGCGCCATCCTTGACGAGGGCCGTGTTCGGGTCTCCGGGGTCGCCGTTGATCATGACGACCTTGCTGGAGGCGGCCTTCTCGCCGAGCGCGTCGGTGACGGCACGGCCCTGCACCTCGCCGACGAGCTCGTTGTCGTGCGAGATGTACGCGTCGATCGGCCCTTGTGCCAGCCGGTCGTACGCGATCACGGGTATCCCGGCGTCCTTGGCCTTCTGCACATCCGGCGCGATGGCCTTGGCATCGACCGCATCCACCAGGATGACGTCGACCTTGGCGTCGATCATCTCCCCGAACTGCTTACTCTGCTTGCCCACGCTGGCACCGGCGTTGGCGTAGCGGACCTTGCCCTTGCCATGGGTGAGGGAGGCGACCCGCTCCTTGATCAGGGGATGGTCGAACTTCTCGAACCGCGCGGTGTCCGTGTCGGGCAGCAACAGCCCCACCGTGATGTCGTCGCCCTTCTGCGGACTCGCGGAAGTGCTGCTCCCACTGACGCTGTCGATGACACCGCACGAGGAGAGAAGGAGCGCCGAGGCGGAGACGAGCACGGGGACGACGGCGAAACGACGCGCGCCGGTTCTGCGGGGGGTGTGAGCCATCACTTGCAGGTGCCTTCCGGGCAGTGGAGGAGCGGACCACCGGGTGAGCAAGAAGCCAACGGGCCCGTGGAGACCACGTCAAGACATCTGGTTGTCATCCCTTCAACTTCCTACGGAATCTCCTCATCCGGGTTCGGCATCCTGCGAAGGCCCCAGAAGGGTCAGGTAACTGTAAAGAACCTTGACAGACAATTGGTCTAGTCCAAATATGGTCGTCTGTTCGCCCCCACACCTCCCCTCTTCCTCTCCGCCATCCCCCTGGGAGCGTCAATGAGACGACCGCGTCCTGCTCTTCGTGCGTTGCTGTCCTGCATCACCGTGACCGGCCTGTCGGCCGGTCTCGTCGCGCTCGGGGGAGGTGGGGCGTTCGCAGCGGATGCCGCGCCCTCGCGGCCCGTTGCGCCCATGCCCGCCCATGTCGCCGCGCCGTACTTCGAGGCGTGGACCGGGCAGAGCCCGGCCCAACTCGCCGCCGCCTCCGGGAACAAGTACCTGACCATGGCGTTTCTGCAGACGGACGCCGCCGGTTCGTGCACCGCGTACTGGAACGGCGACACCACCCAGCCCGTCTCCAAGGGGACCTTCGGCGCCGACATCGCGGCCATCCAGGCCCGCGGCGGCAACGTCGTTGCGTCCTTCGGCGGCTACGGCGCCGACACCACCGGTACCGAACTCGCCGACAGCTGCACCAGCGTCGACGCCATCGCCAAGGTCTACGAGGGCCTGGTGACGACGTACGGGATCTCGCGGATCGATCTCGACGTCGAGGCCGACTCCATCAACAACACCGCCGGGATCGACCGCCGCAACAAGGCCATCGCCCAGGTCGAGCGGTGGGCCGAACGCACCGGGCGGCGCGTGCAGTTCTCGTACACCCTGCCCACGACCACCACCGGGCTCGCACCGAACGGCGTGGCCCTTCTCAAGAACGCCGTCGACAACCACGCGCGCGTGGACGTCGTCAACATCATGACCTTCGACTACTGGGACGGCGCCACCCATGACATGGCCGCCGACACCGAGACCGCCGGTGCCGGGCTCGTCGGCCAACTCGCCGCGCTCTACCCCAAGAAGAGCCAGGCCAGGCTCTGGCACATGGTCGGTATCACCGAGATGCCCGGAATCGACGACTTCGGTCCGCAGGAGACCTTCACCACCCAGGACGCGGTGAAGGTCGAGCAGTGGGCCGAGGCCAAGGGCATCAACACCCTTTCCTTCTGGGCGCTGCAGCGGGACAACGGCGGGTGCGTGGGCACCGCCGGCTCCAACTCCTGCTCCGGGATCGCGCAGGACACCTGGTACTTCAGCCACGCCTTCGAGCGGTTCACTCGCTGGTAGGCCAGGCGGGCTCAGCACGGGAACCGCGCCCGCACATCCCGTCCGTGACCGGCCCCTTCACCGGGGCCGGCGCGTGCCGCGGCCGTCGTCCGCGCCCTCACCTGTACCGGCCGCAGGAACGACGGCAGCACCGTCGACATCCCGGTGAGTGTGATCAGTGCCACGGACTTGCGCATCGCCTGGAAGCTCCGGCGCTGACCTGGTCGTTCGACCGCGGTGTGCAAGACGTGCAGAGAATCCGCGCAGGAGAAGCACACGGGCGTTACACGGTCTTTCGAAACCCTCGTTACCGTTGCAGCCCGTTCGAACTCGCATGCATCTTCGGTGCATCTCCCCGTGCGAAGGGTCAGGAAGACAGCGGATGGACTACTGCTCCTCATGCCGCCGGCACCTCAACGGCGCCCTGGTGTGCCCCGGTTGCGGTGCCTACGCCCCCGACATCGCACCGGTGACCTCCCACGGCCGCCCCGCCCCGGCCCCCGCCGCGACGGCGATGTGGCCGGAGGTGGAAGAGCCCCCGGAGACCGACGCATACGGTGACGCCGAGACCGGCGCCGCGGCCGCGATACCCCTGTCGGAGGGGCGGGCCGCCCGGCGCAGGCAGCGGGCCCGCTGGAAGAAGAACCAGCGCAAGGCCGTGGTCGCGACCGCCGTGGCGCTCGTCGGCGGCGGCCTGACCCTCGCCTCGATGGACCGCGGTTCCGGCCACCGGGCCGAGGCGGCGACGGCGACGGACCTCTCCAGCATGGGCTCCGAGGACGGGACCGCGGACCAGAACGCCCAGCCCCCGGCGGCCGGCACGGGCAAGCACCGCAAGCCCGACGCCACGCCCGACCGCTCCGCCACGAGCGGCACGGCTCAGCAGCGTTCCGGGGTCACGGCGTCCCACACCGATTCGGCGCGGACGCAGTCGTACACCCCGGCCGCGCACTCGACGCCGGCGACGAAGCCCGCCCAGCAGGGCTCCGTGGCCACCGTGCACACCCCCTCCGTCGACACGACGCCCGTCACCGGCGGCACGACCACGACCACCCAGACCCCTTCCGCGACGCCCGCGGGCAGCACGGGTTCGGGTACGTCGAGCACGTCCGGATCCTCCGGAACGTCGGGGTCCTCCACCACCTCGGGCACGTCCCAGTCGGACAACACGTCCTCGGCGACCTCCCCGTCGGGGATCTGCGTACTCGGTCTGCTGTGCGTCAGCTGACCTGACCTTCACCCGCACCATGACCCTGGCCGTGACCGGCCAGGGTCGACTGGTTTCCAACGGCTCTCGTTCTACGGCCGGTCCAGATGCCGCTCCTGTACGGCGGTGACGGCGCGGACGACGAAGATGCCGGCCACGGCCGCGCCGACGACCGCGGCGTCGGACGCCAGGAGCTGCCATACGTGGGTGTAGGCGCGGGCGATGAGCTCGTCGGTGGAGTCGCCGTACATGAGGCCGACTCCGCTGAGCATGCCGATCAGCCACAGGCCCCACCACACGTTCAGGGAGCGGGGCAGCCGCTCGCTGGGGGCGCTGGCGCGGTAGGCGTCCGCGATGATGCCGCGCGGAAACCACAGGTTGACGACGGGCACCACCCAGCCGAAGTAGACCCACGGCCCCGAATAGCGCGGCCTGGTCCCGGAGAGTTCGCGCGCGTTGTCCCGGACACGGCCCGTCCACACCAGGAACGCGATCGCACAGACCGCCGCCGCGAAGCCCGACACCGTGGTGACGAGGTGGTACGAGTCCTCCAGGGAGGTCAGCGGACGGTGCACCCCATCGCCCTGGTCCGGCGGCCCGGAGGCCGGCTCCCCCGCCATCGCGAGCCGGATCTGCCATACGCCCCGCGCCGCCCATCCGAGCCCGGCGAGGGCAAGGGCGGTCATGGTGGCGATGCCTGCCGCCCGGACCGGTTGCAGGGCGGGGGCGGGAGCAGCAGCGAGGGGTCCTATGTGATCGTTCACCGGGGCATCCTCGCCGACGACGAGCGACGACCGCCACATCGACATGCCTGGCGGCGGGCCTTCACTCGTCCTTCACTGAACCCCGTTGCTGCCTGCGACGTATGAGTCGCTGTGGGTGGTGCCGCGCCCATGAACCGCGACCGGGCCGAAAGGAAGGGCCGAACGATTTTACTGGAATCGATCCGTTCCGACAGCAGGAATACCGATGTGGACGGTACGGGGGAATTAGAAACAGGCAGTCATGTGCCGGGGCTTGACGGGCTCCGTGGGGTGGCTGCACTGTATGTGGTTCTTTTTCACTGCTGGTTGCTTGCCTTTCCGGGGTTTCCCAGGAACTCGGGTCCCCTGTGGCTGGGCTGGCTGATGTACGGGCGACTCGCCGTCGTCTTCTTCCTCGTGCTGTCCGGGTTCTCGCTGGCGCTGTCGCCCGCGCGCAACGGCTGGCATCAAGGTGGCGTTGTCCGGTTTCTGCGGCGGCGGGCCCGGCGGATCCTTCCGCCGTACTGGGCGGCGCTCGTGCTGAGCGTGGCGGTCGCCCATTTCGTGGTGCGTGCCTCGCACCACGGGCCGCCGGATCACAGGACGGTCGTCGTGTACGGCCTGGTGCTCCAGGACATGTTCACGGCTCGTACGCCCAACGGTGCGTTCTGGTCGATCGCCGTGGAGGCGGAGCTCTATCTCCTCTTCCCGGTGCTGCTCTTCCTCCGGCGGCGGCTGGGGGCGGCGGTTGTGGTCAGCGGTGTGACACTGCTGGTGGTCGCACGGGGCCTGCTCGCGGGAAACGCGTCCCCGGTCGAAGGTGACAACTGGCTGGCCCCGAATCTGGTGCCCGTGTTCGTCGCCGGTCTGATCGGCGCGGGAGTCGTCGTCGCGCGGGAGAAGGTCCGGCGGATGCCCTGGCACTGGCTTGCGGCGTCGGCGGTGGTTCCGGTCCTGGCACTCATCGCCGTCAAGGGATCGGCCTGGACGGTGCATCACTACTTCTGGGTGGATCTCGCCGTCGCTCCCGCCATGGCGATGTTCCTTGCCGGGATCGCCACTGGGAGGCCTGCCTTCCTTTTGCGGCTCCTTGCCACGCGGCCCATGCGCGGTCTCGGCGACTTCTCGTACAGCCTCTATCTCATCCATCTGCCGATCGTGATGATCGTGGTGCGGAAAATCGCCCCGCACTATGTGTCGGCGGGGCTGCCCACGTTCTGTTTCACGGTGGTTGTGGGGCTGTCGGCTTCGGTTCTGTCGGCATGGCTGTTCTCAGAAGTCTTTGAGATGCCCTTCAAGCGGAAACGGGAGCCGCGGGCCGCGTGATCCCGGTGGCTCACTCGTCCTCCGGCGGCTTCCCTTCCAGGAGGCGTTCGGCGATGTCGTCGGCCCATACCTGGGCCCATTGGCGGAGTTCCGCGATCGCGCCCGCGTCGAGCCCGTAGGCGGCGAACTCCCTGTCGTCCATCAGGTCCGCGCCGGACAGACGCGCCTGAAGGTCGGTGAGGTCGAAGGTGTCCCGGGCGTGGCGGCGGCCGAGTTCCTCGAGTTCGGGGTGGGTCCAGCGGTCCGCGGCCGCTCGGACGTCGATGAGGTCGCGCGCAAGGCCCCGGTCGGCCAGGGCCCAGACCCTGGTGCCGACGACGTCCTCAAGGGAGAGGGCCGGACCGTACTCGGTCTGTACCGGCGGCCGCCACATGACCTCCTTGAGGACGTCCACCTCGCACTCGTCGCCACTGTCCGGGTCGGTGACGATCAGCTGTGCGGAGAGCGGATCCGTCTCCAGCACCCGCACCTGCCAGCCCCGTTCCTCCAGCCCGGTCCGTACGGCGGCGCCGATCCGCTCCATGTCCTCGGGGTTCTCGGTGGCGACGTCGAGGTCCTGGCTGAGGTGCTCGACCAGGCCGTGCGCCTGCGCGGCACAGTCGCCCGTGAGGACGAGCGGGTAGGCACTGCCCACGGCGAGCACGTCGGTCAGGATGCGACGCTGCAGGTCGGTCAGTGCGGCCATGTCCGGATTATGGCTCGTGGGAGCCGCACTCAGGCGCGATCACCGCGGGACCGGGCAGCGTGTTGTCGTTAGGGTGATCCCCATGCGATGGGGGGATCGTCCGATATGGGTCCGGTGTGTGGCGGCGGTGTACGTCATCGGCTTCCTGGAAGGCACGGGAGCGCACGCGTACTTCCTGGCGACAGGCGGGCTGCATACCTTCGGCTACGCGCCGCTGCCCGTCCAGCTGCTGTTGCACGCGCTGTTGCTGCTGGATCCGCTGGTCGCCCTGCTGATCGTCCGGGCCCACCCGAGTGGCCCGCTGCTCGCCGCCGCGGTCATGGTGCTGGATCTGGCCGGCAACTGGGATGTCGCATGGCATGCCGTGCTGGCGGATCCGGTGGCCTTTCTGCGTCCGGTCGGGCTGTTGCCCATGACCGTGTTCGGCATGTTCGTCGTGTTCAGCGCGCTTCCGCTGCGGCAGGCGTTGGCGAACGCCGGAGCGCCGGGTGATGGCAACCGCCACCGGCCCGGCGCTCCTCACGCATCCGTCGACTAGTTGGTGAAGTACAGGTACTTCCAGTCGCTGTACGTGTTCGAGTTGACGTTGTCGCCCGACGAGTTGTTGATGTACGCCGCGCGGACGCGGGCCTTGATGCCGGACTGGCCCGGGGCGCCCAGGCTCACCGCGGACTTGCCGTTCGAGCCGAGAGCGAAGTACTGCGGGCTGCCCTCGGTCGCGTACCACTTGCCGTTGTAGTAGACCTCGAGCTCGAGGCGCTGCTTGCGGCCCGGGTAGTACGTCATGGTCGTCGTGACGACCGGTGCGGTGCTCTTGTGGAACCAGTAGTACGTGTGCGAGCCGATCGCTGCCTTCTTGTAGTTCTTGGTGACGGCCGTGGAGACCTTCACCCTCGCGTAGCCCGTGGACTTGACCGTCCTGGGTGCGTAACGGGCGTCGCCCTTGAAGACCGCGGTGACGTCGGTGTCGCGGGTCATGTCGACGGTCGCGGAGATGTTGCCGCCTGCGTCGACCGTGCCCGTCTTCAGCAGCTTGTTGGGCTTGTCGCCGCCGTAGGGGTTGGCCCAGATCTCCACCGTGCGGTTCTTGTACGTCGTGCCGAGGTGCGCGGTGAACTTCACGTCGGTGCCGTACGAGTACACCTTGCCGTTGTTGTTCAGGCTCAGCGAGGTCGCGGTGCGGGAGACGGCGACCTTGTCGCTCGCGCTGACCGCCGAGTGGACGTCGTCGCCCGCGTACGCGACCTTGTAGGTGGCCGTGCCGCCGGCCGGCGGGGTGTCGGAGAAGGAGTACGTGCCGTCGGCGTTCACCGTGACGGCGGGCAGCGCCCTGCCGTTCGGGGAGTCCAGGTCGGTGCGGGTGACCTGGAGCTTCACGCCCGTCGGCAGCGAGTACGACGCCGAGATCCTGCCGGTGACGGTGAGCTTCTTGCCGCGGGTCGCCGTCGCCGGGGCGTTGACCGTGAGGGTCGGGTTGTTCATCGTCGGGTCGGTGAGCGCCTTGAGCGTGTAGCCGCCGTTCGCCGCGTCCGTGCCGACGAGCGCGAAGAGCCTGGAGGTGTCCGGGGCCCAGGCCAGACCGGCCGTGCGCTGCGTGCCCATGTCGTAGGCGTGCAGCACCTTGGTGGCGCCCGGCCGGTACGTGAGGATCTTGCCGCCGCCGGCCTGGGCGACCAGGCCGTCGCGGGCGACGTCGGCGAGCTGCCCGGCCGGGTAGGCGCCGGCCTTGCTGAACTTGCCGTCCGCGTACGCGTCCCGGTCCGTGCCGTTGACGATCACCTCGTTCCAGCCGGCGGCCAGGTCGATGTCACTGATGCCGCTGTTCAGCGTGTAGTCGCCGAAGTACCAGGCGGTGAGCTTGGGCGTGCCGCTCGACACGTCGACCACGGCCATCGAGTCCGTGGAGATACCGGTCTGCCCGATGGCCAGGACGCCCGGCCGCAGCGGGTCGGTGTCCAGCAGCGCCTGGCCCCACAGGCCGGGCGAGGTGCCCTCGGTCGGGAACTGCGCCATCGTCACCGGGTTGGTGCCGCTCGCCGGGTCCACCGTCGGATCGACCGAGCCCAGGTCGCCGTCCCACTGGTCGCCGTAGGTGAACCACACCTTGCCGCTGGTGAAGGCCACGTGGCGCGGGCCGGTGTCGGTGGCGACGGCATAGCGGGCCTTGACGTCGAGGGTGGCCGCGTCGATGGCCACTATCTCGTGAGAGCCGGGCGCGGCCGCGTACACGGTGGCCCCGTCGTCCGAGACGGCGATGTCGCTGACGCCGGTGACGCCGCTCACCGAACCGAGGACGGCACCGGAGTAGTCGGTGACCGCGACGGTCCCGGCGGAGCTGTCACCGACGAACACCCGCTTGAGCGGGCCGTCCGCGACGATGCCGCCGGGCGAGGTGACGTGAGCGGTGGCCGCCGAGGCGGTGCCCGCCCCGAGGACGCTCAGCGCCGCCGAGCCGAAGAGGACCGCAAGCGCTGTCGCGGTCGAGATGCTGCGCGTACGCACAGTGTTGTAACCCCCACAGGAAAACCCGGTGTCACCGGGGAGATGAGTGCGCCGCGCAGCACCCGGACATGACCGCTCTACGGCGGTGACGCGCGGGGCGCGGCTGCCGGGAGCAGCGTATGGCATGCCCGTGACAGTTGTGGAGAGGGTTTCCGGTGTGCGGACGTCCCGTGCAGGCCCTGCTGCCGGCCTTATCCGACCTCGTCGGCCTCGTCGTCGCCATCGGCCTCGTCGCGGGCCAGCACCGTCACGCGGTGGAAGTTGCACAGGGCCGGCGCCCGGCGCCCCGGCTGGGCGGAGTGGGCCTTGAGGGCGACGCTGACCAGGCTGAGCAGCAGGTCGACGTCCGTCTCGCAGTCGAGATGGACGGTGACCCAGCGGGAGCCCGGCACCAGACGGATGGCGGTCGACTCCGCGAAGTCGTAGTGCAGCCGCTGGATCGCGCGGGTGGTGAGGTGCAGGTCCACGTCCCGCTCGGAGTGGAAGTGCACGATCTCGTCCCGCACGGAACGCAGCGCCCGGCCGGTGCCGCAGCCGGCCTCGCACGGGCTGAGGTCGGGCCACGCGGCCAGCTGATCCATGGCTCTCTGCGCCGGTGTCATGCGCCCATGGTGCGGCGCTCACCGCACGGACACCAGGGCTTGAGCGATCCGTAACCCGCAGGAGACCTACCTCACTTGGGCCCCTTTTCCCAGACGGCCTCCGGCGGCAGACCGCGCTCCGCGCGGGCCCGGTCGGTCAGCTCCTGCACGAGGGCCGTCTTCGCACGCGAGTAGTCCCGGGCCGGGGTGCCGGCCGCCACGAGGGCCCGCTTGAGTGCGGCGTACCGGGCCGCCTCCTCGGGGTGGGCGCGCAGGTAGTCCCGCAGGATGCGCTGGTTGCGGGTGGGCCAGCTGTCCTGTGTCACCACGTGCAGGATGTGGCTGCGGACACCGGCGTCGGCGCGGACGTACAGGAGCCGGTCGGTCATTCCGTTGTCGTGGGGGAGGAAGCCGAGCGCGGCGAGCGCCGGCTCGTGGGGGCCGACCTCGGCGAGGTCCGGTACGGCCGCCATCAGGTCGATGACGGGCTTGGCGGCCAGGCCCGGGACGGCGGTGGAGCCGATGTGTTCCAGCGCGAGGAACAGGCCGGGGGCCGCCGCGCGGAGGGCGTCCGCCGCAGTGGATGCCTTGCGGGGCCAGTCGGGGTCGTAGTCGACCACGCGCACCGCCTGCACCTTATGCCCAGCCCTGGAAGCCCCGTTGACCTGCGGAAATACCGAACACTCCGCAATCGCCCCCTTTCGGCGATAATAAGGGCATGAGTACTGCGACGTTTGTTGTTGCGGCCACGTCGAGTGAGGTACTCAACGTGATCGCCGCCTTTGTCGGTGGCCTGATCATCGCCGGCGCACTGATCTGGGCCGTGCAGTTCGGCATGAGGGTCCGGGACCGCGAACTGCCGCGGCCCAATCCGGACGAGCAGCCCCACCTACCCGACGGCGGCCCCGTCCGGGAGACGCGCGAGATCCGGGAACCCGACGAGGTGCCGCACGCCGAGGGCAAGGAACGACTCATGCCCTACGAGCTCCACCCATCCGGCACGAGGACAGGGAAGGACCAGCACCGGCGGCGCTGGCTGCCCGGCTCCAGCGGATCCTTCGGCAGCGGCGGCAGCGGGCGCGTCTGAGGACTCGTACGTCCCCTACGCCATCCAGAAGAACACCGCCGTCATGCGCTTCTCCTCCAGCGTGCTGCCGGAGTAGCCCGTGGCGCTGTGCACCAGGTTGGCGTTGTAGAGGAGCAGACGGTTGTACTTGTGCGGCACCCGCAGGTCCTCCTCGAAGTGGTCCCCCGGGACGAACCGCGTTCCCAGGGCCTCGACGAGGTTGTTGTGCGGGGCCTGCACGACGTTGCCGCCGAGCCGGCCCCCGGGCAGGGACTGCCGGTAGAAGGCGGTCCCGCAGTCCTTGGGGACGCCGGGGTTGAGGTACAGCACCGCCGCGTAGCGGCACAGCGCACGGGAGTCGGTGTGCGGGCGCGGCTCGCTCTCGCCCTCGCCGACGACCTGGATGCAGTTGTGGTTGAGGGTGCCGCCGCCGGGGGCCTCCTGCACCCACAGTTCCTTCGCACCGGTCGACTTCTTCACCAGGCGTTCCACGCGGGCGAGTTCGGCGGGCTCCAGGCCCGGCATGGTGCGCAGGCCCGGCCAGGTCTCCGAGGTGTACGGGTATCCCTTGACCCAGTCGTCCTTGGCGAGACAGCGCTCCCGTACGGCGTCCACGTCCGGCAGGACGTCGTCGATGACCCAGTAGTCGCGGCCCTTCGTGGGCTTGCGGTAGGGCAGGACGGGAAGGGCTGCCGGGGCTTTCCTGGGCTGTGGGGGCATGGGGCGAATTTAGGTCCGGTGTTCGCCTTGTCTCTCCCGTGAAATGGTCAACATTCCGTCAACCGGCCCGGGCTCGCGGGCCGTTACCTGCCTCACATCCGCCGGTTTTTACCAAATCAAAAGGTTCCGCGGCCGAACCCCATCCGTACTCCTCTGCGTCCGACCCCCGCCGTCCGCCGGCGGGAACCACCGACCGGGCAGGAGGCACGGTGCGTTTTTCGCGGAATGCGACGGGAACTCTCTTCGTGGGCGGGGCCCTCAGTCTGACCCTGGCCGCGCTCGCCTATCCCGCGATGCTCGGAGTCAACACGGTGTCGAGCGACGGATCGAGAGTCATCGCCCAGACCCAGTGGGGGCCGCTGACGGAGGCCGACCGGGACTTCGTGGTCAAGGTGCGCGCGGCCGGGCTGTGGGAGTACCCCGTCGGCCAGATGGGCCTGAAGAAGGGGCAGAGCCAGGCGGTGATCACCGCGAGCAAGCACCTCATCGACGGACACGCCGCGCTGGACGCCAGCTGCCGCAAGATCAGCACGATGCTGAACATCACGATCCCCAACGTGGCCAGCCCCCAGCAGGTCGGCTTCGTCAACACGCTCGCCGCGGACCAGGGCAAGCAGTTCGACACGGACTTCGCCAACATCCTGCGCGTGACCCACGGTTCGATCTTCAACACGATCGCGAAGATCCGCTCGACGACCAAGAACACGGTGGTGCGCGTGCTGGCCAACCAGGCCAACGCGACGGTCCTCGACCACATCACGGTCATGGAGCAGACCGGTCTGGTCAACTTCGACCAGGTCCTCTTCCAGGAGACGACCCCGCCGAAGCTGCCCGCCACGGACCTGACCCCGCCGCCCCCGGTCGCGGGCCAGCCGGAGGTCGTCCTCACCCCGCCGGTGGACAGCACCACCCAGCCGCCGGTCCTGCCGGGCGAGTCCTCGACCGACCCGAACGCGGCCCCGAGCCCGACCGTGAGGTGAGAACCGGGCGGCTCCGCGGTACCGGAGCCGCCCGTTCCGGCTGTGGCGAAATTGTAATAGACGATTGAACTACCCGGCGGTTACCGCAGGTTGACAGCGTTCCGCCAAGGGATCCACGATGTGATCGCACCGGGGCGCATGTGACCAATGGGCCCGGTGTTCCTCAGACCATTCACCCCCGGTACGGCCGGGCGCGGCGTGCTGCCCTGCGCCGCCGCGCCGGGGACTGCACACGCCAAGATGGGGATCTGCATGTCCATAGCCAGACGTGTCATCGCGCGCCGCCTGCTGGGAACCGGCGCCGCCTCGCTCGCCCTGTGCGCCGCCGGCGTGGCCGCGGCCTCGGGCGCCTGGGCCACCGGCACGCCCGGCGGTGACGGCTGGAAGCACGCCGACGGCTACCGGCCCGGCACGGGTGCCGGCACCAAGACGGAGACGGACCGCTGCCAGTTCTCGCTGGACGGCACCAGCTTCTACGACTCGGTCAAGGTCGACGACCAGACCCTGAAGCCCACCGACGACGGCAAGGTCCACATCAAGGTGCGTACCGCGGGCGACGCCACGACCTGCACGGCCTCCCTGGCCTCCTACCTCGCGCACGGCCCGTCCTTCGCCACCTCCGGCGAGCAGGTCTTCGTCGACTTCGACTCGGTGACGGTCAAGCAGGGCCAGACCGACTCCCTCGACATCGCGGTGCCGGACGCGGGCTGCTTCGCGCAGATCGACCTCTACCGGGGCGCCGTGAAGTTCGACGGCAAGCTGGACGCGAAGGACGGCTTCGTCCACGGCGATCTGCCCAAGGGCCCCGACCACCCGGTCATCAAGGACAAGCTGATCGCGTCCTGGAACGGCGGCACGAAGGACTGCACGAGCACCGAGTCGCAGCCGCCGTCCTCGCCGCCGGCCACGACCCCGGCCTCCGAGCAGCCCTCCACGCCGGCCGAGGAGAGCCCCACCCCGACCCCGAGTGCCTCCGAGTCGACGCCGAGCGCGACCGACACCCCGGTCGCCTCCGCGTCGACCACCGTCCCCGCGGCCGGCAACAGCGGCGGCGGTGGCCTCGCTGAGACCGGCGGCGGCAGCGGCTCCGGCCTCATCGCCGGCGGAGCCGCCGCACTCCTGGCCGCCGGCGGAGCGATCGTCGTCGCGACCAGGCGCCGTCGCACGGCCCGATAGCCACCCCCGAGACGAACGCCCCGGAGACCCCCGCTCCGGGGCGTTCGTGCTGCCGTATCCATCGTTCCGGACGAACGACGGCCGGCGCGGTCAGGCGTCGCCGGTGTCGGTCGGTGTCCGCCGCCACGGCGTGTTCGTCGGCGACGTCCGCGCGCACCGCGATCGCCCGGCCGCCAGCGGTGACGCCTGCTGTGGTTCACCGCACCGCCCGGAAGCCGGGGAGCCGGGGAGCCGAGCAGCTGGAACTGCTTTCTGTCGTGGGAACCCAGGAGCTGGGCGTCGCGCGGGGCACGGCACCGGCGGAATCCGGATCGCAGCGCTGACCCGGCCGCAGAGGCAGCGGAGCGCTAACGCTCCACCGTCTCCAGGTACAGCTTCACGAAGCGTTCGACGTCGACCTCCAGTGCCACGTCCACCAGCGGCTGCCGGCGGACGCCCTCGTGGATCTCCGACTCTCCGGGGCGGGGGCGGCGGTCGACGATCGTCTGGCCGCGGGTCGGGCCCGGCGCGAGGGCGACCTCGACCGGGAGGAGACGGCTGGTGATGCCCGCGGGGTCGACGACCGTGCAGACCGCGCCCGCGTCGCCGAGGCCGCCCGCCTCCTCCGCCTCGGGGGCCTCGCCCTGGTGCGCCGGACGGTGGGCGAGGAGTTCGCCGGCCAGCCGGGTGCCGGGCTCGGCGCTCGCGCGCAGCCGGTGCACATCGGCGCCGGGGACGACGACCTGGGTGAAGACGTCCAGGCCGTACATGGTGATCGGCACTCCGGCGGTGAGCAGGACGGCGGCCGCCTCCGGGTCGTGCCAGACGTTGAACTCGGCGACCGCGGTGGCGTTCCCGGTGGCCACCGCGCCGCCCATGAACACGATCCGCTCGATGTTGCGGGTGACTTCGGGGTGGGTGCGCAGCAGCAGGGCGATGTTCGTCAGGGGCGCGGTGGGGACGAGGGTGACCGGGCGTGGGGAGGCGAGGATCTCGCGGCGCAGCAGGGTGACGGCGTCCACGTCGGCCGGGGTGCGGGCGGGCGCGGGCAGCCCGAGGTCGCCCATGCCGTCGGAGCCGTGCACATGCCGTGCCGAGCGGGCCGGCTCGATCAGAGGGCGCTCGGCTCCGCGGCCGACGGGGATGTCGGGGGCGCCGGCCTGCTCCAGCACGGTGAGGGTGTTGCGGACGACGCCGTCCACGTCCGTGTTCCCGGCGACGCAGGTGACCGCGCGCAGGTCGATCCCCGGGTGGCGGACGGCGAACAGCAGGGCCAGGGCGTCGTCGACACCCGTGTCGCAGTCGATGATCACCGGGATGGGCTGACCGTTCACGGCCGGGCTCCTCTCACTACGACGACACACGTCTCCACGACACGGGCTCCGCGTCCTGGGCTACGACAGTGACCTTACGCAGCCGCCCACAGTTCGGCGCCGCGGGCGTCGACGCACGCCCTGATCCCTTCCAGCAGCCGTTCCACCGGTACGGCACCCGGACGCCGTCCGTCCCGCAGCCGTAGGGCCGCCAGGTCGCCTTCGGCCTCCCGTTCGCCGATCACGGCCTGGTACGGCACCAGGCGCGCCGCCCGGACGCGGGCGCCGAGGCTGCCCTGCTCGGGCCCGGCGAACTCGGCGCGCAGCCCGCGTGCCACGGCCCGCCGTACGACGTCGTGCGCCTGGTCCTGCTGGGCGTCCGACACCGGCAGCACCACGAGCTGGACGGGTGCGACCCAGGCCGGGAAGGCCCCGCCGTGCTCCTCGATCAGCTGCGCCACCGCCCGCTCCACGCTGCCGATGATGCTGCGGTGGACCATGACCGGCCGGTGCTTCGCGCCGTCGGCGCCGATGTAGTGCAGATCGAAGCGTTCGGGCTGGTGGAAGTCGATCTGGACGGTGGAGAGGGTGGCCTCGCGGCCGGCGGAGTCGACGACCTGGACGTCGATCTTGGGCCCGTAGAAGGCGGCCTCCCCCTCCGCCGCCTCGTATGCGACACCGGCGCCCGCCAGCACCTCCTCCAGCAGCCCGGTGGCCCGTTTCCACAGCTCCGGGTCGGCGACGTACTTGCCGCCCTGCCCCGGCAGGGACAGCCGGTGGCGGGACGCGCGGATGCCGAGGTCGGCGTAGGCGCGGCCGATCAGCTCCAGCGCCTTGCGGGCCTCGTCCACCGCCTGCTCCAGGGTGCAGAAGATATGGGCGTCGTTGAGCTGGATGGACCGTACGCGGGTCAGGCCGCCGAGCACCCCGGACAGCTCGGACCGGTACATGCCGCCCAACTCGGCGATACGGAGAGGCAGTTCGCGGTAGCTGTGGGAGCGGGACCGGTAGATGAGGGCGTGATGGGGACAGAGGCTCGGCCGCATGACGACCTCCTCACCGCCCAGATTCATCGGCGGGAACATGTCCTCGCTGTAATGGGACCAGTGCCCCGAGATCTCGTACAGCTCGCGCTTGCCGAGGACGGGCGAGTACACGTGCCGGTAGCCGGCCGCGCGTTCCTGGTCGCGGATGTACTCCTCCAGGGCGTGCCGCACGACCGCGCCGTCGGGCAGCCAGTACGGCAGCCCCGCGCCCATCAGCGGATCGGTGTCGAACAGTTCCAGCTCGCGGCCGAGCCGACGGTGGTCGTACATGGTCTCTCTCCTCGCGATGGGGAGGGCGAGCGACCCACGACGAAGCCCCGGGGCACTCGCCCCGGGGCTTCGGACATCCAGTCCATGGATCAGCGCGCCGGGACACTCTCCGGCGTCGTCGTGAGGAACGACCGTTCGCGCTGCATGGCAGGACGGTAACGCGGGGCCGGGGGCGGGGGCGACGGGTTTTTGCGCGGGGCGTAACCCGGACGGCCCGGCGCGCTGGTGGGGTGTCCTGGGCGGTGGTCCCTTGGAGGGGTAACCGATCTTGAGGTGGCCAGGAGGCGTCCGATGACCCGCACCCCGACCCGTGTCCTCGCCGCCGCCGTGCTGTCCGCGGGGGCGCTGGTGAGCGTGAGTGCGTGCGGCCTCATCGTGGGCGTGGACCCCGAGCCGGGGGCGAAAAAGAAGGCGCCCACTGCTTCGCACAGCGCGGTCCACCGTGCGAAGCCGTCCCCCACGGCCCCCGCCGCACCGCCGCCCCTCACCGAGGCGCAGGCTCAGGCCGCGCTGGTCACCCAGGCGGATCTGGGCGCGCCGTGGGCGCCCACGCAGGGGGCCGCGACCTGGCGGGACGGGGTGCTCAAGAGCCACGCCGACGTGCCCGAGTGCCGCAAGCTCCTCGAGGCGCTGTACACGGACGACCTGTTCGGTGCGGACGCCACCGGGACGCGGGCCGTGGTCGGGCTCGACGACGCCATGGACCAGACGCAGCTGCGGTACCAGGTGCTGTCGCTGAAGCCCGCCGCCGTGTCCCGGACGCTGGCCTGGCTGCGGACCTTGCCGAAGACCTGCGCCAAGTTCACGGCGGTGACCGAGCGCGGCACCCTCCAGAACGTCCGGGTCGACGAGGCCGTACTGCCGGTGGTCGGCGACGACCGGCAGGGGCTGCGGGTCACGATCACCGGTGCGACGGCGACCGGCGAACAGACCCTGCTCACCCTCGACGTCGCCGTGGTCCGCGTCGGCGAGGACACGATCGCCCTGTCCCACGGCGGGACGGGCGACGTGTCCGCCGACACCACGAAGGCCTTCGTGCAGGTGGGTGCGCAGCGGCTGGCCGATGTCAGGAAGCAGCCGCGGCTGCGCGTCTGAGCCGGGGGCCGGCCGACGACCGAGGTCTAGGCGAGCTTGTCCACGGCGTCCTTGGCCTCCTTCAGGCCCGCCCCGGTCGCCTCCCGGTACACCTTGATCGCCTGGATCTTCTTGCCGTCCCGCAGCAGCGCGTTCACCTCGTCCGACCACGGTTCGGCCTCGGTGAGTCCCAAGTGGCCGAGGATCAGGTCGAGTTTGTGCTCGATCCGGGCCGCTCGTCTGTCCGCGCGGGAGAGCCGGTTCTCGATGCTGCTAATACCGAAGAGCACCAGCAGGGTGAGCAGGGAGATACCGAGTATGTCCATGCCGTGATCATAGGGACCCGGGTCCGGGGTCCGGTCGCGCGGGCGCTCAGTCGCCGTCCAGTCGCTCCCGGTGCGAGATGACGTCGTGCGCCACCTCCAGGACGGTGCGGCCCTGCGCGAAGGCGCGGGCACGCAGCCGGGCCGAGGCTTCGTCGGCGTCGACGCCGAGCTGCGCCATGACCATGCCGATGGCCTGGTAGACCTCGTCGTGTTCGTCGGCCAGACCGGCCAGCCAGGCCTCCTCGCCGCCGCTGCCGCTCTCCTCCCGCGGCAGGGCGGTGAGGGCCAGCGTCATGACGGCGGCCACGAGCTGTGCACGGCGCAGCTCGTCCTCGGTCAGGTCGCCGGGGGTGTCGCGGTAGAGGTCCAGCGTGCCCACGGTCAGGCCCTCGTCGCTGCCCAGCGGCATGGAGTACACGGCCTGGACCCCGACGGCCGTCGCCTGCCGGGCGAACACCGGCCAGCGGTCCATGTCCCGGCCGCTGGTCAGGTTGCAGGCGAGCATGGGGGCGCCGGTCCGGTAGACGTACAGCCACGGGCCGTCACCGACGGTGGTCTGGGCATCCGCGAGATACGAGGCCAGCGAGTTGCTCGCGGCGAGCCGGATGAGCATGCCGCTGCTGCGCAGCGACACGCTCGCGCCGACGACCGGCAGCAGTTTCACCGCCACCGCGCACAGCCGGGCAGGTGTCTCCCCGGGCCGGGCATCGCGCACCACCTCGGCGATCACGTCGATGGCCCTTACTGCGTCCACGGCCATCGCCTCCTTCGATCGCAGTGGGGGGCCTGCATCTGGGGGCGCTGCCCGACTACCCCTGGCCCCAGGGCCGAAACGCCATCCGCCCGACGACCGCGGACCGGTCACAGAGGAGGCTGTGCCGGTGCGGGTCCAAGGGTGGTGGTGCCGGGGGCCGTACGGTGGCCGAGGCCTGTGCGGTACGCGTCCAGGGCCGCCTCGACCCGGCCGGTGCGGCGCAGCAGATCCCCGAGCAGCCGGCACAGGTCGGCCAGGTCACCGGCCGCGCCCGCCCGCTCCAGCATGCTCAGGGCGCGGACATAGTGCTCCTCGGCGGCCTCCGTGTCGCCGGCGTCCTCGGCGATGATGCCGAGCAGCCGGTGGGCCGCGGCGGAGTGCAGGGCGCCGCGCTCGGGGCCGAGATCATCGCTGAGCACGTCCTGCAGCAGGGCCGCGGCCTCGTCGGACTTGTCGCGCCGGTGCAGTACGTCGGCGAGCTCGACGGCGACCTGGCTGCTGTAGAGGGCGGCGCGCCCCGCCGAGAGCATGTCGAGGGCCTGCCTCAACTCGCTCTCCGCGCGGTCGAGTTCGCCGTTCTGGGCGCAGACGTAGCCGCGCATCCAGTGGCAGCCCGCGAGTTCGGTGCGGATCTGGAGGGTGCGGTACAGCTCGGCGGCCTTGGCCAGGGAGGCGTCCGCCTCGGCGATACGGCCCTCGGCGAGCAGGGTGCGGGCCACCGAGCGGTGCATACGGGCGACGAGCGCGGGGTCCCCGGACTGCGGGGCGAGGGCGAGCGCGAACTCGGCGGCCTGGGCGGCGCGCGCCTGGGCGCCCATGTCCATGTAGGGGCCGATGACGCTGGCGTAGAGGAGGAGCAGCGCGTCCGGGTCGTGCAGTCCGCTGCGGTTCAGCTCGTCGAGGGCGGACTCCAGCAGGTAGACGGCGTATCGGAGTTCACCGGCCAGGTAGTGGGAGACGGCACGCCCGCGCAGGGCGGGTACCCGGGCGGGCAGCGGTACGTCGGCGAGTGCGCGCTCGGAGCGCTCGAAGTACTGCCGGGCGTCCTCCAGCTCTCCGGTGTCCAGCGCGCATTCGCCGAGCCCGAGCAGGGCGATGGCCTGGACGTCGACGAGTGCGTGGCGCTCGGCCTCGGCGAGCAGCACGGCGTACTGCTCGGCCGCCTGCTCGGCCTCGCCGCCCGCGAGCGTGCGCTGTGCCTCGGTCAGCCTGAGCCGCAGGTCGGTTGCGAGGCGGGCCGGACGCCCGGTGACCAGCTCGTCGTAGGCGATGCCGAGGCGTTCGGCGATGTGCCTGAGCGCCTCGTCGGAGGGGCGGACCCGGCCGGCCTCCAGGGTGGAGATGTAGGCGGGGGTGTACGCCGGCTCAGCCAACTGCCGCTGGGTGAGCCCGCGTTCGGACCGCAACTGCTGGACTCTGCGACCGATGGTCACCGGATCATCACGGTCCGACACGACAACTCCCCCTGAACCTCTTGCTGTTACCCCCGGCAACCCCTAGGTTAAGCGGCGTCTTAAGCACGTTTAATACAACACAGTTGAGACGCTGTTGAGAGGTTGCCGTGCTCCGACACATCTCCGAGCGTTACGCCCGAGGGTTCGCAGCGGCGGTCATCGCGGTGGCGGCCCTGGTGCTGGCGGCGAATGCCGGTCCGGCGCGGGCGGCGGATCCGGCGCCGATGGGTCAGATGCAGCAGGTCCACCACCACGCGGGTGGGTGAACCGGGGGTCAGAACTCGGCCGTGTCCAGCTCGACCACGTCACCGCGCCCGCCGTCGTCCACATCTGTGGAAAACGGTGGGCACTACCCCGGATGAACCGGCTGCTGATCGCCCTGGGGAAGTATGTGCCCGAGAAGGGCTGAGACGAACCCGATACCGACGCCCGCCGGTCCACCCGGCGGGCGTTGATCAGTTCGGTGAAAAGCCGTCTCGAATTTGATGGAAAGCCCTTCCATCGAACTCTCGACTTGCCAGTCTTCGTTCCGACGCCCCGGATGTCATGTCCGGGACGAGCGGACCGTCGACTGGAGCCCCCCATGCCCCGAGCAGTCAGCACCGTCAGGCCCCACCGCCTCGCCAGGGCCGCCGCAGTGGCCGGCAGCGCCGCCGTTCTCGCCCTCGCCCTGCCGGGCAGCGCCTTTGCGGGTGTGCTGCAGAACCTGCCCGAGAACGCGACCTCGTTCGAGAAGAACTTCGAGCCGGTCTACGACTACGACACGGACAGCTGCTACCCGGCCGCCGCGATCGACCCGAGCGGCAACCTCAACGGCGGTCTGAAGCCGACCGGCCCGATCACCGGCGAGTGCCGCTCCGGCCACCTCGGCCACGCCAACACCTACTCGCGGTCCAAGTGCAACAACGGCTGGTGCGGGATCATCTACGCCAGCTACTGGGAGAAGGACGAGGCCTCCCCGGGCATCGGCCACCGCCACGACTGGGAGTGCATGGTCGTCTGGGTCAAGGACGGCGACGCCGACCCGTCGTATCTGTCGGCCTCCAGGCACGGAGGCTTCAGCACCCACCCCATCGCGGACGTCCCGATGAGCGGGCAGCGCGTCGAGGCCGTCTACCACAAGGACGGCGCGTCCACCCACGCCTTCCGCTTCGCCAAGTGGGGCGAGACCCCGGAGAACGACACCGGTGCCTGGCACCAGGAGAACCTGCTCAGCTGGTCCACCCTGGCGTCCGACCTGCGGGACAAGCTGAACGCCTCCGACTGGGGCAGCGCGAACTTCCCGCTCCAGGACTCCAAGTTCGCCGACCACCTGAACAAGGCCAAGCCGAGCGGCATCCCCTTCGACCCGTACGCCTGACCGGCCACCCGACCGGCAGACGACGGGCCGCGGAATTGATTACCCCCTGAACAGGGGTGTCGATCAACTCCGCGCCTGCCAGGCTCTTCACCGGGACCCCCCTCCCCAACGCGGCCGCCGACGCACACTCCCCCCTTCGCGTCGGCGGCCGCACTGCGTGCACGGGCCCTCGCGATGTGGGGCACCCCGCCCCGCCGGGGCCCGGAGCCGCCTACGCTGCCCCCATGCCGTCTCCCGCCGCCCGCACCGCGCTGGACCTCACCGCCGGTCTCCCGGTCTCCGACCTGGAGGACTTCTACCGGGACCTGCACCGCCACCCCGAGCTGTCGCTCCAGGAGCACCGCACGGCCGCCAAGCTGGCCGAGCGGCTCACCAAGGCGGGCTACGAGACCGCCGAGGGCATCGGCGGCACCGGAGTCGCGGGCGTCCTGCGCAACGGCGAGGGCCCGACGGTCCTGCTGCGCGCCGACATGGACGCGCTGCCGGTACCCGAGGAGACGGGGCTGCCGTACGCCTCCGCCACACCCGGCGTGATGCACGCCTGCGGCCACGACCTGCATGTGACCTGGCTGGCGGGCGCGGCCGCGGCGCTGGCCGCCGGACGGGACACCTGGTCCGGAACCCTGCTGGTGGTGGGCCAGCCCGCCGAGGAGACCGGCCAGGGCGCCCAGGGGATGATCGCGGACGGCCTGTACGAACGCTTCCCGCGCCCGGACGTCCTGCTCGGCCAGCACGCGGCGCCCGGACCCGTCGGCTTCTACGCCCACTCACCCGGCCTGATCATGTCGGCGTCGACGGACATCGACATCGTCCTGCACGGCCGCGGCGGCCACGGCTCCCGCCCCGAGACGACCGTGGACCCCGTCGTCACCGCCGCCTACCTCGTCACCCGTCTCCAGACGGTCGTCTCCCGGGAGATCGCCGCCCGCGAGTCCGCCGTACTGACCGTCGGCCGCATCGAGGGCGGCACCCGGCACAACATCATCCCGTCCGAGGCACGCATCGCCCTGAACCTGCGCACCCAGTCCGACGAGGTGCGCGAGCGGATGATCGCCGCGATCCGGCGCATCACGGCGGGCGAGGCCCTGGCCGCCGGCTGCCCGCGGGAGCCGGAGGTCACGGTGGGCGCGACCTTCCCCGTCACCACGAACGACGCCGACACCGACCGGCGGATCGCCGCCGTCCACGAGGAGGTGCTCGGGGCCGGGACGGTGCTGGACTTCGGCCCGGTGATGGGCAGCGAGGACTTCCCGCACCTGGCGCCCGGCGCAATCCCGTACTCGTACTGGTTCGTCACGACCACCCCGGCCGACGTGTGGGACGCGGCGCCCGGCACCGACCTGATGGAGAAGTTCCTGGCGGTCCCGAGCAACCACAGCCCGCACTTCGCACCGGATCTGTCGACGGTCACACCGGGCGTACGGACACTGGTGTCGGGGGCGCTCGCGTATCTCACGTCGTGATCGCGTGCGGCTGCTTCCTACACTCACCGCGTGAACAACTACAAGTGCACCTATTGCGGCACCGTCGGCCTGGTCGACGGCTTCATCGAGGACGAAGGCCAGGGCGCCCGCGGTTACGCGCGCTGGATCGAGGGCGCGTTGGAGCGGGGGCCCTTCGGGGGCGCCAGGCGGATGGGCCGGCCCAAGCGGCAGATAGAGGCGTACCGCTGCCCCCAGTGCGGGCACCTGGAGCTGTTCGCCACCGCCGAGACGTAGGGCCGGGTCAGCCCTGGGTCTGCAACTGCCGCAACTGCCGCTGCACATGGTCCAGCGCACCCTGCTTGCGGCCCGGCACCCGCGAGCGCAACCCGGCGAGCGACGCCCCGAGCTCCCGTGCCGCGGCCGGGTCCCGGACCTGCCCCCACTGGTGATGCGCCCGGTCCACGGCCGCCTCCACGGCGGGCGCGTCCGCCGCCTGCCCCGCCGCCAGCCGCGCGGCGGCCACCCCGAGCCAGGTCCGGCAGCTGCGCACCGGATCCCCGGCGAACATCGCCAGATCCGCCCGCACCTCGGCCCAGTGCAAGGCCTCCTCGGACCCGGGCCCGTGCGCGTGTACGGCGGCCTGCTCGTGACGGGCGGCGAGGGCGTCGGCGTCGGGGTGGCGGCCGGACCGGACGGCGGCGGAGATGGCGGAGTGGGGATCGGCGGCCTCACTGCGCTGCTGCCGGTCAGCATCTTTCAGCCCGTCATGGGGGTCCCCCCGCTCGAGCGAAGCCGAGAGTGGGGGAGTTTGAGGACGAGGCCGTTCAGGCCGATACGGGGGTCTGGGGGCGAAGCCCCCAGGGACGGGACCACCCACGCCGGGCACGCCCAGCACCAGGTCCGCACACCCCTCCACGCCCACCCGGGCCAAGGCCTGCTGATGCAGCTGCTCCGCAGGAGGCCGCAGCCCACTGCGCAGAATCGTCCCCACGGCCTTCATGTACGCGGGCACCGCCACCGCCCGCCGCGACGGCGGAGGTGCCACGCGGCCGTAAACGGCGTTGTCGGCCCCGCAGTCGAGCGGATTGCCCCGCAACCACTCCCAGGCCTCGGCGTCCGCATGCAGATCCAGGAAAAGCGTGGTGGAACCAACCCCCCGCAGCCGCAGTTCCTCCCGGATCCAGTGCCACGGCAGCCCGGTGTAGCGGACCGTCGCGGGCGTCGTACGGGCCAGCGCCAGGTGCGGCAGCCGCTGACGGCGGTCGAGTTGCAGCTGCCCGGTGACGAAGACGGTGAGCGGCCCGGGGGCCCCCGCGGCGGCCCGCAGCCGGGTGAGCACGGCCTGCGGTTCCAGCGGGTCGGCGAGTTCGACGACGTTCGCGGTGTCGGTGCCGGACAGGACGGCAGGCGGGACGGCCGCGAGGACGGGGAGCACGGACGCCGCGTCCACCAAGCACCCCTTGCCCGCCGGGGACGCGGCGAGCAACAGCACGGTTCCGGGCATCGTTCCCTCCCCATCCCCCGTCGATCACTTACGGCAGCACCGTAACCGCTGCGGGTGCAAAGGTGGGTGTCAGGACCGAAAACCGGGCGCCGGGCTGCCGGCCGCGAGGTATTGCCGTCCCCCACCGACTTGCCAGGCCCCTCCTCCAGGTGTGCTCTGGTAGGCAGGGGCGAGGAGAGAGAGGAGTGCTCTCATGGCTCAAGCGGCACCCACCGGCAAAATGATGGGCAAGGTGAGGCTGAATCGCGCGGCCCGGCCCACTCGCACACCCGACCTTTTCGACGAGCGGGTCCACACCCTGGGGCGGTACGGCATCCCCGTGGCCCTCGGGCTCGTGTACGGCTTCTGGGCCGCGGCCAACCGGCGCGGGGGTGGCGACATCACCGGCTGGAACATCCTGTTCGGCTTCGTCACGGCGGCCGTGTTCATCGTGCTGTGCATCGCCGTCGCGACGTTCGCACCGCTGCTCAAGCGTGAACTGCACTCACTGGTGAAGTCCGGCTTCGCGGGCGCCGCGGTCGCCTTCCTCTACAGCCAGGCCGGCGAGTCGGTCTACCGCTCGGTGGCCCTGGGCGTGGTCGTCACGGCGGGCATCTTCCTGGTGTTCTTCTACCGCTACTACACGCGCGAGGACGCCGTCGGCAACCGCATCCGCTGACCCGCCCGGGGGTGCGGCGCACCCGGACGGAACCCATATGGGGGCGCCCCGCTCGCGCGCCCCGCCCCCGGGCCGTTGCCTGGAGAGGTGGCCCCCAAGCAACCTGAGCGCCTGCGGCACGCCCTGTCGGCGGCACTGATCGCCCTGGCGTGTCTGCTCGCGCCGTGCGGCACGCTCGCGGCCTGGGCGGCGTACGACCTGACCGACACCGGTCGCTACGTCACGACGATGGCGCCGCTCGCCGGGGACCCCGCCGTGCGGGACGCGGTCGCGGACACCGTCGGCGCCGGGATCATGGAGCAGGTCGACGACCGGGGGGACGTGCGGCCGCTGCGGGGCACCGTGCGCCCCTTCGTGCACGACGCGGTGCACTCCTTCACCGGTACCCAGGCCTTCCGGCTGGCCTGGGACGCCGGGAACCGGGCGGTCCACGACGCGGTGCTGCGCGCCCTGCACGACGAGAGCGAGCGCGACGTCACCGTCGACCTCGCGCCCCTCACCGCCCAGGTCAAGCGTCAACTCGCCGTGGACCACGTCCCGTTGGCGAACCGCATCCCGGTCGAGCACACCGAGGTCGCGGTGCTCCCGGCCCAGGAACTGGACCGCCTCCGGAAGGGATTCCACGTGCTGGAAGTCGCCGGTTTCTGGCTGCCGGTGGCGGCGGTCGTCTTCGCCGTGACCGGGATCGCCGTCGCCGCCTGCCGCCGCCGCGCGGTCACCGCGACCGCCCTCGGCACGGCACTCGGCGGCGCCCTGCTCGCCCTCGCCGTCACCATCGGCCGCCACTTCACCCTGGCCGACCTCCCCGACGAAACCCAGCAGCCGGCCGCGGCAGCCGTCTACGACGCCCTGACGGCCACCCTCCGCCAGGCATGCTGGCTCCTGATCACCCTGGGCCTGACGGTAGCCCTGGCTGCTTGGCTCATGGGCCGCTTCCGGAGCAGCTCGACCGCGCCCCGAAGGGACGCGCCCCATAGGGGCGCGGGGCGACGTCGATCTGCGGCTCCGCCGCGGGGCGCGACCAGCCACAACGAACCCGCAGACGAATCCCCGGACCTACAACGGAGCCCCTAGCGCCACCCTGGCAAGCACTCCCAGAGCCCGCTCCAAATCGGGCAAAGCAGCAGACGCCAGACCGAGCCTGACCGCATCCGGGGTCCGCTTGGGGTCGACCACAAAAGCAGTCCCCGGCGTGACGGCAACCCCGTGCGCGGCCGCCGCCGCGGCAAACGTGTCCGCCCGCCACGGCGCAGGCAGCTCCCACCAGGCGAAATAGGCCCGCGGATCGCACCGCACCCGAAAGCCGTCGAGGTGCTCGGCGACCAGCCGCTGCCTGCGCGCCGCATCCTCCCGCTTCGCCGCCACCAGCCGCTCCACCGTGCCGTCCCCGATCCACCGCACACCCGCCTCCAGCGCGAACCGCCCGGCACTCCACCCCCCGGACCGCACCGCGGCCGCCACCGTCTCCACCCGATGCGCGGGTACGACGAGAAAGCCGGCCGTGAGCCCGGGCGCGACCCGCTTGGAGAGGCCGTCGACGACATGGGTGAGGTGGGGGGCGTACGCGGCGAGGGGGTCGGCGGCCTCGGCCGGGTCGGCGAGGAAGGACCAGATGCGGTCCTCGACGACGGGGAGGTCCAAGTCGGTGACGGCTTCGGCGAGTTGGCGTCGCCGTGCCTCGCGCGTCGTCACGGAGGTGGGGTTGTGCAGGGTCGGCTGGACGTACAGCGCCGAGAGGGGAGCGGCCCGGTGGGCGGCCGCGACGGACTCCGGACGCAGCCCGCCCTCGTCCGTGGCCAGCGGGACCAGCCGGACGCCCAGCCGCCCCGCGATCTCCTTGACCAGCGGATACGTCAGCTCCTCGACCCCGACGCGGCCGCCCGGCCTGACGAGCGAGGCGAGGGCGGAGGCGATGGCCTGGCGGGCGTTTCCGGTGAAGAGCAGCCGGTCGGGGGCCGGGCGCCAGCCGGGTGTGGCGAGCAGGGCGGCCACCGCCTCGCGGGCCTGCGCGGTGCCGGCGGCGGGGGCCGGGCGCAGGGCCTCGGTGAGGACGTCGGGGCGCAGCATCGGCGCGAGAACGGGGGCGAGCAGCTCCGACTGGCCGGGGGCGGAGGGGTAGTTGAGCTCCATGTTCACCGGGGCCGCGGTCGCCGGTTCGGTGAGCGCCCGCCCGACGGGTCCGGTACGGGCGGCCCGTACGAAGGTGCCCCGGCCGACTTCGCCGACGACCAGCCCCCGCCGCACCAGTTCGCCGTACGCCCGCTCCGCGGTGGAGGCCGCGATCCCGTGCCGGCGGGCGAACTTCCGCTGCGGAGGCAGCCGTTCGCCCGGCCGGAGCCGTCCGGCGGCGATGTCGTCGGCTATGCGGTCGGCTATCCGCCGGTACGCGTCCACTGGGCCCCCTGTTTGCTGCCGTCGTTCGGCATTGCACCGAGGGCAAAGATCTTATTGCACTGAGAAGTCGGGCCGTCCTAGGGTCGAAGCCATGCCGATCCCGCTGGTCCTCGTACATGGCCACCCCTTCGACCACACGATGTGGAACCCGCAGCTCGAGGCGTTCTCCGACTCCCGCCGGGTGATCGCCCCCGACCTGCGCGGCTACGGCGCCTCCCCCTCCTCTGGGCAGGTCACGCGCTTCGAGCAGTTCGCGCAGGACCTCGCGGCGCTGCTGGACGAGCTGGGCGTGGAGTCGTGCGTGCTCGCCGGGCTCTCCATGGGCGGCCAGATCGTCATGGACTTCTACCGGCAGTTCCCCGCCCGCGTCCGCGGCCTGGTCCTCGCCGACACCTTCCCCGCGCCGGAGACACCCGAGGGCGTCGAGGTGCGGCACGCCATGGCGGACCGCCTGCTGCGGGAGGGCATGCGCGGGTACGCCGACGAGGTGCTGGAGAAGATGGTCGCTCCGTACGCCTCCGCCGAGGTCAAGGCACATGTCCACCGCATGATGACGGCCACCCGCCCGGAGTCCGCCGCGGCGGCCCTGCGGGCCCGCGCCGCCCGCCCCGACTACCGCGCACTGCTCACCACCGTCACGGTCCCGGCGCTGGTGGTGGTCGGCGCCGACGACACCTACACCCCGGTCGCCGACGCCGAGGAGATGCACGCGGCGCTCCCCGACTCGACCCTCCACGTCATCGAGGGCACCGCCCACATGCCGAACCTGGAGCGGCCGAAGGAGTTCAACGAGGCCCTGGAGAGTTTCCTGGCGCGCATCGACTCCGCCGGGGGATGATTCGGGCATCCCACTCGTGAGCGGAGGGCCCGGACTTGGACACTGCGGCTGCCGAGTGGACCACTGCGCGCGGGGGCGAGCCGGCACGGCGGGCCGGGCGGCGTTTCGCGGTCTGGTGCGCGGGGCTGCTGCTGGCCGCGGTGAGCGTGGTCGTCGGCTGCCGGGCCGCCGACAGCGACGGCTTCACCCCGGTCCCCCAGGTCCTCGCCTTCCTGCCCTGGCTGCTCGCCCCCGCCGGGCTGGCCCTGCTCCTCGCACTGCTGGGCCGCTGGCGCCTCGGCATGGTCTGGGCGCTCGCCGTCCTCGGTCTGCTGGCGTGGTTCATCGAGCCGTACGGGAAGACGGACGAGCCCGGCGGCGCCGCCGTCGCCGAGTTCCGGGTGCTGGCATCGAACGTCGAGTTCGGGCGCGGGACCGGCTCCCTGGTCCCCGAGATCCGGCGCCACAAGCCGGATCTCGTGTTCGTGGAGGAGTGCGAGTACACCTGCCAGGCCCGGCTGAAGCAGGACTTCGGCGCCGACTACCCGTACCGGCAGGCCGTGGCGGCCGGGGGCTCCGCGGGGTCGATCATCCTCAGCCGTTTCCCGCTCAAGGGCACGGCGGGCGTCGTCGGGACCATGGGCATGCCGGGCGCCGTCGCCGAGGTGCGCGGACATGCCGTACGGCTCCAGCTGGCCCACCCCATGCCGCCGCTGCCCGGCCAGGTCGGCCTCTGGCAACGGGAGCTCGGGCGGCTGCGGAATGCTGCCGCCACCACCCGTACGCCCATGATCCTGGCCGGCGACTTCAACGCCTCCCAGGACCACGCCGCCTTCCGCCGCATCCTCGACACCGGCCTGCGCGACGCCGCCCGCCTCACGGGCCACGCCCGCACACCCAGCTGGCCCGCCCGCACGACCCCGACCTTCGGCACCCAGATCGACCACGTCCTCGTCTCCCGGGACTTCTCGGCGAACAGCGCCCACTTCCTGGACCTGACCGACACCGACCACCGCGCACTGCTCGTGGACATCACGCTTCACCGGCGAGGATGATCCGTACGGTGGCTCGGAGGGGGAGATCATCGGGGCGGAGATGATCGGAGCGGGCTGCTCATAATGGGCGCATGTCCCGACCTCGGCACGGTCCTGGTGATCGCGGCCGCGGTGCTGGCGGCGGTACCGCGCGGCTGGTGGGACGTACCGGTGATGCTGGTCCTCGCCCCGCTGGTCCCGGCGTTCACCCCGCGCGGCTACGGCTACCAGACGGCCGCCATCACACCCGTGATCCTGCTGCTCTCCGACGTCCTGAACCACCAGGGCACCGCCCTGCTCCTGCCCCGCCTGGTCGACTCCCTCATCGGCTGCGGCATCGCACTGGTCGCCGGCTATCTGCTGTGGCCGGAGAGCTGGCACACCCGCGTCGGCGACCGGCTCGCGGACGCGGTCGCCGACACGGCCCAGTACGTCGAGTCCGCCTTCGGCGACGGCACCGAACCGGCGGCCCGCGCCCGGATGCGACGCCGCCTCTACCGCGATCTGTCCGTCATCCGTACGGAGTTCCAGCGCGCCCTGACCGAACCGCCGCCCACCGCCCGCCGGGCCGCCGCCTGGTGGCCGCTGGTCGTCGCCGTGGTGGGGGTCCCCCAGGCCCTTAAGGCACTGGGGGAGGATCGTGGACGCCACCACGGCCGCGGCGGTACGGGTACGACACGGGGCGGCCACGCCGTCCGCCGCCGAGGTCCACCAAGTGACCATGCAGCTGGCCGAGTTGGCGGAGGGCCTGCGGGACACCGAGGTCCTGTACCCGGTCCGTTCGGACCTCACCGGTCCGGCGGACAGCGTGCTGGAGCCACTGCGGCAGGAGGCGGCGGCGGCACGGACGATCGCGTCACCGCACTGAGCCCAGAACGCAGGGGGGTGCGACCAACGCGTGCTCTTGTGCACCGAAGGGGCAATGCCGCGTAGGCGCACGTCAGCCCTGCGGCGCGACCGCCCCATCCGCCCCTGGAGGAAGAGCGACCGGGAGTTGCGCGCCCTCGTTTGGGCCCTCGACGGGAAGATTCTGGCAAGGGCCAAGGTCATCCCGGCGGTCTGACACCGCAGGAATCGTCACCGCCCCACCCCGGAGCAATTGAGAGAAGCACTCACCCGAAAGCTTTTCAGGACTACAGAGCGAGGGAGGAGGAACCTCCCTTGAAGTCCGGTCTCACTTGACTACCAGCGTCATGAAGCGAGCCTGGGTCGCGTACGACCAGCCGCTTCTGTGCTCAACTCACAACCCGCGGCGATCACACGAAGCGCGCAAGTACGGGAAGCGTTGAGACATACCCACCCTCCCGAAGATCGCCATCTGGGGCCGCTAACCTTACGTGTCCGTCCTGGCCAGGGATTGACGGGATCAACTCACGCGAAGGGTTGCGCACATGGGCATTCTCACTCTCCTGCGGAATGCGTTCGGCAGGTCACGCAAGGGGCGTGCCGCCGAAGCAGAGGGTGCGGACCTCACCCCTTCGCACACTCCGGAACCGACGGTTCCGGCACCGTCCCCCGAGCCGCTGCCGACGCCATCTGCCCAGGTCCCGGAGCCGCGCTCGTCGTCCACGGAGGACCAGGACGAGCACGAACTGGTAGCGGCAGCCTTCGACAACGTCACGGTGCCGAGGCCGTCGGAGCCGCTGGACCAGGTGACCGCAGAGCCGACGGCCGACGAGCCGTCTGAGCCGACGGCGCAGACGCAGCGCGAGCCTGAGGAGCAGCCGGAACCGGCCACGAAGGCCGCCCCGGAGCCGGCCCTGGCCGCTGAGGCTGAGGAGCCGGAGCAGACTTCTGAGCCGGTGGCTGAGCCTGAGGTGGAGGCCGAGCCGATCACGGAGGTCGCCCCCGAACCGGTCGCAGAACCCGAGCCGATCGCGGAGGTCGAACCGGAGCCGGAGCAGATCCCTGAGCCGGTGGCCGCCGAGGAGCCGGAGCCCACCGCGGCACCGGAGGAGACCGCGGAGCCGGTACGGGAAACCGAGCCGGAGACGGAGGTCGCCCCCGAACCGGAGCCCGAGCCGGTCGCGGAGGCCAAGGCCGAGGAGCCGAAGCAGGCCCCCGAGGCCCAGGCGGACGAGCCCGCGGCCGCCGACGGCGAGGACGCCCCGCAGGGGCCACCCGCAGCCGACATCGAGAGCAGCACGGGCGGTGCGGGTGGGAACGACCCCGCCGAAGGCGAAACCGAGGCGGAGCTGAAGCAGGCCTCCGAGCCGGCGCCCGAAGCGGACGAGCCCGCGGCCGCCGACGGCGAGGACGCCCCGCAGGGGCCACCCGCAGCCGACATCGAGAGCAGCACGGGCGGTGCGGGTGGGAACACCCCCGCCGAAGGCGAAACCGAGGCGGAGCTGGAGCCGGCGGCGGAAACCGCGCTGCCTGAGCCCGTGGCTGCCGCGGCCGCGCCGGAGGCCGACGCCCCCGCCGCCGCCCTGGCGAAAGCCGGCCTCACCACCGCCCGCGCCAAGGTCTACCTCGTACTCGACCGCTCCGCGAGCATGCGCCCGTACTACAAGGACGGCTCCGCCCAGGCCCTGGCCGACCAGACCCTCGCCCTCGCCGAGCACCTGGACCCCGCCGGCAGCGAGAACGCCTCCGTCCACGTCGTCTTCTTCTCCACCGAGGTCGACGGCACCACCGACCTCACCCCGGCCTCCCCCGAGACCGCCATCGACGACGCCCATGCCGGCCTCGGCCGTATGGGCCGTACGAGCTACCACGCCGCCGTGGAAGCGGTCCTCGCCCACTACGACGCCCACATCCCCGACGCGAAGACCCCCGCCCTGGTGATCTTCCAGACGGACGGCGCCCCGGACGCCAAGACCCCCGCCACCCAGGCCCTCACCGACGCCGCGAAGACCCACCCCTCGGTGTTCTTCTCCTTCGTCGCGTTCGGCGACCACGACAACAAGGCCTTCGACTACCTCCGCAAACTGAAGACCGACAACACGGCCTTCTTCCACGCGGGCCCGACCCCCCTGGAGCTCACGGACGCGGAGCTCTACGACGGCGTACTGATCGACTGGCGCCCGTAACGACTCGTCCCGGTGCCGCCCGCTTCTCGCCCGTAAAACGGGAGGCGGGCGGCACACCCATGTCGGCTACGATTTCAAGGTTCGCAAAGCCACAAGAAACCGACCTGGGAGCAGCCCCCGATGGCTCGACACCTCATCACCAGCGCCCTTCCGTACATCAACGGAATCAAGCACCTGGGCAACATGGTGGGGTCCATGCTCCCGGCGGACGTGTACTCCCGGTACCTCCGCCAGCGCGGCCACGACGTCCTGTACATCTGCGCGACGGACGAGCACGGCACCCCCGCCGAGCTGGCGGCGAAGGAGCAGGGCATCCCCGTAGCGGACTTCTGCGCGCAGGCGCACGACGCCCAGAAGGCGGTCTACGACGGCTTCGCGCTCGCCTTCGACTACTTCGGCCGCAGCTCCTCCCCGCAGAACGTCGAGATCACCCAGCACTTCGCCCGCCGCCTCAACGAGAACGGCTTCATCGAGGAGCGGGCGATCCGCCAGGTCTACAGCCCCGCCGACGGCCGCTTCCTGCCGGACCGCTATGTCGAGGGCACCTGCCCGCACTGCGGCTACGACAAGGCCCGCGGCGACCAGTGCGAGAACTGCACCCGCGTACTGGACCCGACCGACCTGATCA
Organism: Streptomyces sp. NPDC002092; assembly: GCF_053593775.1. Lineage (NCBI taxonomy): Bacteria > Bacillati > Actinomycetota > Actinomycetes > Kitasatosporales > Streptomycetaceae > Streptomyces > Streptomyces sp. NPDC002092. The sequence goes on from NZ_JBSFDG010000002.1 coordinate 477,621, forward strand.
ACCCGCGCTCGGCGATCTCCGGCTCCACGGACCTGGAGGTCCGTGAGACCAAGCACCTCTTCCTCCTCCAGTCCAAGCTGGAGAACGAGGTGCGCGAGTGGGTGGCGCGCCACGACAAGGACTGGCCGCAGCTGGCCTCCTCCATCGCGCACAAGTGGCTGACCGAGGGCCTGCACGACCGCGCGATCACCCGCGACCTGGACTGGGGCGTCCCGGTCCCGGCCGACACCTGGCCGGAGCTGGCCGCGGAGGGCAAGGTCTTCTACGTCTGGTTCGACGCCCCGATCGAGTACATCGGTGCGACGAAGGAGTGGTCGGACCAGGACCCGTCGACCCGCGACTGGAAGTCGTGGTGGTACGACGTCGACAACGACGTCCGCTACACGGAGTTCATGGCCAAGGACAACGTCCCCTTCCACACGGTGATGTTCCCGGCCACCGAACTCGGCGTCCGTGAGCCGTGGAAGAAGGTCGACTACGTCAAGGCCTTCAACTGGCTGACGTACTACGGCGGGAAGTTCTCCACGTCCCAGAAGCGGGGCGTCTTCACCGACCAGGCCCTGGACATCCTCCCGGCGGACTACTGGCGCTACTTCCTGATCGCCAACGCCCCCGAGTCGGACGACTCGTCCTTCACCTGGGAGCACTTCACGGCCACGGTGAACAAGGACCTGGCGGACACCCTCGGCAACTTCGTCAACCGCGTGCTGTCCTTCTCGAAGAAGCGCTTCGGCGACGAGGTCCCGGCGGGCGGCGAGCCCGGCGAGGCGGAGACGAAGCTCGGCGAGCAGATCGCCGAGCTCCTCGCGGAGTACGAGTCGCAGCTCGAGTCCCTCCAGTTCCGCAAGGCGGCCGCGGCCCTGCGCGCCCTGTGGTCGGCCGGCAACTCCTACCTGGAGGAGAAGGCCCCCTGGCTGGAGATCAAGACGAACCAGGACGGCGCGGCCCTGACCCTGCGCACGGCGATGAACCTGATCCACCTCTACGCGGTGGTCTCGGAACCCTTCATCCCGACGACCTCGGCCGCCATGCGCCAGGCCTTCGCCCTCCCGGAGGACACCGCGACCTGGGTCTCCCCGACCGACGCGAAGTCCCTCACCGCGGTCCCCGCCGGCACGCCCTTCACGGTCCCGCCCGTCCTGTTCGCCAAGCTGACGGACGAGGACCTGGAGACGTACAAGGAGCGCTTCGGCGGCGAGCCCGCGTAACCACAGAAACCCAGAAGGGCCCGGGACCGAACGCTTCCGGGCCTTTGCCGGTGGAACCGCTGATTCGCAGTTCTGTGGAGATCGACCGCCGTCTCGTGAATCTTCGGCGAGGCCAATGGTGTCCTCATCGACGACTGGGGGATATTGCCACGCCGCATACGTAGGGTGTGCGCCATGGCAGTCCCCGAGGTCATACCGATCTCCTACGAACCGCACGGCCGGGCCGAGGCCATCGGCCGCTATGCGGACGGCCAGTTCCTGGGAACGGTCACGTACGCCTTTCCGCGCGGGTACCGTCCGGACGACGGCTGGGAAAACGAGAAACGTCTCTTCGCGGTGCTCCACACCTTCGACGCCGAGGGCTACCACCGCGACTCGGAGATCTGGTGTGCCGGCACCTGGGCCGAGCAGCAGCGCAACCCGCACGGCGACGACTCGGTCCTCACCCGCGCCCGTGTGCACCTGGCGAAACTGCTGCGCAGCCTGCCCCGGCGCTCCTACACGGACATCGCGATACGTCCGTTCCAACTCACCGTGGACGGCGTGCTGTTCGGCCTGGTGACCGGCCAGGACGAGGAGGGCGGCTGGGCCGAGCTCCACCCGGACCGCCTGTTCTTCACCTCGCCCTGGGACGGCTCGTACGACACCTAGGACCAGGACTACGACTGGGAAAGCACTCCGGTGCCCGTCGCCGCTGACCAGCTTGGAGACCTTCCGGGAGCAGGCGAAAGGGCTCGAAACCGACGCCGGTTTCGAGCCCCTCGTATGCGCCTGTGACCTACTTCGGCTGCGGCTTGCGCACCGACAGGTGCAGTTCCTTCAGCCGCGCCTCCTCCAGCTCCGTCGGCGCGCCCATCATCAGGTCCTGGGCGTTGCCGTTGAGCGGGAAGGCGATCGTCTCTCGGATGTTCGGCTCGTCGGCCAGCAGCATGACGATTCGGTCGACGCCGGGGGCGATGCCGCCGTGCGGCGGGGCGCCGAAGCGGAAGGCGCGCAGCATGCCGGCGAACTTCTCCTCGACGGTGTCGCGGTCGTAGCCCGCGATCTCGAAGGCCTTCAGCATGATCTCGGGCTCGTGGTTCCGGATCGCGCCGGAGGACAGCTCCACGCCGTTGCAGACGATGTCGTACTGCCAGCCGAGGATGTCCAGCGGGTCCTGGGTCTGAAGGGCCTCCAGGCCGCCCTGCGGCATGGAGAACGGGTTGTGCGAGAAGTCGATCGCGCCGGTGTCCTCGTCCTTCTCGTACATCGGGAAGTCGACGATCCAGCAGAACCGGAACACGCCCTCCTCGAAGTGCCCGGCGCGCTTGGCGGCCTCGACGCGGACCGCGCCCATGATCTTGGAGACCTCGTCGAACTCGCCCGCGCCGAAGAACACCGCGTGACCGGCGGCCAGCGACAGGCGCTTGGTCAGCTCGGCGACGTTCTCCTCGGTGAGGAACTTCGCGATCGGCCCGGACAGCGAACCGTCCTCGGCCACCCGCACCCAGGCCAGGCCCTTGGCGCCCTGCGACACCGCGAAGTCGCCGAGCTGGTCGAAGAACTTCCGGGGCTGAGCGGACACGTCCGGCACCGGCAGCGCACGCACGTGCTTGCCGGCGAAGGCCTTGAACTCCGAGCCCTCGAAGATGTCGGTGATGTCGACGAGCTCCAGCTGGGCGCGCAGGTCCGGCTTGTCGGAGCCGTACTTCAGCATCGCCTCACGGAACGGGATCCGCGGGAAGGGAGACGTCACATGACGGCCGTTGCCGAACTCCTCGAACAGCTCGGTCATGAGCTGCTCGATCGGCTGGAACACGTCCTCCTGCTCGACGAAGCTCATCTCGACGTCGAGCTGGTAGAACTCGCCCGGCGAACGGTCCGCACGCGCGTCCTCGTCACGGAAGCAGGGCGCGATCTGGAAGTAGCGGTCGAAGCCGGAGATCATCAGCAGCTGCTTGAACTGCTGCGGCGCCTGCGGCAGGGCGTAGAACTTGCCCGGGTTGAGCCGGGAGGGCACCACGAAGTCACGCGCGCCCTCGGGGGAGGTGGCGGACAGGATCGGGGTCGCCATCTCGTTGAAGCCGAGGGCGACCATCTTCGAGCGGATCGAGGCGATCACCGACGACCGCAGCATGATGTTCTTGTGCATGCGCTCGCGGCGCAGGTCCAGGAAGCGGTACTCCAGGCGCCGCTCCTCGTTGACCCCGTCCTCGGTGTTGATCGTGAACGGGAGCGGGGCGGCCGCGCCGAGCAGTTCGACCTCGCCGACCTCGACCTCGACCTCACCGGTCGGCAGGTCCGGGTTGACGTTCTCGGTGCCCCGGGAGACGACCTTGCCGTCGACGCGGACCGTCGACTCCTTGGTCAGCTTGTCGAGGGCCTCGTAGGCCGGGGTGCCCGGACGGGCCACGAGCTGCGTGATGCCGTAGTGATCGCGCAGATCGATGAAGAGGATGCCGCCCAGGTCGCGCCGATTGTGCAGCCAGCCACTCAGCCGGACGTCGGTGCCGACGTCAGAGGAGCGGAGCTCGCCGCAGGTGTGGGACCTGTACCGATGCATCGTCGTTCATCCAGTCTTCGCGGATCGGGGGCTGTGTTTCAGGGTGTTTCACGTGAAACAACCCCCAGGGTACCGGGCACCCCAAGATCGGCTCCCCACCATTAAGAGTGCGCAATCGGTGGCACTCCTCGATCACCTCTCCATAAAGTGGGGCAATGCGCACTGGTGAGCCTCTGCCCGCCGTGGGGGAGGTTCTCGCCGCCCTCGCGACCGGCCTGTGGCACTGGGACACCGCCACCGAACTCGTCACGGTCGACGCCGAGGCGGCTCGGCTGCTGGGTCTGCCCGCCGAGCAGACCACCCTCACGGAGGCCAAGGCCCGGGCCCGGCTCCATCCGGTGGACTGGAACGAGATCATCGCCGTCGTCGGGCTCGCGGTCGCCGAGGGCACGCTGGCCGAGGTGCGGATCCGGATCATGGATGAGCACGGCCGGGTGATCCGTGTCGTGCGCTCCCGCTCCAAGCCGTCCTTCGACCCCGAGAAGAAGTCCTTCCAGCTGATCGGCACCCTTCAGGAGGTCACCGAACCGACCCCGGGCACACCCGCCGGGCGCAGCGCCGTCACCGGCGACTGGCGGCGTTCCAGGGAGGCGTTCCTGCTGGACGCGGGCCGGGCGCTGGCCGAGGCGCGGTCCACGGAAGAGGTGCTGCGGGTCGCGGCGGGCCTGTCGATGCCGGGGTTCTCGCCGGACGGGCTCGCCGTGTTCAGCGTGCAGGGCGACCGGCTGAGGATCATCGGCCACCACGGCCATCAGCCCGGTGACGAGGGCCCCTTCTCGCACATGTCGCTGGACACCGACTACCCGGCCGCCGAGGTGGTCCGCACGGGCCGCGCCGTCTATCTCTCCACGCCCCAGCAGTACAAGGCCCGTTACCCGGTCACCTGGCCGCTCGCCTCGGCCTTCGGCCGCCACTCCTGGGCGTTCCTGCCGCTGACGGTGGCGGGCCGCACGATGGGCGCCTGGATGGCGGCCTTCGCCTACCCCGTGACCTTCAATCCGGACGAGCGGTCGGTGCTGACGACGGTGGCGCGCATGCTCGCCCAGGCGCTGTCGCGGGCGGGCGCCGCCGAGACCGAGCGTGCGCTGACAGACGGCCTGCAGCGCTCGATGCTGCCGACCCTCGGTCCGCAGATACCGGGCATGAGCGTCGCCGCACGCTATGTCCCCACCGGCGGCGGCCTCCAGGTCGGCGGCGACTGGTACGACATGATCCCGCTGCCCAACGGCCGGATCGCCCTGGTCATCGGCGACGTCCAGGGCCATGACGTACGGGCGGCCGGCCTGATGGGCCAGCTCCGTATCGCCCTGCGCGCGTACGCCTCCGAGGGCCACCGCCCCGACGCGGTGCTCTCCCGCGCCTCCCGCTTCCTGCACGGACTGTCGGACGGCGCCACCCGTCCCGGCGCCCTCGAGGAGGACGCCCTCGCGGACCTGCGCTTCGCGACCTGTCTGTACGTCGAGGCCGACCCGGCCACCGGCACCCTCGACATCGCCCGCGCCGGGCACCCGGACCCGGCGATCCGGATGGCTGACGGCACGGTGCTGGCCCGTCCGACTGCGGGTGGTCTGCCGCTCGGCATCGACCCGGACGCCGACTACCCGACCACCCGGATCACCCTTGAACCCGGCGAGACCATGCTGATCTGCACCGACGGTCTGATCGAGACCGGCGGCCACGACCTGGACAGCGGCTGGCAGCGGATCCGCGCGATCCTCGAGGACCACAAGGGCGACCTTGAGGAACTGGCCGACGCCCTGGTCCAGGGGGTCCACGGCCCCTCCTCCCACCACACCACCGGGCCCCTCGCGGACCGGCGCGAGGACGACATAGCCGTACTGCTGCTGTCCCGGCCGGAGGAGGGCTTCGGCGAGACGGTGCTCGTGCCGCCGAAGGTCCGCCGCACCATGCTGTCCGTCGCGCAGGCGGAACCGGAGCGGGTGGCGGTGGCCCGTCAGCACCTGCGGGAGCTGCTGCACGACTGGCCCTCGCCGGACCAGGTCGACTCGGCGGTGCTGCTCGTCTCCGAGATGCTCACCAACGTCCTCGTGCACACCGACGCCGACGCGCTGCTGCTGGCGGAGGTGCGGGGCGAGCCCGGCGGCCGGCGGATGCGCGTCACCGTCACCGACACCAGCGACGCCCTCCCGCACAGGCGCCGCCCCGGCGAACTGGCCTCCTCGGGGCGGGGATTGATGCTCATCGAACTGCTCGCGGACGCGTGGGGCGTGGACCCGCAGGGCGAGGGCAAGAGCATCTGGTTCGAGCTCTACGAGTCCGACGGCTCGGGTATCTGATACCGCGCCCGCAGTTCGTGCACGACGCCGAAGACGGCGGCGGTGAGCGGCACGGCGAGCAGCATCCCGAGCACGCCGGCGACGGAGGCCCCCGCCGTGATGGCCACCATCACCACCGCCGGGTGCATCTGCACGGTCCGGCTCTGGATCATCGGCGTGAGCACATGCCCTTCCAGCACCTGGACCGCGAGGACCACCCCGAGCACCCACAGCGCGATCACGAACCCACGGTCGGCGAGCGCGACCAGTACGGCGACGGCACCGGAGATGAAGGCGCCGAGATAGGGGATGAACGCCCCGACGAAGACGAGCGCGCCGAGCCCGACGGCACCGGGCACATCCAGCACCAGCAGCCCCAGGGTGATGCAGACGGCGTCGATGAGCGCGATGAAGCTGGTGCCGCGCATGAAGCCCTCGACGGCCTCGTAGGCGCGTCGGGCCATGGCCTCGAGCGTGTCGCCGCTCTCCCCGGGAGCAATGCCCCTGATCAGGTCGGCGGCCTTGTGCGAGTCCCGCAGGAAGAAGAAGACGAGGAACAGCGCGAGGACCGCCATGGCGATGGTCTCGCCGACGACGCTGACCCCGCTGATGACATTGGAGGCGGCCGTGCCCCCGAACTTGGTGAGCAGGTCCTTCGCGTTGGTGGCGAGGTCGTCGAGGGAGGTCCCCGCGGCCCCGAAATGATCGGCGACGCCCTGAGCCGCGTCCTTCAGTGAGGCGACGATCTGGTCACCGGTGTCGATGAGCGCGGCCACGACGATGTACACGGCCCCGCCGACGACGGCCACGACCGCGACACAGGTGAGCCCGGCGGCGACGGACCGGTTGACCTTGGCCTTGACGAGCCGCCGGTGCAGGGGCCCCAGCAGGGCGGTCCCGAGCAGCGCGAGCAGCACCGGCGTCACGGCCGTGCGGAACTGCGAGCACAGCAGGACCCCGACGTACACGACCCCGGCGACCAGCAGGATCACGGCGCACCAGGCGGCGAGCCGCCGGACGGGGTCGGGGAGGAGCTGCACCCGTCCAGCGGATCACGCCCGCCCATGCCGTGTCCTGCGCGGACGGACCACCCGGGTGAGATCCCGGTGGTCCGCCCGCGCACGGTCGCAGCGAGCCTTACAGGCCGCCCTCGGTCATCCCGTGCACGGCCGGGATGGTCCCCAGCCGGCCCTTCTGGAAGTCCTCGAAGGCCTGCTGGAGTTCCTCGCGGGTGTTCATGACGAACGGGCCGTAGTGGGCCATGGGCTCCCGTATCGGCTGTCCGCCCAGGAGCACGACCTCCAGGTCCGGGGTGTGGGAGTCCTGCTTCTCGTCCGCGCGGACGGTCAGCGCGGAGCCCGCGCCGAACACGGCGGTCTGGCCCAGCTCGACCGGCCGGCGCTCGGCACCGACCGCGCCCCGGCCGGCGAGGACGTACGCGAGGCCGTTGAAGTCCTCGCGCCACGGCAGGGTGAGCTCCGCACCCGGCGCGAGCGTGGCGTGGATCATCGTGATCGGCGTGTGCGTGATGCCGGGGCCCTGGTGGCCGTCGAGCTCACCGGCGATGACCCGCAGCAGCGCGCCGCCGTCCGGGGTCGTCAGCAGCTGAACGTTTCCGCCGCGGATGTCCTGGTAGCGGGGGGCCATCATCTTGTCCCTGGCCGGGAGGTTCACCCACAGCTGCAGCCCGTGGAAGAGGCCGCCGGACATGACGAGGGACTCCGGCGGGGCCTCGATGTGCAGCAGGCCCGAGCCCGCGGTCATCCACTGGGTGTCGCCGTTGGTGATCGTGCCGCCACCACCCTGCGAGTCCTGGTGGTCGAAGATCCCGTCGATGATGTACGTGACGGTCTCGAAGCCGCGGTGCGGGTGCCAGGGGGTGCCCTTGGGCTCGCCCGGCGCGTACTCCACCTCGCCCATCTGATCCATCATGATGAACGGGTCGAGGTACTTGTAGTTGATCCCGGCGAACGCCCGGCGCACCGGGAAGCCCTCGCCCTCGAAACCGCTCGGCGCGGTCGTGACGGCGAGCACGGGACGCGCCACGGCGTCGGCCGGAGCAGCCACACGGGGCAGGGTCAGCGGGTTCTCGACGGTCACTGCAGGCATGTCGGTACCTCCTTGTGCGGCCAGTTTAGTTGAGCATTGAACTTTCTGCCACCCGTAACAGAGAAAGCCCGGAGGGCATTCCCTCCGGGCTCCCGCAGCCGGTCGTCAGCCGTACATCCGGCGCATCGCGAACTCGACCATCTGCTCCACGGCCTTCGCGTCGAAGACCATGCGGTGCTCGCCCTCCATGTCGAGGACGAAGCCGTAGCCGGTGGGGAGCAGATCGATGACCTCGGCGCCCGTGATCACGAAGTACTTGGACTCCTTGCCCGCGTACCGGCGCAGCTCCTTGAGCGAGGTGAACATCGGGATCACCGGCTGCTGGGTGTTGTGCAGGGCGAGGAAACCGGGGTTGTCGCCGCGCGGGCAGTAGACCTTCGACGTGGCGAAGACCTGCTGGAAGTCCTCCGCGGACAGCTGGCCGGTGGTGAAGGCCCGTACCGCGTCCGCGAGGGACGGCGGGGACGGCTCCGGATACAGCGGCTGCTGCTGCCCGTAACCGCCGGGGCCCTGCTGCGGCTGGGCATACTGCTGCTGAGCACCCGCACCCACGTTCTGGTCGTAGCCGTACATGAGCGCAAGAGTACTGAGTCACAGATGACCCATTCGGGGTTGCTTCTTATTACCGACGGGTAGCATCATCGTAGCTACTTGTTGGTACGTGAACTAGCGCGAGGAGCTACACCCGGTGCCTCGCCGATTTCTCTAACGGAGCCGTCGCCATGGGGCACTACAAGTCGAATCTGCGCGACATCGAGTTCAACCTCTTCGAAGTCCTCGGTCGGGACAAGCTGTACGGCACCGGCCCGTTCGAGGAGATGGACGTCGACACCGCCAAGAGCATCCTCGAGGAGCTGACCCGCCTCGCGGAGAACGAGCTGGCGGAGTCCTTCGCGGACGCGGACCGCAACCCGCCGGTCTTCGACCCGGAGACGAACACCGCCCCGGTCCCGGCGTCCTTCAAGAAGAGCTACAAGGCCTTCATGGACTCGGAGTACTGGCGCCTGGGCCTGCCCGAGGAGATCGGCGGCACCACCGCCCCGCGCTCCCTGATCTGGTCGTACGCGGAGCTGCTCCTCGGCTCGAACCCGGCCGTGTGGATGTACGCCTCCGGCCCGGCGTTCGCCGGCATCCTCTTCGACGAGGGCAACGAGGTCCAGAAGCACATAGCCAAGATCGCCGTGGAGAAGACCTGGGGCTCCACCATGGTGCTCACCGAGCCCGACGCGGGTTCGGACGTCGGCGCCGGCCGCACCAAGGCGATCCAGCAGGAGGACGGCTCCTGGCACATCGAGGGCGTGAAGCGCTTCATCACCTCCGGTGAGCACGACATGGAGGAGAACATCCTCCACTACGTCCTCGCCCGCCCCGAGGGCGCAGGCCCCGGCACCAAGGGCCTGTCCCTCTTCCTCGTCCCGAAGTACCTCTTCGACTTCGAGACCGGCGAGCTGGGCGAGCGCAACGGCGTGTACGCGACGAACGTCGAGCACAAGATGGGCCTGAAGGCCTCCAACACCTGCGAGATGACCTTCGGCGACCAGCACCCCGCCAAGGGCTGGCTGATCGGCGACAAGCACGACGGCATCCGCCAGATGTTCCGCATCATCGAGTTCGCCCGCATGATGGTCGGCACGAAGGCGATCTCCACGCTGTCGACCGGCTACCTGAACGCGCTGGAGTACGCCAAGGAGCGCGTCCAGGGCCCCGACCTGGCGAACTTCATGGACAAGACCGCCCCCAAGGTCACCATCACGCACCACCCGGACGTCCGCCGCTCGCTGATGACGCAGAAGGCGTACGCCGAGGGCATGCGCGCGCTGGTGCTCTACACGGCCTCCCTCCAGGACGAGATCCAGGTCAAGGAAGCCGCGGGCGAGGACACCAAGGCGCTGGAGGCCCTGAACGACCTGCTGCTGCCGATCGTCAAGGGCTACGGCTCCGAGAAGGGATACGAGCAGCTCGCGCAGTCCCTGCAGACCTTCGGCGGCTCCGGCTTCCTGCAGGAGTACCCGATCGAGCAGTACATCCGCGACGCCAAGATCGACACCCTGTACGAGGGCACCACCGCGATCCAGGGCCAGGACTACTTCTTCCGGAAGATCGTCCGCAACCAGGGCGCGGCGCTGAACTCCCTCGCGGAGGAGATCAAGAAGTTCCTGGCGCTCGGCGAGGGCGGCGAGGAGCTGGCCGGCGCCCGCGAGCACCTCGCGAAGGCCGCCGTCGAGCTGGAGGCCATCGTCGGCCTGATGCTGACCGACCTCGCGGCCACCGAGCAGGACGTCAAGAACATCTACAAGGTGGGCCTGAACACCACCCGTCTGCTGATGGCCTCCGGTGACGTGGTCGTCGGATACCTGCTGCTCAAGGGTGCCGCGGTCGCCGCCGAGAAGCTTCCGACGGCCTCCGCCAAGGACAAGGCGTTCTACACGGGCAAGATCGCGGCGGCGAAGTTCTTCGCGGCCAACGTCCTGCCGGGCGTCACCGGCGCCCGCAAGCTCGCCGAGAACGTCGAGCTGGACCTGATGGAGCTGGACGAGGCGGCGTTCTAAGCTCTTCCGTTCTGGGTAGCCAGAACTCCACATCGCCCTCACGAGGGCCCGCTCCTCATCACGAGGAGTGGGCCCTCGTACGTCGTTAAGGTGAACCCCATGAGCGAACCCCACCGCTTCGACCGCGGCCACACCGACGACCTCATGTCCTTCCTGACGGCGAGCCCGTCGCCGTACCACGCGGTGGCGAGCGCCGCCGAGCGGCTGGAGAAGGCAGGGTTCAGGCAGGTCGCGGAGACGGACGCCTGGGACGGGACGAGCGGCGGCAGGTATGTGCTGCGCGGCGGCGCGATCGTGGCCTGGTACGTCCCCGAGGGCGCGGCGCCCCACACGCCGTTCCGTATCGTCGGCGCACACACCGACTCCCCGAACCTGCGGGTCAAGCCGCTGCCCGACACCGGGGCGCACGGCTGGCGCCAGGTGGCGGTGGAGATCTACGGCGGGCCGCTGCTCAACTCCTGGCTGGACCGCGATCTGGGCCTGGCCGGGCGGCTGACCCTGCGCAACGGGTCGACGCGGCTGGTGAACGTCGACCGCCCGCTCCTGAGGGTGCCCCAACTCGCCATCCACCTGGACCGTTCGGTGTCGGCGGAGGGACTCAAGCTCGACAAGCAGCGCCATCTGACGCCCATCTGGGGCCTGGGCAGCGATGTGCGCGACGGTGACCTGATCGCCTTCCTGGAGGAGACCGCGGGGCTGCCGGCGGGTGAGGTCACCGGCTGGGACCTGATGACGCACTCCGTGGAGCCGTCGGCCTACCTGGGCCGCGACAAGGAGCTGCTCGCGGGACCGCGCATGGACAACCTGCTGTCCGTGCACGCGGCGGTGGCCGCGCTGACGGCGGTCTCCACCGGCGGCACGGACCTGCCGTACATCCCGGTGCTGGCCGCCTTCGACCACGAGGAGAACGGCTCGCAGTCGGACACGGGCGCGGACGGGCCGCTGCTCGGCAGCGTGCTGGAGCGTTCGGTGTTCGCGCGCGGCGGCTCGTTCGAGGACCGGGCGAGAGCCTTCGCGGGCACGGTGTGCCTGTCGTCGGACACCGGGCACGCGGTGCACCCCAACTACGCGGAGCGGCACGACCCCACCCACCACCCGCGTGTCAACGGCGGCCCGATCCTCAAGGTCAACGTCAACAACCGCTACGCCACGGACGGTTCGGGCCGCGCGGTCTTCGCCGCCGCCTGCGAGAAGGCGAACGTGCCCTTCCAGTCCTTCGTCTCCAACAACTCCATGCCCTGCGGCACCACGATCGGCCCGATCACCGCGGCCCGGCACGGCATCAAGACCGTCGACATCGGCGTGGCGATCCTGTCGATGCACAGCGCCCGCGAACTGTGCGGCGCGGATGACCCGTATCTGCTGGCGAATTCGCTGGTGGCGTTCCTGGAGGGATAGCCAACCGGGCCGCCGCGCATGGGTGATGTCCGTCCGGGTACCCGGGTCCTTCCACAACGACCGGACAGGGAGGCGACACTCATGGGCCTCGGCGGGTGCATCATCCTCATCGCCGTGGGAGCCATCCTCACGTTCGCGACCGACTGGCACATGCAAGGGGTCAACCTCGACCTGGTCGGCATCATCCTGATGATCGTCGGCCTGATCGGAGTCAGCACCTTCAGCAGCATCGCCCGGCGCCGGCGCGTCGTGGTACCGCCGACCACACCGGTGGTGGACGAGGAGGTTCGTCATCGCCGCACGGATGGATACTCCGACGGATACGGCGTGTAACGGACAGGACCAAACGGATACGTCATGTAAGGGACACCTCCCCTACTGACGGACGCACAGGGCAAGCAGCGACAACCGTGAGCATTCTGTGATCAGGGGCGTCTTGTTGACTTGTGTGAAAATAGTGAAGACTCCGGAGTGTTGTAGTGCCCGGGGGGTCGCACGTGCCGGGCGTGAACCATCAGCGCACCCGGAGGGCTCCCCGTGCTCCACTCGGCGGAGACGACCGCCGTGGCACCCGTCACGGGACCACGGCACCCACGACGGCACGCGGCCCGCCGCGCCCACGCCGCACCCGACGAACTCGACCGTCCGCTGCGGCTCGTGGTACTGATCCCGGCCCACAACGAAGAGGACCGCATCGCCGACGCCGTCCAGGGCCTGTGGCGGCAGACCCGGCGTCCCGACCTGATCGTCGTCGTGTGCGACAACTGCACCGACGCCACCGCCGAGATCGCCGCCGCACACGGCGCGCAGGTCTTCCACACCGAGGGCAACACGCACAAGAAGGCCGGTGCCCTCAACCAGGCCATCTCCTGGGTGCTGCCCCACCTCGAGGAACGCGACCTGCTGCTGGTGCAGGACGCCGACACCGTGCTCGACCCGTGGTTCAACGAGACCGCGATGGGCACCTTCAACCGCAAGGTCGGGGCCGTCGGCGGGGTCTTCTACGGCGAGGAGGGCGGCGGCTTCCTCGGACTGCTCCAGCGCATGGAGTTCCACCGCTACGCCTGGGAGCTGGAACGTTCCGGCGGCAAGGCGCAGGTGCTCACCGGCACCGGCACGATGTTCCGCGCGCGGGTGCTGCGCGAGGTCCGCGCCGCCCGTCGCGCCGGGATCATCGGCGGCGGCAACAGCTACTACAGCCTCGCCTCGTTGACCGAGGACGACGAGATGACGAAGGCCGTCAAGACCCTCGGCTACCGCGCCATGTCACCGGCTGGCTGCGCCGTCACCACCGAGGTCATGCCGACCCTGGGCAAGCTGTGGCACCAGCGGCTGCGCTGGCAGCGGGGCGCGCTGGAGAACCTGCGCGACTACGGCTGGACCCGGGTGACCGCACGCTACTTCCTGCAGCAGTTCATGATGGGCTTCGGCGCCCTGTGCTTCCTGGTCTATCTGACCTACATGACCACCTATACGACGCTGTACGGCTGGCCCGGTTTCTCCCCGTTCTGGACGGCGATCGGGCTGCTCTTCGTGGTCGAGAAGACGGTCTCCGTACGGCGGGCCGGGCCCCGGGCGGTGCTCGTCGCCGCGCTGATGGTCCCCGAGATGCTCTACGACCTCTTCCAGCATGCCGTCTACTTCACCTCGCTGTGGGGGCTGGTGCGCCGCAGCGAGGAGAAGTGGGTGGCGACCTGACACCCCTTGACCCACCCCCCGCGAACCAACCCCCCGCACACCCTCTAGGAGAAGCACGACATGTACGGAAGAGTGATCGGCGCCGGGACCACGGGCGCCGGCGGCGCCACGCTGGCCGCCACGGGCATGTGGATGAACAGCATGGCGCTGCTCGTCACGGCCACCACCCTGATGGCCGCAGGGGTCGCCCTGTTCAAGCTGGCGCCGCGCCCGCGCCGCCGCTGACCCCGGTCAGCCGGCCGGGTCGTCCATCCCGGCCAGCACCAACGGCAGCCGGTCCGCCCCGCCTTCGGTGAGGCGGACCGGAACACCCCAGTCCTGCTGGTGGACATGGCAGGCCGGGTAGGGGTTGTCCGTGTCGTCGTCGCACGACGCGGCCATCGCGGAGACGTGCAGGACGCCTTCCGTGATCCCGGGGTCGAGCTCCAGGGTGCGGGAGAGGCCGGTGCCGGCGCCCTCGCCCTTCAGCAGCAGTCCGGGGGGCGTCGACGACACCAGCAGGCGGGTCGAGGGGCCGTACCGGGTGTCCAGTTTCTGGCCCGCGGGAGCCTGGAAGATCACGTCCAACAGGAGCCTGCCGGGGGCGACTTCGGTGACGGCTCGCCGGGTGCGGTGGGCCACCGCCTCCACCCGGACCGCCTCCTGGGGCAGACGCAGCCGGGTCAGCCTGTGCCGCGCCGACTCGACCACCACGATGTCCTCGCCCACCAGCACCGCGTCGCTCGGTTCGCGCAGGTCGGTCGCGAGGGTGGTGACCTCGCCGGTCGAGGGGTCGTAGCGGCGCAGGGCGTTGTTGTAGGTGTCGCTCACGGCCACCGAGCCGTCGGGGAGGGCCGTCACGCCCAACGGGTGCTGGAACAGGGCCTGTCCGGCGGGCCCGTCGCGGTGACCGAAGTCGAGCAGGCCCGTGCCGACGGCGGTGCGGACCGTGCCGTCGAGGTCCACCCAGCGCAGGGCCGAGGTCTCGGAGTCGGCCAGCCAGAGCCGGTCGGCCGTCGCCGCGAGGCCGGAGGGCTGGGCGAACCAGGCCTGAAGGCCCGGGCCGTCGACCAGCCCCTCGTTGGTGGTGCCGGCCGTGACGGCGACCGTCCCTCCCCCAGAGCCGAAAGCCTGGGCGGTGCCCCCAGCCGGGTCGTACGCCCACAGCTGGTGGACGCCGGCCATGGCGATCCAGACCTTGCCGCCGAAGAGGGCCACGTCCCACGGGGAGGAGAGGTCGATCTCGCGGGCCGGACCCGAGGTGGGCGAGCCCTGCCACCACTGGCGTCCGGTGCCGGCCAGGGTGGTGACCTCACCGGTCGCCAGGTCGAGGCGGCGCAGGGCGTGGTTGACGGTGTCGGCGACGACGACCGCGGTGTCGTCGAGGAGGGCCAGGCCCTGCGGCTCGTTGAAGGCCGCCATCCGCGCCGTGCCGTCGGCGAACCCCCGTGCGCCGGAGCCGATGCGCCGCACCACCGTCTCCCCGTCCGCCGCCAGCTCCACCAACTGGTGCCGGGTGGTGTCGCTGACCAGGAAGGTGCCGCCGGGCAGGACGAGCGCCTTGCCCGGGAAGCGCAGGGTGGTCGGCTCCGGCTCGGGCGCCACGTACGGCCCGTCGCCGCGGCGCAGCGTCCCCTTCGCCTCGTGCTCCGCCTCCAGCTCCGTCACCAGCCGCTCGATCGCGTGCACATGCCCCTCACCGGCGTGCTGCGCGACGACATACCCCTCGGGGTCGATCACCACCAACGTCGGCCAGGCCCGCACCGCGTACTGCTTCCAGGTCGCGAGCTCCGGGTCGTCCAGCACCGGATGCTCGACCCCGTACCGCTCCACGGCGTCGACCACCGCCGCGTGCTCCGCCTCGTGCGCGAACTTCGGAGAGTGCACGCCGATGACGACGACGGTGTCCGCGTGCTTCTCCTCCAGCTCCCGCAGCTCGTCCAGGACGTGCAGACAGTTGATGCAGCAGAACGTCCAGAAGTCGAGCACGACGATGCGTCCACGCAGGTCGGACAGCGTGTACTGCCGATCGCCCGTGTTCAGCCAGCCGCCCTTGCCCACCGGCTCGGGGGCTCGGACGCGCACGCGTCGGGGAGTGGAGTCGGTCATGGCTCAAGAGTGCCACCCGCCACTGACAGTCACGAAAGCGCGTGCCCCGTCGTCGCGTCGACGTGGCCGGGGATCTCCTCGTGCTGGTCGCCGACCGTGAGGGTGCCGGTGGGTTCGAGCATGAGGATCTGCGCGGGGGCCGGGGCGTAGGGCTTGTGGTGGGTGCCGCGGGGGACCGTGAAGACGGAGCCCTTCGCAAGGACGACCGTGCGTTCGCCGGAGGGTTCGCGCAGGGCGATGTGGAGTTCGCCGTCCAGGACCAGGAAGAACTCGTCGGTGTGGTCGTGGACGTGCCAGACGTGCTCGCCCTCGACCTTGGCGACGCGGACGTCGTAGTCGTTGACGGTGGTGACGATGCGCGGGCTCCAGCGGTCCGTGAAGGACGCGAGGGCGGCGGACAGGGAGACGGGTTCCGTGGTCATGGGTCCATCGTGGGGGTGGTACCGGAGGGAGCGTGAGTGCTAGAAATCGCATATGGCGCAAGGATCCTCTCAGCCTCCTCCGCACCGGGTCGCGGTGATCGTCGACGAGGGCACGAACCCGTTCGAGGTGGGCGTGGCGACCGAGCTGTTCGGGCTGCCGCGGCCCGAACTGGGGCTCGCGGGGCCGCTGTACGAGGTGACGGTGTGCGCGCCCGCGCGTGAGGTGCGGATGAACCACGGGTTCTTCACGCTGACCGGGGTGCCGGGGCTGGACGCCGTGGACGGCGCGGACACCCTCGTCGTCCCGGGGCGGCCCGACAACGTCGTTCCGCGCGGGGAGGCCGTACTGGACGCGATCCGCCGCACGCACGCGCGTGGGGCCCGCGTCGTCAGCTTCTGCACCGGGACCTTCGCGCTCGCCGAGGCCGGGCTGCTGGACGGACGCCGGGCCACCACCCACTGGCGCTGGGCGGACCTGTTCCGACAGCTGCATCCGAAGGTGCTGCTGGAGCCGGACGTGCTGTTCGTCGACGAGGGCGATCTGCTCACGGCGTCGGGCAGCGCGGCCGCGCTCGACCTCGGGCTGCACATCTGGCGCCGGGACCACGGGGCGGAGCTCGCGAACGCCGTCTCCCGGCGGCTGGTCTTCGCCTCCCACCGGGACGGCGGGCAGCGGCAGTTCGTGGAGCGGCCCGTGCCGGACGTGCCCGACGAGTCACTGGGACCACTGCTGGCCTGGGCGCAGGAGCGGCTGGGCGAGCCGCTGACGGTGGCGGACCTGGCGGCCCGCGCGGCGGTGTCCCCGGCGACCCTGCACCGTCGTTTCCGCGTCCAGCTGGGCACGACCCCGCTCGGCTGGCTGACCGGGGAACGCGTCGCCCTCGCCTGCCGTCTCATCGAGCGCGGGGAGGAACGGCTGGAGGTCGTCGCGGCGAGGAGCGGCCTGGGCAGCGCGGCCAACCTACGCGCGCGCGTGCGGCGCGAGACGGGGCTCAGCCCGTCGGCCTACCGGCGGCGTTTCGGGCCGACGCCCGGGGAAGAGGTGGGGACATGAGATTCCAGGTACGCGACCGGCTCCTCGGCTTCGGCGAGGACTACTGGATCGAGGACGAGCACGGCGGCAAGGTCTTCCTCGTCGACGGCAAGGCGATGCGCCTCAGGGACACGTTCGAACTCAAGGACACCCAGGGGCGGGTCCTGATCGACATCCACCAGAAGATGTTCGCCCTGCGCGACACCATGGTGATCGAACGGGACGGCGAGGCCCTCGCCAAGATCAAGCGCAAGCGCCTGTCGCTGCTGCGCCACCACTACCGGGTGACGCTCGTCGACGGCACCGAACTCGACGTCAGCGGCAAGATCCTCGACCGGGAGTTCGCCATCGAGTACGACGGTGAGCTGCTCGCCGTCATCTCACGCCGCTGGCTGCACATCCGGGACACGTACGGCGTCGACGTCGTCCGCGACGACGCGGACCCGGCGCTGCTGATCGCGGTGACGGTGTGCGTGATCCATCTGGCGGAGAAGGAACGCGAGGAGGACTGACGCCTCGCGCCTTCGGGCCGGCCTCAGAACGTGTGCGGGGGCTCCAGGCCCAGGACCCGGTCCTTCAGGGCCGGGAACTGCTCCCGGGTCGTCGCCACCTTCGCCGGGTCGAAGTCGACGGTGAGGACCTCCTCGCCGGCCCCCGCCTCGGCGAGCACCTCGCCCCACGGGTCCACCACGATCGAGTGACCCGCCTGCGGAACTCCCGCATGGGTCCCGGCCGTTCCACAGGCGAGCACGAACGCCTGGTTCTCGACCGCCCGCGCCTGGGCCAGCAGCGTCCAGTGCGCCCGGCGGCGCTCCGGCCAGCCCGCCGGGACGACCAGGGTCTCGGCCCCGGCGTCGACGAGACCGCGGAAGAGCTCGGGGAAACGGAGGTCGTAGCAGGTGGCGACGCCCACGGTCGTCCCGGGCAGACGGACCGTCACCAGTTCACGCCCCGCGCCCATCAGCACGGCCTCGCCCTTGTCGAAGCCGAAGCGGTGGATCTTGCGGTAGGCGGCGGCCAGATCACCGGAGGGGGAGAAGACGAGAGACGTGTTGTAGAGCGGCCCTGAACCCGCGGCGGAGCCGCTTTCGGATGCAGCCCGCTCGGGGATCGAGCCCGCGTGCAGCCACACGCCCGCGTCGCTCGCGGCCTTCGCCATCGCCTCGTACGTCGGCCCCTCCAGCGGCTCGGCCTCGGTGCCGAACGCCTCGTAGGCGAAGGCGCCGGTCGTCCACAGCTCGGGCAGCACGACCAGATCGGCCCCGGCCTGCTCCCGTACCAGCGAGGCCACCCGCCGTCGACGCGATTCGACCGATTCGCCCTCGTCTACGGCGATCTGGATCAGAGAAGCGCGCACACTACCACCGTCCTGGCATTCGAGCCGTCCACTCGGGCCTACGATCGTCACACGAAAGCACTGCCGGGGTGCCTCACAGCAGCGTAACTTAGCGTTTCAAGACACCCGCCGAGTGCAGCCACCTCCCGCTGGCAACGCTGCCACCAACCGCCCGTGTACCGACCGAGGGGTCCCGTTCCGTGAGTCTGCATCCCACCCTCCAGCCCTACGCCGACGCCTGGACCCACTCCATCGAAGCGATATCCGAGCTGGTGGGACCGCTCGTGGAGGGAGAGTGGAACCGGCGGACGCCGTGCCCCGGATGGTCGGTCCGTGACGTCGTCTCCCATGTCATCGGCCTGGACTGCGAGATGCTCGGCGACCCGCGCCCCATCCACACGCTGCCGCGTGACCTCTTCCACGTCACCAACGACCACCAGCGCTACATGGAGATGCAGGTCGACGTCCGCCGTCACCACACGGCACCGGAGATGACGTCCGAGCTGGAGTACGTGATCATCCGCCGCAACCGCCAGCTGCGCAACGAGTCGCGCGACCCGGGCACCAAGGTGCGCGGTCCCCACGGCACCGAGCTCACTCTCGAAGAGTCCATGCGCGCCCATGCGTTCAACGTCTGGGTGCACGAACAGGACCTGCGGGCGGCCCTGGGCCGCCCCGGCAACCTCGACTCCCCCGGCGCGCACATCGCCCGTGACGTGCTCCTCGCCGAGCTGCCCGCTGTCGTGGCGGAGAAGTCGGACGCGCCGCGCAGTTCGGCGATCGTCTTCGACGTGCACGGCCCGGTCGAGTTCCTGCGCACCATCCGCGTCGACATCCAGGGCCGCGGCACCCTCGAAACCGCCCCCGCCCTCGGCCCCGCCGCCACCCTCACCCTCGACTGGGAGACGTACGTACGCCTCGCCTGCGGCCGGGTGACCCCGCAGGGCGTCGCGGACCGGGTGAAGGCGGAGGGGGACCCGGAGCTCACTGCGGCGATCCTGCGGAACTTCACGGTGACGCCGTAGCGCCTGCGGAATCCGCTGATCAGCGGTCCTCGGTGACGGTCGTGGCGACACCGCCGCTGATCACGACCTTCGCGGAGACACCCTTCTTGGCGGCGGCCTCCATCTGGTCCAGGGTGCAGCGGGAGGTCCCCGAGGACCCCGGGGTGCCGCAGATGGTGCCCGCGCCGTACACCTTGGTGCTGTCGGCGACGAAGAACGCCTGCTCGACGCCCTTCATGTCGGACACGGTGAACTTGCCCGGCGCCAGATAGCCGACGTTGCCGAGCCAGGTGCCGCTGACGCCCTTGGAGCCGGTGCCACTGCCCGCGCCGTGGCGTTCGCGGACGACCGTGGCGACGCCCTTCCTGATCGTCACATCGGCGGGGACGGCCGCCTTCCTGGTGGCCGTCTCCAGCTGGTCCAGCGTGCAGTGCGAGCCGCCGCAGATCGTGCCGGCGCCATGGACCTGGGTGTCGTCGGCGACGAAGAACGCCCGGTCGGTCTTTCCGGGTACGGACACGAGGTACTTGCCCGGGGCGAGATAGCTGACCGTTCCCCCGGTGATGGTTGCCGTCACGCCCTGCTGGGACTTCGACGTGTTCCCGGCGGAGGTGCCCGAGGAGCCGGAGGTCCTGGACGTCCCCGAGGTCTTCGAGCTCCCCTGCGACGTGGCCGTCGTGGACGCCGAGCTGTCCGGGGCGCTGCCCTTGTCGGTGGAACCGTTCTGACAAGCCGTCATCAGCAGGCCGGCCGTGATCGCGGCGGTGACGAGGGCGGTCTTGCGCAGGCGGCGGTTCATCAGGAGGTTCCCTTCAGGAGCGAGGACTGCGTTCGAGGCGTTCGATGCACTCGCCGACTATGAGGGGCCGCCGGTCCCCCGGGTCACGTCCGTCCTCGCTTCACGACACCGCTGTCACACGCCCATGACACGGCAACACCTGGGCTGTGAACGTCCCTCGCAGTGAACCGCCCGCTTCACACGGGCACGTGCACCGTCTCCACCCGGCTCGCCACCAGCCGCTCCCGCTCCCGCCGGGCGACCCGCCTCCGCAGCCGCAGGATCTGGCTGACCCCGAGCGCCTGGAGCACGAACACCGCGGAGAAGGCGACGGTGTAGTCGTCCCCGGTGGCGTCCAGCAGCACGCCGATCGCGAACAGCGTCGTCATCGAGGCGACGAAGCCGCCCATGTTGGTGATCCCGGAAGCCGTGCCCTGCCGCTCCGCCGGGTTGGCCGGCCGCGCGAAGTCGAAGCCGATCATCGACGCCGGACCGCAGGAGCCGAGCACCGTGCACAGCACGATCAGCAGCCACATCGGCGCCCGGTCGGCCGGGTAGGCCAGCGTCGCCGCCCACACCACCGCCGTCGCCGCCACGGTCCCCAGCGCCAGCGGCAGCCGCGCCGCGTGGTGCCGGGCGATGATCTGGCCGTAGACGAGCCCCACGACCATGTTCGACAGGACGACCAGGGTGAGGAGTTCACCGGCCGTGGCCCGTGACAGGCCCTGCGCCTGCACCAGGAACGGCAGCCCCCACAGCAGCAGGAACACCATCGCCGGGAACTGGGTCGTGAAGTGCACCCACAGCCCGAGCCGCGTCCCCGGCTCCCGCCAGGAGGCCGCGATCTGCCGCCGTACGTACGCGGCGCCCTGGTGCGGGAACGGCTCCGGCTCGTACCCCTCGGGGTGGTCCTTCAGGAACAGCAGGAGCAGGACGAGGACGACGACTCCGGCCAGCGCGCTGCCCGCGAAGGCGGCCGTCCAGCCGACGCCGTGCAGCAGCCGGGCCAGCACCAGCGTGGAGACCAGGTTGCCCGCCATCCCGGCCAGCCCCGCGAACTGCGCGATCAGTGGCCCGCGCCGCGCCGGGAACCAGCGGGTGCCCAGCCGCAGCACACTGATGAACGTCATCGCGTCACCGCAGCCGAGCAGCGCACGCGAGGCGAGGGCCATGCCGTACGAGGGCGAGAACGCGAAGCCGAGCTGACCTGCCGTGAAGAGCACGACCCCGATGGTCAGCACCTTCTTGGTGCCGAGCCGGTCCACCAGCAGGCCGACGGGTATCTGCATGCCGGCGTAGACGAGGAGCTGCAGGATCGAGAAGGTCGACAGGGCCGAGGCGTTGACGTGGAAGCGGTCGGCGGCGTCGAGGCCCGCGACCCCGAGGGACGTACGGAAGATGACGGCGACGAAGTAGACGGAGACGCCGATGCCCCAGACGGCCATCGCACGCCGGCCGCCCGGAGGGTCACCCGGCAGGGTGGTCGTGGCGGACGACGGCCTCATCGGACCTCACCCCGCGCCAGGTGCGAGAACCAGCTGACGTGCCGGTGCACGACCCCGACCGCCTCCTCCGGGTCCCCCGAGCGCAGGGCCTGGAGGATCTCCTCGTGCTCGGCGAGGGTCTTGGCGATCCGGTCGGGGTGGGAGTGCATGATGGCGACGCCCATGCGCAACTGCCGGTCCCTGAGCTGGTCGTAGAGCCGGGAGAGGATCTCGTTGCCCCCGCTGCGGACGATCTCGGCGTGGAAGCACCGGTCGGTGACGGCGGCCCCGGCGAGGTCACCGGCGGCGGCCTGCGCCTTCTGCTTCGCAAGCAGTTCCTCCAGCCGCTCGACGAGTCCGGCGGGGGCGGGCACGGCCTTGCGCGCCGCATGCGTCTCGACCAGCAGCCGGGTCTCCACCACGTCCGCGATCTCCTGCGCGGACACGGGCAGGACCAGGGCGCCCTTCTTCGGGTAGAGCTTGATCAGCCCTTCCACCTCGAGCCGCAGCAGCGCCTCGCGCACCGGGGTGCGGGAAACCCCTACGGCCTCGGCGAGTTCACCCTCGGTGAGGAGGATCCCGCCCTCGTAGCGGCGCTCCAGGACGCCCTGCTTGACGTGGGCGTAGACGCGGTCGGCGGCGGGCGGTTGCTTGGCGGTCAGGGTCCCCGGGCTGTTCATGCGAACAGGATAGATACAACGCGTACCCATGAGGGGGTTCGTCCACCATGCGGACGGATCACCCTCGGCGGATCAGTGCTTACGGGAACCCGCCTCTGCAGCCGCACAACCTTCTGTGCTACTTACGTGTCACACACGTGCGGCCCCAGCTTCTTTGCACGCTCAACTCGGCCGCATGCCAGGGGCATTCGACACAATCGGGGTAAACACTTGATTACCGCCATTCCGGGCAGCCGTGTCCGCAGAGCCGCCGCCGTCACCGTGACGGCCGGCGCCATGCTCGCGACCGCCGCCCTCACCGCTGCGCCCGCGCAGGCCGTCTCCGCGCCCACGATCGTCGCCAAGGGCGGCTACGTGATGAACGACGCGAACGCCAAGACGCTGTACACGAAGGCAGCGGACACCAAGCGGTCCACCGGCTCCACCACCAAGATCATGACCGCGAAGGTCGTGCTCGCGCAGCCGAACCTGAACCTCGACGCCAAGGTCACCATCCAGAAGGCGTACAGCGACTACGTCGTCGCCAACAACGCCTCGCAGGCCCACCTGATCGTCGGCGACAAGGTGACCGTCCGTCAGCTGCTGTACGGGCTGATGCTGCCGTCCGGCTGCGACGCCGCGTACGCGCTGGCCGACAAGTTCGGCTCGGGCACCACCCGGGCCGCGCGCGTGAAGTCGTTCATCGGCAAGATGAACGCCGCCGCGCAGAGCCTGCACCTGACGAACACGCACTTCGACTCGTTCGACGGCATAGGGAATGGCAACAACTACTCGACGCCGCGCGATCTGACGAAGATCGCCAGCAGTGCGATGAAGAACTCCACGTTCCGCACGGTCGTGAAGACGAAGTCGTACACCGCGAAGACCGTCACCAAGACGGGCAGCATCCGCACGATGAACCCGTGGACCAACACCAACGGGCTCCTCAGCAGCTACAGCGGCACCATCGGCGTGAAGACCGGCTCCGGCCCCGAGGCGGGGTACTGCCTCGTCTTCGCCGCCACCCGGGGCGGCAAGACGGTCATCGGCACCGTCCTCTCCTCCACGTCCATCCCGCAGCGCGAGGCGGACGCGAAGAAGCTGATGACCTACGGGTTCGCGCAGCTCGGCTGAGCCGGATCAGGACCAGAACAGGGAAGGGCCCCTCGCCGACGGCGAGGGGCCCTTCGTCTCGTCTAAGGTCTCCGGGGTGACCGAGCCCTCCTACCTCACCGCGGTCCGGGAGTCCTACGACACCGTCGCCGCCGACTACCTGAAGCAGGTCAAGCGACCGGCCGAACTGGATCCGCTGTC
Source organism: Streptomyces sp. NPDC002092 (assembly GCF_053593775.1). NCBI lineage: Bacteria > Bacillati > Actinomycetota > Actinomycetes > Kitasatosporales > Streptomycetaceae > Streptomyces > Streptomyces sp. NPDC002092. The sequence goes on from NZ_JBSFDG010000002.1 coordinate 501,519, forward strand.
ACGGGCGTTGCTGACCGCGTTCGCGGACGCCGTGCGGGAGGGCGGCGGCGGCCCCGTCGCGGACCTGGGCTGCGGCCCGGGCCTGGTGACGGCGTACCTCGCCGGGCTGGGGCTGTCCGCCTTCGGCGTCGACCTGTCCCCGCGGATGATCGAACTGGCCCGCCGCACCCACCCCGGCCTGACCTTCACGGTGGGCTCGATGACCGCCCTGGACATCGAGAACGACACCCTCGCCGGCATCCTCGCCTACTACTCCACCCACCACACCCCGCCGGAACAACTGCCGCTGATCTACGCCGAGTTCCATCGCACCCTCGCGCCCGGCGGCCGCCTGATGCTGGCCGGCCATACGGGAGACGGCGAACGCCTCCGCCCGACACAGGCGTACGGCGGCCATCCGGTCTCGTACGAGTCCCACCTGCTTCCGCCGGAACAGGTCGCGGAGCTGCTGGAACAGACCGGCCTGGTGATCACCGACCGCATCGTGCAGGAGCCCGGAGAGGGAAGACGCAGGCGTTACGCCACACTGCTCGCACGGAAGCCGGCGTGAGGAGTGCCGACATGACCCGGCGTGGCGACGAGTTGTCCGACCTGCTGAAGCGGCTCTCGCACCAGGGGCGCGTGTACGTCCGCTCCGGCCGGCTGCGGCCGACGAGCGGCGGCGCCAGCGGCGTCGTGGCCGCCACGGCAGCCGAAGTGCACACCCTGCTACGGCAGTTGTACCGGAAGGACTGGCAGGGGTACGCCTCGAGTTCGGTGGGCCCCGAGGACGTTCAGCAGGTCGAGGCGGCGCTGGAGGCCATCGACGCCGAGAAGGCCGCGTCTCTCATGGGGCGCTTCGCCTCACAGTGCCTCGTGTGGTCGGACTTCGCGTTCATGGACCGCGCCGAGGCCGACTCCGTCGCAGGCCAGGTCGTGGAAATCCTCGGGGCTCGGGCGCAGTGGTGGTCCAACTGGGACGACGGCAGTTGGACGGACGTCTCCGGCTGCACCTTCGACGGCCTCGTGGCCGGGACCGACGGCCACCGGTTCGCGGTACTGATCCAGGTCGGCGAGGACTGAACATCGGCATGGTCGAAGGGGCGGCCGCAGTCGGAATCCGCAGCCGCCCTTCGGGTTTCAACTCATACCGCCCGGGCCGTCATGCCCAGGTGATCAGCCGCTTGGGCTGCTCCAGGATCGCCGCCACGTCCGCCAGCACCTTCGAGCCCAACTCCCCGTCCACCAGGCGGTGGTCGAAGCTCAGCGCCAGCGTGGTGACCTGGCGGGGCTTCACCTTGCCCTTGTGGACCCAGGGCTGGAGCTTGATCGCGCCGACGGCGAGGATCGCGGATTCGCCGGGGTTGAGGATGGGGGTGCCGGTGTCGACGCCGAAGACGCCGACGTTGGTGATCGTCACCGTGCCGCCCTGCATGGCCGCCGGGGAGGTCTTGCCCTCCCTCGCCGTCGACACCAGCTCGCCGAGCGCCTCGGCCAGCTGCGGGAGCGTCTTGTCGTGGGCGTCCTTGATGTTCGGGACGATGAGACCGCGCGGGGTGGCCGCGGCGATGCCCAGGTTGACATAGTGCTTGAGCACGATCTCCTGGTTCGCCTCGTCCCAGGACGCGTTGATCCCCGGGTTGCGCCTGATGGCGACCAGGAGGGCCTTGGCGATCAGAAGCAGCGGGTTGACGCGCAGCCCCTCCAGGTCCTTGTCCTGTTTGAGCTCCTCGACCAGCTTCATCGTGCGGGTCACGTCGATCGTCACGAACTCCGTGACATGCGGCGCCGTGAACGCCGAGCCCACCATCGCCGCCGCCGTCGCCTTGCGCACGCCCTTGACCGGGACACGCGTCTCACGGGCCGTGTCGTACGCCGCAACCGGCGCCGGAGGTGCGGCCACAGCGGGAGCCGTCACCGGCTCCGCGGCCGGCGGTGCCACCGCCGCGTGGACGTCCTCGCGCGTGATGATGCCGTCCGGCCCGGACGGGACCACGGTCGCGAGGTCGACGCCCAGGTCCTTCGCCAGCTTGCGCACCGGCGGCTTGGCCAGGGGGCGCGCCCTCTCTGCCGTACCCGCCGAAGCGGTCGCGGCGACCGGCCCGTGGCCGTTGAGCTCCTTCTGGACCGCCGTCGAGGCCTCCTGGAGCACCACCTCGGGGCCCTTGCGCGGACGGCGCTTGGTGGAGGACGCGGCGACGCCGTAACCCACCAGCACCGGCTGGCGGCCGGAGCCCTCCGGCTTCTTCTCCTCGACGGGGGCAGCAGGAGCGGCGGCCTCCGCCGGTGCGTGCGCCGCGGCCCCGCCCGACACGTCGACCGCGATGATCGGCGTGCCCACGTCCACCGTGGACCCCTCGGGGAAGTGCAGGTCGCGGACCACCCCGTCGTACGGGATGGGCAGCTCCACCGCCGCCTTCGCGGTCTCGACCTCGCACACCACCTGCCCGTCGGTGACCTGGTCGCCGGGCTGGACGTACCACTTGAGGATCTCGGCCTCGGTGAGGCCCTCGCCGACGTCCGGCATCTTGAACTCGCGTACGGACGCTTCCGTCATCGTCGTCACGACCCTCTCCTCAGTACGCCAGGGCGCGGTCGACGGCGTCGAGCACCCGGTCCAGGCCCGGCAGGTACTCCTCCTCCAGGCGGGCCGGCGGGTACGGGGCGTGATAGCCGCCGACCCTGAGGACCGGTGCCTCCAGGTGGTAGAAGCAGCGCTCCGTGATGCGGGCGGCGATCTCCGCGCCCGAACCGAGGAACACCGGCGCCTCGTGGACGACGACCAGGCGGCGCGTCTTCTCCACGGACGTCTGGATCGAGTCGAAGTCCAGCGGGGAGATCGAGCGCAGGTCCAGGACCTCCAGGGACTTGCCCTCCTCGGCGGCCGCGGCGGCGGCCTCCAGGCAGAGCTTCACCATCGGGCCGTACGCGACGAGGGTCAGGTCCGTGCCCTCACGGACGACCTGGGCCTTGTGCAGCGGGCCGGGGATGGCCTCGGTGTTGACCTCGGCCTTGTCCCAGTAGCGCCGCTTGGGCTCGAAGAAGATCACCGGGTCGTCGCTCTGGATGGCCTGCTGCATCATCCAGTAGGCGTCCGACGCATTCCCGGGGCTGACCACCTTCAGGCCCGCCACATGCGCGAACAGCGCCTCAGGGGACTCGGAGTGGTGCTCGACCGCGCCGATGCCGCCGCCGTAGGGGATGCGGACGACCACCGGGAGCTTGACCTTGCCGAGCGAGCGCGCGTGCATCTTCGCGAGCTGCGTGACGATCTGGTCGTAGGCGGGGAAGACGAAGCCGTCGAACTGGATCTCCACGACCGGGCGGTAGCCGCGCAGGGCCAGGCCGATGGCCGTACCGACGATTCCGGACTCGGCGAGCGGGGTGTCGATGACCCGGCTCTCGCCGAAGTCCTTCTGCAGGCCGTCCGTCACCCGGAAGACACCGCCGAGCTTGCCGACGTCCTCACCCATGATCAGGACCTTGGGGTCGGATTCCAGGGCGCGGCGCAGCGACTCGTTGATCGCCTTGGCGAGAGCCATCTTCTCGGCCATCTCAGTTGCCCCCCTCATCCGCGAACGACGCCTGGTAGGCGGCGAACTGGGCCCGCTCCTCGTCGACGAGCGCGTGCCCGTCCGCGTACACGTTCTCGAAGATGGCGAAGTGGTCCGGGTCCGGCATGGCGCGGACCGCCTCACGCACTCGTTTGCCCAACGCCTCGCTCTCGGCCTCGAGTTCCGCGAAGAATCCCTCGTCCGCGTGGTTTGAGGCCTCCAGGTACCGGCGAAGGCGCAGGATCGGGTCCTTCGCCTCCCAGGCCTCGCGCTCCTCGTCGGCCCGGTACTTCGTCGGGTCGTCGGAGGTGGTGTGGGCGCCCATGCGGTACGTGTACGCCTCGACGAGCGTGGGGCCCTCGCCGCGGCGGGCCCGCTCCAGGGCCCACTTCGTCACCGCGAGGCAGGCCAGCACGTCGTTTCCGTCGACCCGGACGCCGGGGAAGCCGTAGCCCTGCGCACGCTGGTAGAGCGGGACGCGGGTCTGCTTCTCGGTCGGCTCGGAGATCGCCCACTGGTTGTTCTGGCAGAAGAACACCACGGGGGCGTTGTAGACCGCGGAGAAGGTGAAGGACTCGGCCACGTCGCCCTGGCTGGAGGCGCCGTCGCCGAAGTAGGCGATGACCGCGCTGTCCGCGCCGTCCTTGGCGATGCCCATCGCATAGCCGGTGGCGTGCAGCGTCTGGGAGCCGATGACGATCGTGTACAGGTGGAAGTTGTTGCCGCCCGGGTCCCAGCCGCCGTTGTTCACGCCGCGGAACATCCCGAGCAGATTGGTCGGGTCGACCCCGCGGCACCAGGCGACGCCGTGCTCGCGGTAGGTCGGGAAGACGTAGTCGTCCTCGCGGGTGGCCCGGCCCGAGCCGATCTGGGCGGCCTCCTGGCCGAGCAGCGAGGCCCACAGACCCAGCTCGCCCTGGCGCTGCAGGGAGGTGGCCTCGGCGTCGAAGCGGCGGGTGAGCACCATGTCGCGGTACAGACCGCGGAGCTCATCGGGGGTGATGCCGGCGACGTACTCGTCGTACTCGGCGTTCTTGACGCGCTCGCCCTCGGGCGTCAGCAGCTGTACGAGCTCGGGGTCGGTGCTCGGCGATTTCCTTGCGGTGGTCGTCTTGCCGGCCGTGCTCTTGGTACCGGCGCTGCGTCGCGGCTTGCGCGCGGCAGTGCTCTCCACGGTCACGTGTGCTCCTCCGTCGGTCCGGCATCCCGGGTTCGCCGGGATGCCAGTGCGGCTCGCCTGAAGCCCTACGGACGCACAGGGTGGGTGCGGCCCGGTCGGGGACAGGCGTGACAGGTGCCCCGGCGAGCGCCCTGCAAAAAGCACGTTACCCAGTGCTCCACATTTCTGTGAAACCCCTCCTGACCTGCGATTTTGCTTGGATTTCCAAGTAAATCGCGAAAGTCGGGAACATCTCCTGGTCACAGCCTTGCAGGGGGCCGGAACAACGGCACGTTATCCCGGTGACCCACGTCACGGGAAGAGTTCACCTCGGGCGAGCCCGGCGACCGATCAGCCGCCGACGCCCGACGTGACACCCGTGGTACCGCCGTTGCCGCCGCCCGCGTCCGTCCCCGGGTCCGTCGAGTCGCCCGAGGACGGCGTCGGCGGGGTGGGGTCGTCCGTCGGCTGCTCGGTGGTCGCCGGGTCCGTCGGCTGGGTGCTCGGCCGGCTGCTGGGGGTGTGGGACGGGGTGTACGACGGCGTGCGCGACGGCGTGTAGTTCCCGGTCCCGGAGTTCGTGCCGGTGCCGTTGTCCGTGGACGTGTCCGTCGGCTGGTCGGTCGACTGGTCGGTCGGGGACTCGGTGGCCGTGTCGTCCTTGGTGCTCTGCGAGGTGGTCGGCGAGTGCGTGGTACCGCCGCCGCCACTGCCGTTGCCGGTCTTGTGCAGCGCCAGCGCCACGCCCGCCGCGATGGCGATGATCGCAAGCACCGCGAGGATCCACAGCTTGCCGCGGCCGCTGCCCTTGTTGCCGTGCCCCTCGAAGCCGCCGTCGTCCCCGCCGCCGTAGCCGGTGGGCAGGATCGGCTGCGGGATCTGCGTCGTGCCGGAGGCGGCGCCGGGGTGCGGCAGCACCGCCGTGCCGGCGAAGCCCGCCGCCGGGGTGTGCCGGCCCTCGTGCACGGTGACCGGGCCGGTGTTCCAGGTGCCGGTGTGGCCGCCCTGGTCGTACAGCATCTGCAGCGCGTACTGGACGAGGCCGCGCATCTCCTCGGCGGTCTGGAAGCGGTCGTCCGGTTCCTTGGCGAGCGAGCGCATGACGAGGCCGTCGAGCTCCGGCGGCACGGTGTCGGAGATCTCGGACGGCGGCGTGGGGATGTCCTGGACGTGCTGGTAGACCACCGACAGCGGGGTCTCACCCGTGAACGGGGGCCGCAGCGCGAGGAGTTCGTAGAGCAGGCAGCCCGTGGCGTACAGGTCGGAGCGGTGGTCGACGGCCTTGCCGAGCGCCTGCTCAGGGGAGAGGTACTGCGGCGTGCCCATGACCATGCCGGTCTGCGTCATCGTCGACTGCGCGCCGTGCAGGGCACGGGCGATGCCGAAGTCCATCACCTTCACCGCGCCGGTGTGCGTGATGATCACGTTCGCCGGCTTGATGTCGCGGTGCACGATGCCGTGCTGGTGCGAGTAGGCGAGCGCCTCCAGCACTCCGGAGACGATGATCAGGGCCTGCTCGGGACCGGGCGCCTCGGCGTTGATCAGCAGGTCACGGATGGTGCGGCCCTCGACGATCTCCATCACGATGTACGGGACGCTCTGGGCGCCCCCCGTGCCGTAGCCGCCCGGCACCGTGTCCTCGCCGGAGTCGTACACGGCGACGATCGCGTGGTGGTTGAGGCCGGCCACCGACTGGGCCTCGCGTGTGAAGCGGGCCTTGGAGACCGGATCCTCGGCGAGGTCGGCTCGGAGCAGCTTGACCGCGACGGTGCGCCCGAGGCGCACGTCCTCCGCGGCGAAAACCTCCGCCATGCCGCCCCGGCCGAGTCTGCGGGTCAGCCGGTACCGGCCGTCCCCGACCAATCCGCCGTTCCCCCACATTTCCGGCGCATCTGACATACCGCCGCCAGTCGCCTCGGGGTCGGACGGGCCCTGGGCGCGCTGCTGCTGTGCCATCAGTCCTCGCCGTCGTTTCTGCCCGCGGTGCGCGCGGTGTTGTTACGGTCTCCGTCGGCCACGCTACAGCCTCAATGCAAGCCGCCGGTCCGAGAAGGGGGCCGGAACCGGCACAGGACGGACCGGCCATCAAACCGTCACTCCGTCAGTCCGTGCAAGTTCTGTGTACCGCCCGTACAGCCTCTGTAACGCTCGCGCGACGCTTCTATCGCGTACGGTCACGGATCGGGCACCGAGCTTGACGTGTCAGTGCCCTGGGGCAGACTTGGCCGGGAATAGCACTTTGGATCATCGGCAGTCAACGGCGCCTCAAGGCCCACGGGGGAAGCGGAACATGAGCCAGGACGGCGCACAGGGCCGGTATGCGGGGCGGGCGCTCGCCGGCGGCCGCTATCAACTGCGCGACCTGCTCGGCGAGGGCGGCATGGCCTCCGTGCACCTGGCCTACGACTCCGTGCTCGACCGCCAGGTCGCGATCAAGACGCTGCACACCGAGCTCGGCCGCGAGCAGGCCTTCCGCGAGCGCTTCCGCCGCGAGGCGCAGGCCGTGGCGAAGCTCACGCACACCAACATCGTCTCGGTCTTCGACACCGGCGAGGACAGCCTGGACGGCATGACCACGCCGTACATCGTGATGGAGTACGTCGAGGGCCGCCCGCTGGGCTCGGTGCTCGACGAGGACGTACGGCAGTTCGGCGCGATGCCCGCCGACAAGGCGCTGAAGATCACCGCGGACGTTCTCGCGGCGCTGGAGATCAGCCACGAGATGGGCCTGGTCCACCGGGACATCAAGCCGGGCAACGTGATGGTCACCAAGCGCGGCGTCGTCAAGGTGATGGACTTCGGCATCGCGCGCGCCATGCAGTCCGGTGTGACGTCCATGACACAGACCGGCATGGTCGTCGGCACCCCGCAGTATCTGTCGCCGGAGCAGGCGCTGGGGCGGGGCGTGGACGCCCGGTCCGATCTCTACTCGGTCGGCATCATGCTGTTCCAACTCGTCACCGGACGGCTGCCGTTCGAGGCGGACTCACCGCTGGCGATCGCGTACGCGCATGTGCAGGAGGAGCCGGTGGCTCCTTCGTCGATCAACCGGGCGCTGCCTCCCGCGGTGGACGCGCTGGTCGCCCGCGCGCTGAAGAAGAACCCGAACGAGCGTTTCCCGAGCTCCGAGTCGATGCGCGACGAGTGCCTGCGGGTGGCCGCCTCCGTGCAGGGCGCCCCGCCGAGCATCGTGCCGGGCACCCGCCCCCAGAGCGGCACCGGCGTCGGCTCGGCGGTGTTCCCGCCGGTCCCGCAGGCGCCCCAGGCACCGCCGGGCCCCGTGCAGACGCCGTACCAGGCGCCCCAGCCGCCGACCCCGAACCCGAATCCGTACGGCGTGCCGACGCCGCCTCCTTCTCCGGCGTACGGCTATCCGCAGCAGGGCGGCTACCGGACGCCGTCGCCGTACGCACAGCCGCAGACCCCGCCGCCGTACAACCTCACGCCCCAGCAGCGGCCCGCCGGGCCCCCGGGGGGCGGCAAGAACAACAAGTCGGTGGTCATCGGCACGATCGTCGTCTCGATCATCGCCGTCGGCGGCCTGATCGCGGCCCTGGCGCTCAACGGAGGTGGGGGCGGCGGAGGCGGCGGCGAGGACGGCGGCGGCAGCAGCCCGGACCCCACGACGACGCACGCGGCGGACTGGCGCGGGCCGGACACCACCAAGGTGATCGACTCGACGGAGTGCACGGAGCCGCAGGAGTCGTACACCGACGAGAACAAGATCCGGGTGCCCGACTTCCGGTTCAAGTACATCGACTCGGTCAAGGAGTGCGCGAAGGCCGCCGGTTGGTCGCTGGTGGTCAACGACTACAACGAGAACACGTTCGGCGAGGGCGCGGTGATCGACCAGACCCCCGAGGCCGGCTCGGACGTCGACCCGGACAAGGTCAAGATCACGCTCGACGTCTCGACGGGCAACCCGTCCTGATCCCGGGCAGGCAGACGCTCGCATGACGAAGGGCCCGGCGGCTTCGGCTGCCGGGCCCTTTCGCCCACGTCGATACTGGTCGCCCAGGTGACTACAGGTACGGCCCGCCCGAGCGGCCGGCCGTGGGTCCGTCCTCGCCCATCTCGTGGCCGATGCCCGGCGGCAGGGCGCGCCGCATCTGCTCCAACTGGGCCCGCGCGGCCATCTGCTGGGCGAACAGCGTGGTCTGGATGCCGTGGAAGAGGCCCTCCAGCCAGCCCACCAACTGGGCCTGCGCGATGCGCAGTTCGGCGTCGCTGGGCGTGCCGTCGTCCGTGAAGGGCAGCGAGAGCCGCTCCAGCTCCTCGACCAGCTCCGGCGCCAGCCCGTCCTCCAGCTCCTTCACCGAGCTGCGGTGGATCTCCTTGAGCCGGGCCCGGCTCGCCTCGTCCAGGGGAGCGGCGCGCACCTCCTCCAGGAGCTGCTTGATCATGCTTCCGATCCGCATCACCTTGGCCGGCTGCTCGACCTGCTCCGTCACCGGGATCTCGCGGGAGTCCTCGTCCCCGCCGCCGATCGCCATGCCGTCCTGGCCCACGACCAGGATCTGGGGGTTCTCCGGTGACCTGTCGTTCCTCGGCATCTCCATGCCGCCATTCTCTCGCACGTGTGCATCTCATCACCGTGGTGCCCCCTGTGGAGGGTGATCCACCGTTTACGGTGCGGGAGTTTCCGTCCTCAGCCGCAGCAGCCGGACCTCGGTGGGGGGTCCCCGGTTCGAGCGAAGTCGAGAACTGGGGGAGGTCCAGCGAGCGGATCTGGGGCGGGCGCTGCGCCTCGACGACGCTCCGCACCTCGACGCCGGGTGCCCCGACCGCCGGCACCAGCTTGATCGCCAGTTCGTCGCGCGGTGCGGCCGAGGGCACCCGGATTGTGCAGCGGGTTCGGTTTTTTGGCGGAACCCGGAATGCCGGAAGTAGTGGCGAATGTGACGCTTGGGGCGTGAATCCATGGTTGCGTGCTTTGAAGGGGGCCGGACTCGTGGTGGGTGTGGGGGCGGGCGTACTGGTGTTTCCGTACGGCGGTGGTGCGTCGTACGGGGCTGTTGCGTCCTACGGCGGTGTGGCGACACCCGTGAGCGTGTCGACGCACGGGGCGGTATCGACGCACGGGACGCACGACGCCGGCCGCACGGCTGCTGAAGGAGCCCCGGCGGCTGCTTCCCGAACTGCCTCCCCGTCTGCCTCCCCCTCCTCCACCGCCTCCCCGGAGCCGTCCCGGGCCGGGAGCCGGGCGGGTGAGGGCCGGGAGCGGCCGGGGCGACGGGAGACGGCGGACGAGTCCGGGGCCGTCCCCTCGGACGAGGGGGACGAGGACTCCTCCCAGGAGGAGGCGGACGCGGGGCAGGCCGCCTCTGCGTCGCCGCCCGCGGAAGCGGGCCTGGTGCCTTCCAAGCCCGCACAGCGTCCCCGCGCGCAAGCCGCGGAGCAGCCCGCCGAGCCCGTCCTGCGCATCCTGCCCCTGGGCAGCGGCCTGGTCCTGATCGGCCTCGGCCTGGGACTGGCCTTCATCGGCCTGCGGATGCGGCGGGCGTAGAGCCCTGTCTTCTGGATGACGACGGGCCCGGGGGAGGCGCGGAATTCAGGGCACCACCAGCAGCACCTTGCCCACGTGGCCGCTCTCCTCGACGACCCGGTGGGCCGTCGGCGCGTCGTCCATCGGGAGTTCGCGATCGACGACGGGGCGGACGTGGCCGGCATCGAGCAGGGGCCAGACATGCTCGCGTACGGCCGCGACGATGGCCGCCTTCTCGGTGAGCGGGCGGGCCCGCAGCGAGGTGGCGCTGACGGCGGCCCGCTTGTTCAGGAGCATGGCGATGTTCAGTTCGCCCTTGATGCCGCCCTGCATGCCGATGATCGCGAGACGGCCGTTGACGGCGAGGGCCTGGACGTTGCGGTCCAGGTACTTGGCGCCCATGTTGTCGAGGATGACGTCGGCGCCCGCGCCGTCGGTGGCCTTCTTGACCTCGGCGACGAAGTCCTGCTCCCGGTAGTTGATCAGGATGTCGGCGCCCAGTGCGGCGCACTGCTGCAGCTTCTCCTCGGTGCCCGCCGTGACGGCGACCTTGGCTCCGACGGCCTTGGCGAGCTGGATCGCCATCGTGCCGATGCCGCTGGAGCCGCCGTGCACGAGCAGCGTCTCGCCGGGGCGCAGATGGGCGACCATGAAGACGTTGGACCAGACCGTGCAGACCACCTCGGGCAGCGCGGCCGCCTGCTTCAGGTCGATGCCCTTGGGGACGGGCAGCAGCTGTCCGGCCGGGACCGCGACCTTCTCGGCGTAGCCGCCGCCCGCGAGCAGCGCGCACACCTCGTCGCCGACCGACCAGCCGGAGACTCCGGGACCGAGCGCGGCGACCCGGCCGGAGCACTCCAGACCGGGGTGGCGGGACGCGCCGGGCGGCGGGTCGTAGAAGCCCTGCCGCTGCAGGATGTCGGCGCGGTTGACGGCGCTGGCCACCACCTCGACCAGGACCTCGCCCTCGCCGGCCACCGGATCCGGGACCTCGTCCCACACCAGCGCCTCGGGCCCACCAGGTTCGGGAATCGTGATCGCATGCATGAAGGGGACGCTACTCCCTGCCGTCGGCGGTGCACGGACGTGCCGGTCCTCGGGCCGTTCACGAAGGGGCGCCGCGCCCCCCGGTGATCACTCCGAACGCAGGGGCCGGACGTCGGGTGCGACCTGTGCCCCCGGCGACGCCCGCACGATGGTGATCAGCCGGTCCGTCAACTGCAGTGTCCCGACGGCCTGATCGTCGTATTCGAGCACCCGGTGCCCGCGCACGACGCTCACGACCAGGTCCTCGGTCTCCCGCGGTGTCCTGCCCACCTCGGCCTTCACGACCGGCCGCTCGATCATGTCGAGCCCGCCTGCACCGCTCACCAGCGGAAATGCCCCTCACGCTGTGGGCGGTCGCGACCAGGACCGCCAGGGCCAGTAACAGCCGCTTGGCGACCTGGCGGATCGGCCGTTCGACCACTTTCCTCGGCAGTCTCACCCGATGGGTCACGAGATGTTCGTCCGCTTGGCGGGCGATCGCGTCATGGCCCGGAAGTTTCACGTGAAACACACCCCGATTCCGGCGGACGCCCAGGGCAGGTCGAGGAGCTCCAGCTCCTGACCCGGGCGGGCGCCGCCCGGTGGTACGACGGCGAGGGCGTCGGCCGCGGCGATGCCGCGCAGCATGGCCGGACCGTTGTAGTGCAGCGGTACGGCGCTGTCGCCGCGCAGCACGACGGGGATGAGCCGGGTGTCGTACGGATGCCCGTGGACGCCGTCCTGGAGCGGCAGGGCATACGGCTCCGGGGCGGGGCGTGCGGCGAGGGTGCGCAGCAGGGGTTCGGCGAGGGTGAGCAGGCCGGAGACGGCGGCGAGCGGGTTGCCGGGCAGGCCGACGAGGTGCTGGTTCTCCTTGGTGCGGGCCAGCAGCATGGGATGGCCGGGCCGCACCTTCACGCCGTCCACGAGGAGTTCGGCGCCGATGCGCTGCAGGGTCGGGTGGACGTGGTCGACGGGGCCGGAGGCGGTGCCGCCGGTGGTGACGATCAGGTCGGCCTCGGAGCCCGTGACGGCCTTGCGCAGGGCCTTCGCGTCGTCGCCGAGCCTTCGTACGGAGGTCACCTCGGCGCCCAGCGCGCGCAGCCAGGGCGGCAGCATCGGGCCGAGGGCGTCCCGGATCAGGCCGTCGTGCGGCCGTCCCTCGGTGAGCAGTTCGTCGCCCAGCACGAGGACGTCGACGCGGGGACGGGGGACGGCGGTGAGGGTGTCGTAGCCGCTGGCCGCGGCGAGGCCGAGGACGGCGGGGGTCACGAGGGCGCCGACGGGCAGGAGCTGGTCGCCGGTGCGGCACTCCTGGCCGCGGGGGCGGATGTCCTGGCCGTGCTGCACCTCTCGGATGGCGTGCAGGCGGCCCTTGTCGTCGGTGCGGCCGTGTTCGCTGCGGATCACGGCGGTGGTGTCCGGGGGGATGCGGGCGCCGGTGGCGATACGGACGGCCTCGCCGTCGGTGAGGGCATCGGGCTCGGCGTGCCCGGCGAGGACGCCCGCGTCCCGTACGTTCCAGGGGCCGGGTCCCGCGACCGCCCAGCCGTCCATCGCCGAGGTATCGAAGGAGGGCAGGTCGGTGAGGGCGGTGAGGGGGGCGGCCAGGGTGAGGCCGAGGGAGGCTTCGAGGGGGACGGAGACGAGGGGGCGGCGGGCGCCGGACCGGGCGGCGCGGGCGGCGATCGACCGGGCCTCGGGCCAGGGGGTGGCCCGGTGGTGGGCGTCGGGCCTGTGCGGCGCGGCGGGGTCGGCAGTCTGCGGGGCGGGCACAGGCGCGGAGTCACCGGGGGCGCGGTGGTCGGAGGTGCGGTGGTCGGGTTCCTTCACCAGGGCGAGCACCTCCTCGACGTCGAGGTCCTCAGTGTCCTCGGCGGTCTCGCCGGGCCGGGTGGAGCGGGCGGTCATCCGGCGTCCGGGCGGGTGTCCGGGGTGGCATCGGGAGCGACGTCGGGCTTGTCGCCCGCGGTCTTGTCCGTCTCGTCGGCCTCCTCGGCCCAGCGCAGGGCGAGGGCCTCGGCCTTTCGGGCGGCTTCGGCGACGGCTTCGGGACCGCCGCCTGCCCGGGCGGCCGCGTAGCCGACGAGGAAGGTGGTCAGCGGGGCCGCGGGCCTGGCCACCCCGTGGGCGGCGTCGCGGGCGAGGTCGAGCAGGACACCGGTGTCGACGTCGAGGTCGATGCCGAGCTCGTCCTTGGCTGCGGAAATCCATTCATCCAACACGTGCCCATGCTCCCTGATGCGTGCCCTGGCGGTGGCGATGTCGTCCCAGGTGTCGCAGTCGAAGGAGGCGACGGGGTCCGGGACGCGGGTGAGGTGGAGGGCGGCGGTCAGCCGGCGCAGCGGCAGGCCCGTGAGGCTGCCGTGCTCGGTGGCGAGCGCGGCCAGTTCGCGGCGCAGCGCGGGCGTGCGGTAGGCGGCCACGAGGGGCTGGTCGCGGCCGTCGGCGTCGGTGAGCAGGACGCCTTCGGTGCCGCTCGCGTGCAGTGCGCTCAGCAGTCGTCGCACGGTGGCCGCCCCGAGGAACGGCAGGTCGGCGGAGAGGACCACGGTCTGCTCGGCGGTGGTGCGGTGCAGCCCGGCGCCGAGCGCGGCGAGGGGTCCCCCGCCGGGCGGGTCCTCGCGGGCCCACAGCACGGGCCGGGCGGTGGGCCTGGAGCCGGCGACGACGACGGTCGTGCGGGCGTCGGCGCAGGCGGTGAGCACCCGGTCGAGCAGCGCCCGGCCGCCGATGTGCACGCCGGGCTTGTCGGCGCCGCCGAGCCGCCGGGCGGCGCCCCCGGCGAGCACGACGGCGTCGTACGCGTCGTGCGCCGGGGTGGCGCCGAGGTCGCCCGGGGGCTCGTGCGAGGTCATCCCCCGAGTATGCGTGCCCTCCACGATCACAGGGAACGCGTGGGCGTCACCCGGACCGTGCGGGCGTCCTCGTCGTCACAGTGTGCGCAGCAGGACCGCCGGCTGTTCCACGCAGTCCGCCACGTACCGCAGGAAGCCGCCTGCCGTGCCGCCGTCGCACACCCGGTGGTCGAAGGTGAGCGAGAGCTGGACGACCTGCCGTACGGCGAGCTCGCCCTCGTGCACCCAGGGCTTGGGGACGATGCGGCCGACGCCGAGCATGGCCGCCTCGGGGTGGTTGATGATCGGCGTGGACCCGTCGACACCGAAGACGCCGTAGTTGTTCAACGTGAAGGTTCCGCCGGTGAGTTCCCCGGGTGTGAGGCTGCCCGTGCGGGCCGCCTCGGTCAGTCGGGCGAACTCCGCGGTGAGCGCTTCGGCGTCCCGCGCGTGTGCGTCCCGTACGACCGGCACGACGAGGCCGCGCTCGGTCTGCGCGGCGAAGCCGAGGTGCACCTGGTCGAGCTGGACGACCTCCCGGGCCTCCATGTCGACCGTGGAGTTGAGCTCGGGGAACCGGGCGAGAGCAGCCGTGCAGATGCGGGCCAGCAGGGCCAGGAGGGAGATCTTCGATCCGCCCGCCGCGTTCATGGCGGCACGGGCGCGCATGAGCTCGGTCGCGTCGGCGTCCACCCAGCAGGTCGCGTCGGGTATCTCGCGGCGGCTGCGGGAGAGCTTGTCGGCGACGGCACCCCGGATGCCCTTGAGGGGAACGCGGAGACCGGTGCCGGGTGCCGCGGTGGGCGTCGGCGCGGGCGCCTGGGTGGCGGCAGCGGGTTCCGCCGTCCGCGCCTGTGCCTCGGCGGCACGCAGCGCGTACTCGACGTCGGCGCGCAGGATCAGCCCGTCGGGGCCGGAGCCCGTCATCTCCTTCAGGTCCAGGCCGTTCTGCCGGGCGAGCCTGCGCACGAGCGGCGAGATCACGGGAACGGGGCCGTCCGCCGTCCCGCGCGCGCCGGGGCTTCCGTTCGCCTCCCGGGGCGCGGCGGGTGCCGGCTGCCCCGGCCGTACCCTGCGGCGTCGCGCGGGCGCCTGCGAAGTGCCGTATCCCACCAGCACGTTGCCCGAGCCCTCGGTCTCACCCCCTGAAGCCGCCGGTCCGACCGCGACCGTCAGCAGGGGTGCGCCGACAGGCAGTTCGGTGCCCTCCTCGCCGAAGCGGGCGGTGACCACACCGCCGTAGGGGCAGGGCACGTCGACCAGCGCCTTGGCCGTCTCGACCTCGACGACCGGCTGGTCGACCGCGACGACGTCGCCGACCTCCACCAGCCAGCGGACGATCTCCGCCTCGGTGAGCCCCTCCCCGAGGTCGGGGAGCCTGAACTCCAACACCTGTGCCATCAGCTCTCGGCCTCCCACTGCAGACGCCCCACGGCGTCCAGGATCCGGTCCACGCCGGGCAGATGGTGGCGCTCCAGCATCGGCGGCGGGTAGGGGATGTCGAAGCCGGCCACGCGCAGCACCGGCGCCTCCAGGTGGTGGAAGCAGCGCTCCGTGACACGGGCCGCGATCTCCCCGCCCGGGCCGCCGAACCCGCCCGACTCGTGCACGACGACCGCGCGGCCGGTCCGCCGTACCGAGGCGCAGACCGTCTCGTCGTCGAACGGCACCAGGGAGCGCAGGTCGACGACTTCGAGGTCCCAGCCCTCGGCCCGCGCGGCCTCGGCGGCTTCGAGGCAGACGGGAACCGACGGTCCGTACGTGATGAGCGTGGCGCTGCGGCCCGAGCGCCGCACCACCGCACGGCCTATCGGTTCAACGTCCGTCGGGTGCTCCGGGTTCCAGGAGTCCTTGGACCAGTACAGGCGCTTGGGTTCGAGGAAGACGACCGGGTCGTCGGAGGCGATGGCGGCGCGCAGCAGGCCGTAGGCGTCGGCGACGGTGGCGGGCGTGACGACATGGAGCCCCGGAGTCGCCATGTAGTACGCCTCGGAGGAGTCGCTGTGGTGCTCGACGCCGCCGATTCCGCCGCCGTAGGGGACGCGGATGGTGAGCGGGAGGGGCATGGCGCCGCGGGTGCGGTTGCGCATCCGGGACACGTGCGAGATCAGCTGCTCGAACGCCGGGTAGGCGAACGCGTCGAACTGCATCTCCACGACCGGGCGCAGGCCGTACATCGCCATGCCGACCGCGGTGCCGAGGATGCCCGCCTCGGCCAGCGGGGTGTCCGTGCAGCGGTCCTCGCCGAACTCCTTGGCGAGGCCGTCGGTGACGCGGAAGACACCGCCGAGGGTGCCGACGTCCTCACCCATGACGTGCACGGTGGGGTCGGCTGCCATGGCGTCGCGCAGCGCGCGCGTGAGCGCCTGCGCCATGGTGGCCGGCTTGAGGGCGACGGTGGTCATCAGTGCCCGCCTTCCTGTTCCGCGTGCAGCTCCGCCTGCAACTGGGCCCGCTGTTCGCGCAGTTGCCCGGTGGGTTCGGCGTACACATGGGCGAACAGGTCCATCGGGTCGAGGACCGGGTCCTGGTTCATGCGCTCGCGCAGGTCGGCGGCCATGGTCTCGGCGTCGTCACGCGCGGCCCGTATGCCGTCGTCGTCGAGGAAGCCGCGCTCGGTCAGCTCGTGCTCCAGGAGCGCGATGGGGTCGTGGGCGCGCCAGGCCTCGACCTCGGTGTCGCCGCGGTAGCGGGTCGCGTCGTCGGCGTTGGTGTGGGCGTCGATGCGGTAGGTGATCGCCTCGATCAGCGTGGGGCCGCCGCCCTCGCGGGCGCGGCGGACGGCATCGGTGAGCACCTCGTGCACGGCGGCCGCGTCGTTGCCGTCGACCAGGCGGCCGGGCATGCCGTAGCCGACGGCCTTGTGGGCCAGCGACGGGGCCGCGGTCTGCTTGGCGAGCGGGACGGAGATCGCGAAGCCGTTGTTCTGGACCAGGAAGACCACGGGGGCCTGCCAGACGGCGGCGAAGTTCAGCGCCTCGTGGAAGTCGCCCTCGCTTGAGCCGCCGTCGCCGACCATGGCGAGCGCGACCACGTCGTCGCCCTTGAGGCGGGCGGCGTGCGCGAGGCCGACGGCGTGCGGGAGCTGGGTGGCGAGGGGGGTGCACAGGGGGGCCACGCGGTGCTCGTGCGGGTCGTAGCCGGTGTGCCAGTCACCGCGCAGCAGGGTGAGCGCCTGGACGGGGTCCAGGCCGCGGGCGACGGCGGCGAGCGTGTCGCGGTAGCTGGGGAAGAGCCAGTCGCGGTCCTGGAGGGCGAGCGCGGCGGCGACCTGGCAGGCCTCCTGGCCGGTGCTGGAGGGGTAGACGGCGAGGCGGCCCTGCTTGGTGAGGGCGGTCGCCTGCACGTTGTACCTGCGGCCGCGCACCAGCTCGGCGTACAGGCGGCGCAGCAGGGCCGGGTCGGCCTTCGCGGCGGCCTCGGTGCCGAGGACGCGGTAGGGCTCGGCGTCGGGCAGCAGCGGCGCGGGGTCCGTGCGGGGCTGCCAGGCGGGGGGCGGCGATGGCCGATACCCGCCCCGCTGCTCCATGACCGTCATGACGGCACCTCCTCGTGGGAGCGGCTTCAGGCGCGCCACGGGGGTGATGCGCCTCACCTACCGATTGTTCGGTCGTCGGCACATTTTGGCTACAGGCACCTCCAGGCTGTGGACAAACGGTTCTCCACAACCTGGAATGAACGCAGTACGTCCATGGTAGGGAGGCGGGGGGACATGGCACCTGAACAAATGGCTGAAGCAGCGGAAGGCGGAAGTCCCCTGCCGTCGCCGCGGCCCCTCGACGCCATCGATCTGGACATCCTGCAGATGCTCCAGGCGGACGGCCGCGCGTCCATAAGGTCGGTCGCGGAACGGGTGCATGTCTCACGCGCCAACGCCTACGCGCGTATCAACCGCCTCATCGAGGACGGTGTCATCCGCGGCTTCGGGGCCCGCGTGAACCATGAGCGCGCAGGTCAGGGCACCTCGGCGTACATCACCCTGAAGATCGTCCAGAACTCCTGGCGCACGGTGCGCGAGCAGCTCACACGGCTGCCCGGGGCCTCCCACATCGCGCTGGTGGGCGGCGACTTCGACGTACTGCTGCTGGTGCACACACCGGACAACAAGGCGCTGCGCGAGCTGGTGCTCACCCGGCTGCAGGCGATGCCCGAAGTGCTCAGCACACGCACGCTGCTGGTGTTCGAGGAGGAGGACCTCGAGCCGCAGGGCTGAGCCCTGCGAAGCCGCTCAGGCCTCCTTGCGGAGCCCTCCGAAGACCAACTGCACGACCGCGTCGGCCACTTCGCGCTCGCTCATGCCCCGCCCGTCGGGCCGGTACCACTCGACGATCGAGTTGATCATCCCGAAGACGAGCCGGGTGGCGAGCCGCACCTCCACGTCACCGCGTACGTCCCCGTCGGCGGCCGCCGCCTTCAGCAGTTCGGCCACCTGGTGGTCGAAGTCCCGGCGCCGCTCCAGGGCCCACCGCTCGGTGGCCGTGTTGCCGCGCACCCGCAGCAGCAGCGTCACATACGGCAGTTCGCCGATCAGCACCTCGACCATGCGCCGCACGACGTACTCGAGGCGCTCGGCGGCGCGCCCCACGCGCGCGTGCTCCTCGTCGAGGATCCCGAAGAGGCCGTCGAGCGCCCGGCTGACGGCCCGGCGCAGCAGCTCCTCCTTGCCGGCCACATGGTGGTAGATCGACGACTTGGAGATGCCGGCCGCCTTGGAGAGGTGCTCCATGGAGGTGCCGTCGTAGCCGCGCTCGTTGAAGACCTGGACGGCGACGGACAGCAGCGTCTCCGGGGTGTACGTGTCGCGCTTGGCGGTGGTCATGACTGGCTGCCCTCCCGCTTGTCGGAGGCGTACGCGTGCCGGTACAGCGCGAGGGAGGGCGCATAGCGCCCGGAGGGGTCGCGCAGGTGCAGGTCGTCGAGGAGGGCGTATGCCCAGTTGCGGCCGAGTCTGCGGCTCCACTCGAAGGGCCCGAGCGGGTAGTTGACGCCCAGGCGCATCGCGGTGTCGATGTCCTCCTCGGTGGCCACGCCCTTGGCGACGGCGTCGTGCGCGAGGTCGACGATCCGGGCGACCGTGCGGGCGACGATCATGCCGGGGACGTCACCGATGACGCTGACGTCCTTGCCGAGCGCCTGGAAGAGGCCGGTGGCCTCGGCGAGGGTCCCCGGCGAGGTGTCCTGGGAGGCGGACAGGGCGATACGGGTGGCCCTGCGGTAGTCCAGGGCGAGGTCGAAGTAGACGACGTCGCGGAACTCGACGGAGGTCTGGCCGTCGGCGAGCGCCAGCTGGCCGCCGCTCGGCAGCACCAAGCGGGTGCCGTGGTCCTCTTCCTCCTCACGCACGGCGATGCCCGCCTCGCGGATCAGCGGGAGCAGCTCGGAGGCAGGGCCCAGGTCGCCCTCGACGACGACGTACGCGGGCTGCTGCGCGGGCTCCGCGGTGTGCGGCTCGGGGCGCTCGGCGTCGTCCCCGTACTCGTACCAGCCCTGACCGCTCTTGCGGCCGAGCCGGCCCGACTCGACCAGGCGCCGCTGGGCGAGCGAGGGCGTGAAGCGCACGTCCTGGAAGAAGGACCGCCACACGGAGTGGGTGACGGACTCGTTGACGTCCTGCCCGATGAGGTCGGTCAGTTCGAAGGCGCCCATCCTGAAGCCGCCGGACTCGCGCAGGACCGCGTCGATGGTGGCGGGGTCGGCGCCCTGGGCCTCGTACACGGCGAAGGCCTCGGCGTAGAAGGGCCGGGCGATCCGGTTGACGATGAAGCCGGGCGTGTCGGCGCAGGCGACCGGTGTCTTGCCCCAGGCGCGCGCCATCTCGTA
The DNA here is from genome assembly GCF_053593775.1 of Streptomyces sp. NPDC002092. NCBI lineage: Bacteria > Bacillati > Actinomycetota > Actinomycetes > Kitasatosporales > Streptomycetaceae > Streptomyces > Streptomyces sp. NPDC002092. The sequence continues at coordinate 521,379 of NZ_JBSFDG010000002.1, forward strand.
CGCGCGCGTGGCCGACGAGACGTCGGTGGCGAACCCGGAGACGACCTCGACGAGGGGGAGCAGCGGCGCGGGGTTGAAGAAGTGCAGGCCGACGAAGCGCCCGGGGTGGCGCAGGGCGCCGCCGATCGCGGTGACGGACAGCGAGGAGGTGTTGGTCGCGAGCAGGCAGTCCTCGGCGACGATGTCCTCCAGCTCACGCAGCAGGGCCTGCTTGGCGTCCAGCTGCTCCAGGACGGCCTCGACGACCAGGGAGCAGTCCGCGAGTTCGGTCAGGCTCTCGGCGGGCAGCAGCCGCTCGCGTGCCGCGTCCCGGTCGGCGGCCGCGAGCCGGTCCTTCTCGACGAGCCGGTCGAGGCGGGCGCCGATCGCTGCGGCCGCTTGCGCGGCGCGTCCGGCGGCGGCGTCGTACAGCCGTACGCGGTGGCCTGCGACCAGCGCGACCTGGGCGATGCCCTGGCCCATGGTGCCGGTGCCGACGACGGCCACGGGGCTGCTGAGGACGAGTGCTGTCATGTGCGCGATCCTCCCGCACGGGGTTTTCCACAGATGCGGCAGGCCCCCTTGTCCCGACCGATCGTTCGGTTACTCTAACTCTGACCGGCTGTTCCTGCCCATGTTTCTGCCAGGTCATGAGCTCGACGAAGAGTTCTCAAGACGAGGAGTTGGTCCCGCATGGCCGCCGAACTGACCACCCGCGACCTGATCGCCAAGCACCGGCCCACCCTCGACCAGGCGCTGGAAGCGATCCGCACGCGCGCGTACTGGTCCCCGCACCCCGAACACCCCAAGGCCTACGGCGAGAGGGGCAGCCTGGACGCGGCCGCGGGCAAGGCCGCCTTCGACGCCCTGCTGGGCACCCGCCTCGACCTCGGCCAGCCCGGCACGGACGACTGGGTGGGCGCCGAGGTCTCGCCGTACGGCATCGAGCTGGGCGTGACCTACCCGCATGCGGACGTCGACGAGCTGCTGCCCGCCATGAAGGCCGGACAGCGCGCGTGGCGCGACGCCGGCGCGGAGGCGCGCGCGGTGGTGTGTCTGGAGATCCTGAAGCGGATCAGCGACCGGACGCACGAGTTCGCGCACGCGGTCATGCACACCTCCGGCCAGGCCTTCATGATGGCGTTCCAGGCGGGCGGCCCGCACGCCCAGGACCGCGGTCTGGAGGCGGTGGCGTACGCGTACGTGGAGCAGGTCCGCACCCCCGACACCGCGGAGTGGACCAAGCCCCAGGGCAAGCGTGACCCGTTGGCGCTCACCAAGCAGTTCACCGCCGTTCCGCGCGGGATCGCGCTGGTGATCGGCTGCAACACCTTCCCGACGTGGAACGGCTATCCGGGCCTGTTCGCGTCCCTGGCCACCGGCAACGCGGTCCTGGTGAAGCCCCACCCGCGCGCGGTGCTGCCGCTCGCGCTCACCGTGCAGGTCGCGCGGCAGGTCCTCGCCGAGGCGGGCTTCGACCCGAACCTGGTGGCGCTGGCCGCCGAGCGCCCCGGCGAGGGCATCGCGAAGACGCTGGCCACCCGCCCTGAGATCCGGATCATCGACTACACGGGCTCGACGGCGTTCGGCGACTGGCTGGAGGCCAACGCCCGCCAGGCGCAGGTCTACACGGAGAAGGCCGGCGTCAACACGGTGCTGGTCGAGTCCACCGCGAACTACAAGGGCATGCTCTCCAACCTGGCCTTCTCGCTGTCCCTGTACAGCGGCCAGATGTGCACGACCCCGCAGAACCTGCTGATCCCCCGCGACGGCATCCGCACCGACGAGGGCCCCAAGACCTTCGACGAGGTGGTCGCCGACCTCGCCCGCTCGGTCGACGGCCTCCTCGGCGACGACACGCGCGCGAACGCCCTGCTCGGCGCGATCGTCAACCCGGACGTGAAGGCCCGCCTGGAAGCGGCCGCCGGTCTCGGCGAAGTCGCCCTGGCCTCCAGGGAGATCAGCAACCCGGAGTTCCCGGGCGCGGTGGTGCGCACGCCGGTGATCGTGAAGCTGGACGGAGCCAAGCCCGACGACGAGGCCGCCTACATGAGCGAGTGCTTCGGCCCGGTCTCCTTCGCCGTCGCGGTCGACTCGGCCGCGGAGGGCGCGGAGCTGCTGCGCCGCACCATCCGGGAGAAGGGCGCGATGACGGTCGGCGCGTACACGACCGACGAGGAGGTCGAGCAGACGGTCCAGGAGGTCTGCCTGGAGGAGGCCGCCCAGCTGTCGCTGAACCTCACGGGCGGGGTGTACGTCAACCAGACGGCCGCGTTCTCGGACTTCCACGGCTCCGGGGGCAACCCGGCGGCCAACTCGGCGCTGTGCGACGGGGCGTTCGTCGCGAACCGCTTCCGGGTGGTCGAGGTGCGCCGCGAGGCCTAGGAACTGAACGCGCCGCCGGTGACGCTCCAGTGGTACAGCGTCATGGCCACACTGGTCGCGAGGTTGTAACTGGAGACCTGGGGGCGCATCGGCAGCGACAGCAAGTGGTCGGTACGCGCGCGTAGCGGGGCGGACAGGCCGCTGCGCTCGGAGCCGAACGCGAGGACGGCGTCGTCCGGGAGCTTGACGCCCCGGACGTCGTCGCCCTCCGGGTCCAGGGCGAACAGCGGTCCCGCCGGCAGTTCGTCGACGGCCAGTCGTTCCACGGCGGTCGCGAAGTGCAGCCCCGCGCCGCCGCGCACCACCGTGGGGTGCCATGGGTCGAGGGTGCCGGTGGTGACCACACCGGTCGCGCCGAAACCGGCGGCCAGGCGGATCACGGCGCCCGCGTTGCCGAGGTTGCGCGGGTTGTCGAGGACCACGACGGGGGCCGTGCGCGGGGTGTGCGCGAGCTTCTCCAGATGGGCCGCACGGGACGGTCGTACGGCCAAGGCGGCGACGGCGGTGGGATGCGGACGCGGCACCAGGCTCCGGTACGTCGGCTCCGGCACCTCGGTGAGGAGGTCCGCCAGCGCGTCCCGCACATCGGGGGCGAGCTCGTCGGCGAGGGCGAGCGCCGCCCGCCGGTCGACGGTGACCGCCACCGGGACCTCGGCTCCGAAACGCACGGCGTGCTTGAGGGCATGGAAACCGTCGAGCAGCACGCAGGCGCCGGCGATCCGGCGCCAGGCGGTCACGGGGTCGGGGGCGGGTTCGGTCATGGCGTGCAGCCTACGTGCGCGCGGGACCGCGACTCACGCCCTGTGGCACGGGCGCAGCCTCACGCCGTGGAGCTCACCTGCGCGGGCTCGGGGCTCTCCGGGGCGCGCGGCCCGGACGGCGTCGTACGGCCGGTGCGGGCGAGGACGCGGCCACGTGCGCGTGCCGCCCAGCCGCCGAGGCGGTGCAGCAGCGACGTCGGCAGGAAGATCGCATCCGTGGCGATCATCGCCAGCGAGAAGAACGGCAGCCCGAGGACGACGGCGATCACGGCGTGCTCGGTCATCATGACCGCCAGCAGGACGTTCTTGACCCGCCGGTTGAACAGCGTGAACGGGAACGCGACCTGCACGATGACCGTCCCGTACGTCACGAGCATCACCATCGTGCCGCTGGACGACAGCAGGTCGGCGAGCCCGGGCCAGGGCGAGAAGTAGTCGAGGTGGAGGGGGTAGTAGACCGCGGTGCCGTCCTGCCAGCGCGTGCCCTGGATCTTGTACCAGCCGGCCGTCGCGTAGATCAGACAGGCCTCCGTCATGATCACGAAGAGAGCGCCGTTGTGCACGATGTTGGCGACGACGTCCAGCAGGATCCTCGGCTCCCCGCTCTTCGCCCGGCGCCCGACCAGCCACCACACGGCCTGCGCGAGCCAGACCCCCCACAGGATCACGGGCACGGTCCAGTCCGCGCCGTCGAACCGCCCGCCGGCCGTCACCGCGATCAGCGCGCACCCGAGCACGGCCCACAGCGCCGGGCCGACCCGGTCGGAGACCTGCTCTCCACGCGCGCGTGCCCGACGCGCACGCTCCGCCCGCCGTGCGTCCAGGGACCAGACCTGGCCGCAGCGCGTGAACACGAGGTACACGGACATCAGGTGCAGGACGTTGTCGCCGCCGTCCCCCATGAACACGCTGCGGTTCTGCAGCGAGAGCACACCGATCATGAACAGCACGGACATGGTGCGGGTGCGCCAGCCGAGCAGCAGCAGGACGCTCGACAGCACGGCGAGCACGTAGACGAACTCGAACCAGCCCCGGCTGTCCGACCACATCAGGGCCGTGAAGGCACTGTTGGACGCGATCAGCTGCTGGGCGAGATCCCAGCTCCACGGGCTGCCGGGGCCGTACAGCTCCTCGCGATGGGGGAACTCGCGCAGCAGGAACAGCAGCCAGGTCGTGCTGAAGCCGATGCGGATCACGGCGGACTGGTAGGGGCCGAGCGCCGATTCGGTGATGCGGGCGATGGCGGAGGAGACCGAGAGGGCGAAGCGGTTCACCGGACGCCTCCGTCGGTGTCGGCGGCCGTGACCGGCCACCAGGGCAGCATGCGGTCCATGGGTTTGTCGGAGACCTTTTCAGTGCTCCACTTCGGCGGGGGCACATTGGAGGTTCGGGAACGGACCTGGACCTGCTCGATGACCCCGCCCTTCCCGGCAGCGTCGTCGCGGCCCAGGCGGAGCACCACTATGCGCCGCAGATACGACTCGGACAGGGTGCCGCGCAGGCCCACCGGACGGTTGTTGCCGTCGTGCGTGGAGACGAAGAAGTCCCAGGCCCGGCGCAGCTCGTTCTGCTGGGTGTGGCTGGGCACCAGATTGCCGTCGATGGCCTGCCCGTCCTCGGCGGACAGGTCGTACCAGCCGGTGGTCCGCACACCACCGTTCTTCTCCTGCACCTCGGCGCGCACCTGGACCGCGATGTTCTGCTGCAGCGGGTTCGGCGCGAACAGCTTCCAGTTCTGCTCGAACTCCGGGTAGATCCAGTCGTCGATCGCCTTGCCGTGCGCCTTGGTCAGCGTGTTCGACGGCGCGACGTGCAGAAAGACCATCCCGACATGCACACAGACAAGGACGGCGACGACGGCGAGCGTCAGCGCGGCGCCGACCTGGTAGCGCAGGGAGAGTGCGGCCACCCCGGTGCGCGGTTCGGCGTACGGGCCGGGCGCGGGAGCCTCCGAGAAGTCCGTGGCGCCGGAATCGAGCACGGCAGCGTCCGGTGAGGCGTCCTGCCCATCGTCCGCCCGGCCCGGCCGGGCCGGCCGGGGCGGGCTGTCCTGCGCAGGCGATCTGTCCGGTTCGGGCGGCTCAACCGGCCCGGGCGCACCGCCCGGCCAGTCCGGCCCCTGCCGGGCGTCCGAGTCTATGCCGTACGCGTCCATTCCGCCCCGTCTTCCGATCCGCCACCGCATTCGCAGGGGGCACGGTACTCAGGCCCGCCCGCCCGGCACAGCCCCCATCGGTCCGAGCTCGCCGCGGCATACGCGAGGTCGCCCCACTTGTCCACAGGACAGCGCCCAACTTATCCACAGCGGTTGACACCTTACTGCGCCCGTCCCACCATGGAATCGCACGAACCGAACGATCGGTCGGGAGCCAGCTCCGGACAGAGCCCAGGTCGAGGGGGACCGCATGGCGACAGCAGCCGCGCACCAGGCGTACGGCACCGCGGAAGACACCGACGGCACCGGTGCGTACGAGCGCGCCTTCGACGCCGCAGTGGCCGCCGACGAGCGCATCGAGCCGCGTGACTGGATGCCCGACGCCTATCGCGCGACGCTGGTCCGGCAGATGGCCCAGCACGCGCACTCCGAGATCATCGGCATGCAGCCGGAGGCCAACTGGATCACCCGCGCGCCCTCCCTGCGCCGCAAGGCGATCCTGATGGCCAAGGTCCAGGACGAGGCCGGACACGGGCTCTACCTGTACAGCGCGGCCGAGACCCTCGGAACCAGCCGTGACGAGCTGCTCGACAAGCTTCACTCCGGCCGTCAGAAGTACTCGTCGATCTTCAACTACCCGACGCTGACCTGGGCGGACGTCGGCGCGATCGGCTGGCTGGTGGACGGCGCCGCGATCACCAACCAGGTCCCGCTGTGCCGCTGCTCCTACGGCCCGTACGCACGCGCGATGGTCCGCATCTGCAAGGAGGAGTCCTTCCACCAACGCCAGGGGTACGAGCTGCTGCTGGCCCTCGGCCGCGGCACCCCCGAGCAGCGGGAGATGGCGCAGGACGCCGTGAACCGCTGGTGGTGGCCGTCCCTGATGATGTTCGGCCCGCCCGACGACGAGTCGGCGCACTCCGCGCAGTCGATGACGTGGAAGATCAAGCGGCATTCGAACGACGAGCTGCGCCAGCGCTTCGTCGACATCTGCGTCCCCCAGGCCGAGTCGCTGGGCCTCACCCTCCCCGACCCCGACCTGAAGTGGAACGAGGAGCGGGGCCACTACGACTTCGGGCCGATCGACTGGACGGAGTTCAAGGAAGTCCTCAAGGGCAACGGCCCGTGCAACGAGCAGCGGCTCACCCAGCGCAGGCGCGCGCACGAAGAAGGCGCGTGGGTACGGGAGTCGGCCGCGGCCTACGCGGCCAAGCACACGAGCGGGACCGGTGGGAGCAACAGGCCCGGTGAGATGGGAGCGACGCGAGCATGACGAACACCGACTGGCCCCTGTGGGAGGTCTTCGTGCGCTCCCGCCGCGGCCTCTCACACACCCACGCCGGCAGCCTGCACGCGCCGGACGCGGAGTTCGCCCTGCGCAACGCCCGCGACCTGTACACCCGCCGCGGGGAGGGCGTCTCGATCTGGGTCGTCCCGTCGTCGGCGATCACCGCGTCCTCCCCGGACGAGAAGGACCCGTTCTTCGAGCCGGCCACCGACAAGCCGTACCGGCACCCGACGTTCTACGAGATCCCGGAGGGGGTGAAGCACCTGTGACAGCTCCTGAAACGGCCGCGGTTCCCACGACCGCCGCCCTCACCCTCGGCGACGACGCCCTGGTGCTCTCGCACCGCCTCGGCGAATGGGCGGGCCATGCCCCCGTCCTGGAGGAGGAGGTCGCCCTCGCCAACATCGCGCTGGACCTGCTGGGCCAGGCCCGCGTGCTGCTGGCGACCGTGGGCGACGAGGACGAACTGGCGTATCTGCGCGAGGAGCGCGCCTTCCGCAACCTCCAGCTGGTGGAACAGCCGAACGGCGACTTCGCCCACACCATCGCCCGCCAGCTCTACTTCTCCACCTACCAGCACCTGCTGTACGCCGAACTGGCCGGCGCGGACGGTCCGTTCGCAGGTCTCGCCGCAAAGGCCGTCAAGGAGGTCGCCTACCACCGCGACCACGCCGAGCAGTGGACCCTGCGGCTCGGCGACGGGACAGAGACGGGCCACGAGCGCATGCAGCGCGCGTGCACGGCCCTGTGGCGGTTCACCGGCGAGATGTTCCAGCCGGTGGACGGCCTGGACGTCGACCTGGCGGGAATGGAGACGGCCTGGCTGGAGTCCGTCCGGGCCGTGCTGCACCGCGCGACCCTGACGGTCCCCGAGGGGCCGCGCGCCGGGGCGTGGACGGCCGGCGCGGGCCGGCAGGGCGTGCACACCGAGTCCTTCGGGCGGATGCTCGCCGAGATGCAGCACCTGCACCGCAGCCACCCGGGGGCGTCATGGTGACGACGACCACCGCCCTGGAGTCCGAACTCCTCGAGATCGCCGGTTCGGTGCCCGACCCCGAACTGCCCGTGCTCACCCTCCAGGAGCTCGGCGTCCTGCGCGCGGTGCATGTGCGCGGCGCGGACTCGGTCGAGGTCGAACTGACGCCGACCTACACCGGCTGCCCCGCCATCGAGGCGATGTCCCTGGACATCGAGCAAGTCCTGCACGCGCACGGCATACGGGACGTCACCGTCCGCACGGTGCTGCGGCCCGCCTGGTCGACGGACGACATCACCGCCGAAGGGCGGCGCAAGCTGCGGGAGTTCGGGATAGCTCCCCCGCGCGCAGCAGAGGCTTCGGGGCCGGTCCCCGTGTCGCTCGGCCCGACCCGCACGCTGGAGCCGGTGCACTGCCCGCACTGCGGCAGCACCGACACCGAACTGCTCAGCCGCTTCTCCTCCACCGCCTGCAAGGCGCTGCGGCGCTGTCTGTCCTGCCGGGAACCCTTCGACCACTTCAAGGAGCTGTGATGGCCCGCTTCCACACGCTCCGGGTGGCGGCGGTCGACCGGCTCACCGACGACTCCGTGGCCCTCACCCTCACCGTGCCCGAGGAACTGCGCGAGGAGTACCGGCACGCCCCGGGCCAGCACCTCGCCCTGCGGCGCCTGGTCGACGGCAAGGAGATACGGCGCACGTACTCGATCTGCTCCCCGGCCCCGGCCCCCGGCGGCGCGGGCCCCGGCACCCTGCGGGTCGGCGTGCGGCTGGTGGAGGACGGGGCATTCTCGACGTACGCGCTCAAGGAGATCAATGCCGGCGACGAGCTGGAGGTGATGACCCCGGCCGGCCGCTTCACCCTCGACCCGGCGCCCGGCCTGTACGCGGCGGTCGTCGGCGGCAGCGGCATCACCCCGGTGCTGTCGATCGTCTCGACGCTGCTGGCGCGCGAGCCGCAGGCCCGGTTCTGTCTGATACGCAGCGACCGCACGGCCGCCTCGACGATGTTCCTGGACGAGGTCGCCGATCTGAAGGACCGCTATCCGGGGCGGCTGCAGCTGGTGACGGTGCTGTCCCGGGAGGAACAGCAGGCGGGGCTGCCGTCCGGACGCCTCGACCAGGAGCGGCTGACGGAGCTGCTTCCGGCGCTGCTGCCGGTGGGGCAGGTGGCGGGATGGTTCCTGTGCGGGCCGTTCGGGCTGGTCCAAGGGGCCGAGCGGGCACTGCGCGGGCTCGGTGTGCTGCGCACGCGCATCCACGAGGAGATCTTCCACGTGGACGCCGCCGCCCCCGCGCCGGCCGCGACCGCCCCCGCGCACAGCACGGTCACCGCGCGGCTCGACGGCCGCGGCGGGACCTGGGCCGTGCAGGACGGCGAGTCGCTGCTGGAGACGGTCCTGCGCAACCGGCCCGACGCGCCCTATGCCTGCAAGGGCGGAGTGTGCGGCACCTGCCGGGCCTTCCTGGTGACCGGCGAGGTGCGCATGGACCGCAACTTCGCGCTGGAACCGGAGGAGACGGAGGCGGGATACGTACTGGCGTGCCAGTCGCATCCGGTGACGGAGAAGGTGGAGCTGGACTTCGACCGCTGAACCGGCGGCCACGGTTCCGGAGTCGGCGCACCGTTCCCTTCTCCTAGAACCTGTTCTATCTTGACGGTCCGTCAGATCAGCGGACCCTCCGGAGGGCAGGACCGTGGACTTCACCTTCACCGAGGAGCAGCAGGCGGCGGCCGAGGCGGCGCGGGGGGTGTTCGCCGGGGTCGCGCCGGACGCGGTGCCCAGCCCCTCCCTCGTCCCCGGCGCCGTGGCCGACGACTTCGACCGCGCGCTGTGGACCAGGCTCGCCGAGGCGGATCTGCTGAGCCTGCTGCTGGGCGAGGAGTTCGGCGGGGCGGGCCTGGACGCCATCGCCCTGTGCCTGGTGTTGCGGGAGTCGGCCAAGGTGCTGGCGCGCGTTCCGCTGCTGGAGACCAGCGCTGCCGCAGCCGCCGTACAGGCATACGGCGGCGAGGAGTTGAAGTCGTCGCTGCTCACCCGCGCGGGGCGGGGCCAGGCGGTGCTGACCGTCGCCGTGAACGGCCGCACCGGCCACGACCCGGCCGAACTCGCCGTGACCGCACGGCAGGAGGGCGACCAGTGGATCCTGGACGGGGTGCAGACGGCCGTGCCGTGGGCGCACACCGCCGACTTCGTCGTCGTACCCGCCCATACGGCCGCCGACCGCACCCTCCTCGCCGTGATCCCCCGCATCCACCAAGGCGTCGGGCTGGGCGAGCAGGTCTCCACCACCGGCGAGCGGCTCGGCGAACTGCGTCTGGAGGCCGCACGGATCCCCGCCCGTGACGTCATCGACGCCGACGGCGCCTGGGAGTGGCTGCGCGAACTGCTGACCACCGGGACCTGCGCGCTGGCCCTCGGCCTCGGCGAACGCGTGCTCGCGATGACCAGTGAATACACCGGCAAACGAGAGCAGTTCGGATACCCCGTCGCCACGTTCCAGGCCGTCGCCGTGCAGGCCGCCGACCGGTACATCGACCTGCGTGCGATGGAGGCCACGCTGTGGCAGGCCGCGTGGCGGATCGCCTCTGGGGCACCGGGCGTGCTGCCTGCCTCCGGTGACGTCGCCGTCGCCAAGATCTGGGCGTCGGAGGGTGTACGGCGGGTCGTGCAGACGGCACAGCATCTGCACGGCGGTTTCGGGGCGGACGTCGAGTACCCGCTGCACCGCTACCACGCCTGGGCCAAGCACCTGGAGCTGCAGCTCGGCCCGTCGGCAGCGCACGAGGAGGCCCTCGGCGACCTGCTGGCGGCGCACCCGCTGGGCTGACCGCCCCGGCCGCCGCGAGCTACAGGACGAACCCGGGCTGCCCCTCGTCCGTCACGACCGGGCGGCCCGCGGCCGCCCACACCTGCATGCCGCCGTCGACGTTCACGGCGTCGATGCCCTGCTGCACGAGGTACATCGCGACCTGCGCCGAGCGGCCGCCGGAACGGCAGAGCACGTTGACGCGGCCGTCCTGCGGCGCGGCCTCGGTCAGCTCACCGTAACGGGCGACGAAATCACTGATGGGGATGTGCAGTGCCCCTTCGGCGTGACCCGCCTGCCACTCGTCGTCCTCGCGGACGTCCAGCAGGAAGTCGCCGTCCTTGAGGTCCGAGACCTCGACCGTGGGCACACCAGCTCCGAAATGCATGCCCAAGACGCTACCCGACGCATCCGGGCACGGAACCGTCCGCCCGAGCCGCGGGACTACCCCAGCAGCTCGGCCAGCTCCGCCTCGCGCCGGGAGACATCCGCCAGGAGCTTCTCGGCGATCTCCTCCAGGAGCCGGTCGGGATCGTCCGGTGCCAGCCGCAGCATGGCGCCGATCGCGCTCTCCTCCAGTTCCTTGGCGACCAGCGAGAGCAGTTCCTTGCGCTGGGCGAGCCATTCGAGGCGGGCGTAGAGCTCCTCGGCGCGGCTCGGACCGCGCTCCTGCGGCGCCGGGCCCTTGGCCCACTCCTCGGCCAGCTCCCGCAGCAGGGTCTCGTCACCGCGGGCGTAGGCGGCGTTGACCCGGGTGATGAATTCCTCACGGCGGGCCCGCTCGGTGTCGTCCTGGGCCAGGTCGGGGTGGGCCTTGCGGGCCAGTTCGCGGTAGAGCTTGCGGGCCTCGTCGCTGGGGCGCACGCGCTGCGGGGGCCGCACGGGCTGGTCCGTGAGCATCGCCTCGGCCTCCGGGAAGAGCCCCTCCCCGTCCATCCAGCCGTGGAACAGCTCCTCGACGCCGGGCATCGGCAGCACCCGGGCCCGGGCCTCGTCCGCCTTGCGACGGTCCTCGGGGTCGCCGGTGCGGGCGGCCCGGGCCTCGGCGATCTCCGCGTCCAGCTCATCCAGGCGGGCGTACATCGGGCCGAGCTTCTGGTGGTGCAGCCGGGAGAAGTTCTCGACCTCCACACGGAAGGTCTCGACAGCGATCTCGTACTCGATCAGCGCCTGCTCGGCGGCCCGCACGGCCCGCTCCAGCCGCTCCTCGGGACGCGGCGCATCGTCCTGGGGCGTCGCCTGCGCCTCGCCGGCGACACCACCCTGCTCAGCTTCCGGGCTCGTCACCCGCCCAGCGTAGGCCACGGCGGAGGCGGCCAGTGCGGCGCAAGGTCCTCGGGTCGGGCCCCTGCGAGCACGCTCCTCACCGGCCGCCTCCGGCAGACACCCAGCTCACACCCCCAGCTCCGACGCGATCCGCCCCGCCCGCACCGCCGCCACCAGATCGGCGTGGTCGGCCTCCGTGCGGTCGGCATAGGCGACGGCGAAGCCGGCGATCGCCTCGTCCAGTTCCTCGCTCTTGCCGCAGTACCCGGCGACCAGGCGCGGGTCGGCGCTGTGGGAGTGGGCGCGGGCCAGGAGGGCGCCGGTCATCCGGCCGTAGTCGTCTATCTGGTCGGCGGCCAGCGCCGCCGGGTCGACGCTGCCCTTGCGGTTGCGGAACTGCCGTACCTGGAAGGGCCGTCCCTCCACCGAGGTCCAGCCCAGCAGGATGTCGCTGACCACCTGCATGCGCTTCTGCCCGAGAACCACCCGGCGGCCCTCGTGCTCCACCTGCGGCGCCTCGAAGCCCGCCGTCACCAGGTGTGGCACCAGTGCCGAGGGGCGGGCCTCCTTCACCTGGAGGACGAGCGGCTCCCCCCGGTGATCCAGCAGCAGCACGACGTACGAGCGGGTGCCGACGCTGCCCGTGCCGACGACCCGGAAGGCGACATCGTGCACCGCGTGGCGGGCCAGCAGCGGGAGCCGGTCCTCGGAGAGCGTCGTCACATACTGCTCTAGGGCAGCGGCCACCGCCGCGGCCTCCGCGTCAGGAACCCGCCGCAGCACCGGCAGCGCCTCGACGAAGCGGCGCCCGCCGTCCTCGGCCTGCTCCGTCGACTTCGCCGCGAAGCGCCCGCTCGTGTTGGCCCGCGCCTTCTCCGAGACCCGCTCCAGCGTGCCGAGCAGGTCGTGGGCGTCGGTGTGGGAGACGAGTTCCTCGTCCGCGATGGCGTTCCACGCGTCCAGCACCGGCAGCTTGGCGAGCAGCCGCATGGTGCGGCGGTAGGCGCCGGTCGCGTCGTAGGCCGCCTTGCGGCACTGGTCCTCGTCGGCACCGGCCTCCCGGCCCGCGAGCACGAGCGAGGCGGCGAGCCGCTTGAGGTCCCACTCCCAGGGGCCGTGGACGGTCTCGTCGAAGTCGTTGAGGTCGATGACCAGGTCGCCGCGCGCATCGCCGTACAGGCCGAAGTTGGCGGCATGGGCGTCGCCGCAGATCTGCGCGCGGATCCGGGTCATGGGGGTGCGCGCCAGGTCGTAAGCCATGAGGCCGGCGGAGCCGCGCAGGAAGGCGAAGGGCGTGGCCGCCATCCGGCCCGCGCGTATCGGAGTGAGCTCGGGGATCCGGCCGCGGTGGGACTCCTCGACCGCGTCGGCCGCGTGCGGGCGGGAGCCGTCCAGGTCGAGCGCGCAGTGCGCACTGCGCGGCACCCGCTTGCGCAGCGCCTTGCCCTCGGCCTTGGGCGACCCCTCGACGGGCCACTCGGCGAAGCCCCGCACCCGCGGAAGGCGTCGCACGCCCGACTCCGCCGTCGCCTCTCCGATTCCGGTCACGCCAACCGCCTCCCCCGCACGCCGATGAACATCAACTCGTGCCGACCGTACAGCCGGTGGGCGGGACGCGTCAGACCCTGTGGACAACTCCGCGCCTGTGGAAAACGCCGCCCGGAACCGGACCTGCGGGCCATGTGATTGTCCTCACCGGGTAACGCGCCTCACACTGGCCGGGACAACGCGAAAGCCCCAGGTCAAAGACCTGGGGCTTTCGGCTGGTGCGCGAGGGGGGAGTTGAACCCCCACGCCCTTGCGGGCACTGGAACCTGAATCCAGCGCGTCTGCCTATTCCGCCACCCGCGCATTGGGTGTGTCCTCCGGCTTCGGCCCTTTGGGCTGGCGCCTTCCGACACGCAGAACATTAGCACGCTGGCCGGGGTGGGTTCACATCCCTTATCCCTGGGCAGCCGCCCACCAGCACGGACGTGCCGTCCGGCCGTGGACCGGCCACCCCGCGCCCGTCCCGCCACGCGACCCGCGAACCACCGGCACGCCGACGCCCCGCCCGCGAAGCTCTCCGCTCCGTATCAACACGCACCGGTTCACGTATCAACCTCGTACCGGTCCTGCCCGTCTCCCCTGGAGCCGGGCCGGGTCCACAGCCAGGTGCGGGACACTGGTCTGCGGCCGCCTCTACGATCCTGGGCAGAAGGAGTGCGTGGGAGGAGTTCGAAGGGCAGCTTCGGAGGGAACTTCCGGAGGGAACTTCGTCCAGGGTCGACACCCGTCGACCGGGCCGACAGGGGGAACCAGCTGATTCACCCGCGCGTGGATACGATCAGTAAGCAGTACCAGGCAAGGCAGCGCCCGCCAGCCGGGACACTGGACGGAAGCGACATCGGAGGAGGTGCCTCATGGGAGTCCTGAAGAAGTTCGAGCAGCGTCTCGAAGGTCTGGTCAACGGCACCTTTGCCAAGGTGTTCAAGTCCGAGGTCCAGCCCGTGGAGATCGCCGGAGCGCTCCAGCGTGAGTGCGACAACAACGCCACCATCTGGAACCGCGACCGCACGGTCGTCCCCAACGACTTCATCGTGGAGCTGAGCACGCCGGACTTCGAGCGGCTCAGCCCCTACTCCGGCCAGCTCGGCGACGAGCTCGCCGGCATGGTGCGCGACTACGCCAAGCAGCAGCGCTACACGTTCATGGGCCCCATCAAGGTCCACCTGGAGAAGGCGGACGACCTCGACACCGGCCTGTACCGGGTGCGCAGCCGTACGCTCGCCTCCTCCAGCAGCCAGCAGGCTCCCGGATCCGCCGCTCCGCCGGCCGGGTCCGCGGGCCGCCCCGGCGGAGGGTACGGCTACCCGCCGGCCGCCGCACCCGCGGGCGCCCCTCCGATGCCCGCCGCGCCGCCGCCCGGCGCCGCGGCCTACGGCCAGCGTCCCGGCGCGGGCGGCCCGGTCGGCGCACCGCAGCCCGGCTCACGCACCCGCCACTGGATCGAGATCAACGGCACCCGCCATCAGATCTCCCGCCCGACGCTGGTGCTGGGCCGCAGCACCGAAGCCGACGTGCGGATCGACGACCCCGGCGTCTCCCGCCGGCACTGCGAGATCCGGACCGGAACGCCCTCGACGATCCAGGATCTCGGGTCCACCAACGGCATCGTGGTGGACGGGCAGCACACCACCCGCGCTACGCTCCGCGACGGCTCGCGGATCGTCGTGGGCAGCACCACCATCATTTACCGGCAAGCCGAAGGGTGAAGCGGGGGCAATGTCAGAGCTGACCCTCACGGTCATGCGGCTGGGTTTCCTGGCCGTACTGTGGCTGTTCGTGATCGTGGCCGTGCAGGTCATCCGCAGCGACCTGTTCGGTACGCGCGTCACCCAGCGCGGCTCCAGGCGCGAGGCCGCACGGCCCCAGCAGGCCGCCCGCCAGCAGGCCGCGCCCCCGCCCCAGCGTCAGCAGGCCGGCGGCGGCCGCCAGCGCCGTAACGCCCCCACCAAACTCGTCGTGTCCGAGGGCACCCTCACCGGCACGACCGTCGCGCTCCAGGGCCAGACCATCACCCTGGGCCGGGCGCACGACAGCACGATCGTGCTGGACGACGACTACGCCTCCAGCCGCCATGCCAGGATCTACCCGGACCGCGACGGCCAGTGGATCGTCGAGGACCTGGGCTCCACCAACGGCACATACCTCGACCGGAGCCGGCTGACGACCCCCACGCCGATTCCGCTGGGCGCGCCGATCCGCATCGGCAAGACAGTCATCGAGCTGCGGAAGTAGTACGACAATGAGCGAGCGGAGCGAGCACGCAGCGGCGGCCCCGACCACGGGCTCCGGCGCGCTCCCGACCGGAGGGTGGGCACCGTGCGGATGTACCCGGAGCCGACGGGCGAGGTGCGCATGAGTCTGTCACTGCGCTTTGCCGCCGGATCGCACAAAGGCATGATCCGTGAGGGCAACGAGGACTCCGGATACGCCGGTCCGCGCCTGCTCGCGATCGCCGACGGCATGGGCGGCGCCGCCGCCGGCGAGGTCGCCTCCTCCGAGGCCATCTCCACCATCGTCGCCCTCGACGACGACGTGCCGGGCTCCGACATCCTCACCTCCCTCGGCACCGCCGTACAGCGCGCCAACGACCAGCTGCGCTCCATGGTCGAGGAGGACCCCCAGCTCGAGGGCATGGGCACCACGCTCACCGCCCTGCTGTGGACCGGCCAGCGCCTCGGCCTCGTCCACGTCGGCGACTCCCGCGCCTATCTGCTGCGCGACGGCGTCCTCACCCAGATCACCCAGGACCACACCTGGGTGCAGCGCCTCGTCGACGAGGGCCGCATCACCGAGGAAGAAGCCACCACCCACCCCCAACGCTCCCTGCTGATGCGGGCGTTGGGCAGCGGCGAGCACGTCGAACCGGACCTGTCCATCCGTGAGGTCCGCGCCGGCGACCGCTACCTGATCTGCTCCGACGGCCTGTCCGGCGTCGTCTCCCACCAGACGCTCGAGGACACCCTCGCCAGCTACCAGGGCCCGCAGGAGACCGTGCAGGAGCTGATCCAGCTCGCCCTGCGCGGCGGCGGCCCCGACAACATCACCGTCATCGTCGCCGACGTACTGGACCTGGACACCGGGGACACCCTCGCCGGGCAGCTCTCCGACACCCCGGTCGTGGTCGGCGCGGTCGCCGAGAACCAGAACCACCTGCACGACCCCGGCTTCATGGAGACCCCGGCCGGCCGCGCCTCCGGCCTCGGCCGCCAGGGCCACGGACACGGCGGGGGCGGCGAGTTCGGCCCGCCCGGCTCCGGCGACACCACCGGCTACATCCCCGCGGGCAGCTTCGGCGACTACACCGACGACGACTTCGTCAAACCCCGCACGGGCCGCAAGTGGGCGAAGAGATCCTTCTACATCGTGCTCGCCCTCGCCGTCGTCGGCGGCGGCCTCTACGGCGGCTGGCGCTGGACCCAGACCCAGTACTACGTCGGCACCAAGGACGAGCACGTCGCGCTGTACCGGGGCATCAGCCAGGACCTGGCGTGGGTCTCCCTCTCCAAGGTGGAGAAGGACCACCCCGAGATCGAACTCAAGTACCTGCCTCCGTACCAGCAGAAGCAGGTCAGGTCCACGATCGCCGAAGGCAGCCTGACCGGCGCCCAGTCGAAGATCAACGAGCTTTCCGTGCAGGCCTCCGCATGCAAGAAGGAGTCCGAGCGTCAGGCGGCCGAGAGCAAGAACAACTCGAAGACCGGCACGGGCCAGGCGGGCGGCACCACGGGAACCAGCAAGACCTCCCTCACGTCCAAGGCATCACCGAGCCCCTCGACCTCACCGACCCCGTCCACAACAGCGACCGCACCCACCCCCAGCCCCGGCCCCACTCTCTCGGAGGATGAGCAGAAGGTCGTCTCGCTGTGCGGTAAGCAGTAGGCAAGCCGTGAGAGGCCCTGTCACACGATGAGCAGTACTACCAACACACCGACGCACCATACGTCCACGATCGGCGCGATCGGCGCACCTAGCCGGCGCAACACCGAGCTCGCGCTCCTGCTGTTCGCCGTCGTCATCCCGGTCTTCGCCTACGCCAACGTGGGCCTCGCCATCAACGACAAGGTGCCCGCCGGTCTTCTCGGCTACGGCCTGGGCCTCGGTCTGCTGGCCGGCGTCGGCCACCTCGCCGTACGGAAGTTCGCCCCGTACGCCGACCCGCTGCTGCTGCCTCTGGCCACGCTCCTCAACGGACTCGGCCTCGTCGCGATCTGGCGCCTCGACCAGTCCAAACTGCTGCAGTCCATCGGAGTCGCCGGCGGCAAGGCGACCAACCAGCTGATCTACACCGCGCTGGGCATCGCCCTGTTCGTCGTCGCGCTGATCTTCCTCAAGGACCACCGCGTCCTGCAGCGGTACACGTACATCTCCATGGCGGGCGCGCTGGTCCTGCTGCTGCTCCCGCTGGTCCCGGGCCTCGGCGCCGACCTCACCTACGGCGCCAAGATCTGGATCAAGGTCGGCAGTTTCACCATCCAGCCCGGTGAGTTCGCCAAGATCGTGCTGGCCATCTTCTTCGCCGGCTACCTGATGGTGAAGCGTGACGCGCTCGCCCTCGCCAGCCGCCGCTTCATGGGCCTGTACCTGCCACGCGGCCGCGACCTCGGCCCGATCATCGTCGTCTGGATGATCTCGATCCTCATCCTGGTGTTCGAGACCGACCTCGGTACGTCACTGCTGTTCTTCGGAATGTTCGTCATCATGCTGTACGTCGCCACCGAGCGGACCAGCTGGATCGTCTTCGGTCTGCTGATGTCGGCGGCCGGCGCCGTGGGCGTGGCGAGCTTCGAGCCGCACGTCCAGACCCGTGTCCAGGCCTGGCTCAACCCGATGCACGAGTACAAGCTCAGCCGCACCCCGGGCGTCACCGGAGTCCACTCCGACCAGTTGCAGCAAGCCCTGTGGGCCTTCGGCTCGGGCGGCACCCTCGGCACCGGCTGGGGCCAGGGCCACTCCGAGCTGATCCGCTTCGCCGCCAACTCCGACTTCATCCTCGCCACCTTCGGCGAGGAGCTGGGCCTGGCCGGCCTCATGGCGATCCTGCTGATCTACGGCCTGATCGTGGAGCGGGGTATCCGCACCGCCCTCGCCGCCCGCGACCCCTTCGGCAAGCTGCTCGCCGTCGGCCTCTCCGGCGCCTTCGCCCTCCAGGTCTTCGTCGTCGCAGGCGGCGTCATGGGCCTCATCCCGCTGACCGGTATGACGATGCCGTTCCTGGCCTACGGAGGGTCCTCCGTCATCGCCAACTGGGCCCTCATCGGCATCCTCATCAGAATCAGCGACACCGCCCGCCGCCCGGCGCCCGCGCCCGCCGGCAACCCCGACGCCGAGATGACCCAGGTGGTCCGCCCGTCATGAACAAGCCCCTGCGCCGGATCGCGATCTTCTGCGGCCTGCTCGTCCTCGCCCTGCTCGTCCGGGACAACTGGCTCCAGTACGTCAAGGCCGACAGCCTGAAGAACGACAAGTTGAACCGCCGTGTCACCATCGCCCGCTACTCCACCCCGCGCGGCGACATCATCGTCGACGGCGACCCCGTCACCGGGTCCACCACGACCAGCACCAGCGGCCTCAACGACCTGAAGTACAAGCGCACCTACAAGAACGGTCCCATGTGGGCGCCGGTCACCGGGTTCGCCTCGCAGGCCTTCGGCGCCACCCAGTTGGAGAGCATCGACGACGGCATCCTCACCGGCACCGACGACCGGCTCTTCTTCCGCAACACCCTCGACATGATCACGGGCAAGGAGAAGGCGGGCGGCAACGTCGTCACCACCCTCAACGCCGCCGCGCAGAAGGCCGCCTACAACGGACTGAAGTCCCAGGGCGGCAAGGGCGCCGTCGTCGCGCTCGACCCGTCCACCGGGAAGATCCTGGCGCTGGCGTCCTACCCGTCGTACGACCCCTCGTCGTTCGCCGGGAACTCCACATCGACGGACACCAAGAACTGGCTCGCGCTCCAGAAGGCGAACAACAAGGCCGACCCGATGCTCAACCGGGCGCTGCGCGAGACCTACCCGCCGGGCTCCACCTTCAAGGTGGTCACGGCCGCGGCCGCGCTGGAGAACGGGCTGTACACCTCCGCCGACGAGAACACGAACTCGCCACTGCCCTACATCATGAAGGGCACGACGACCGAGCTGAAGAACGAGGGCAACATCCCCTGCAAGAACGCCACCATGCGGACGGCGCTGCGGGTGTCCTGCAACACGGTCTTCGGCAAGATCGGCGCCGACCTCGGCAACGACAAGATGCTCGCCGAGGCGAAGAAGTTCGGCTTCGACGCCGAGCAGTTCACCCCGGTCCGCTCCAGCGCCTCGGTGTTCTCCGACAACATGAACTCCTCGCAGACCGCGCTGTCCTCGATCGGCCAGTTCAACACCGCCGCGACCCCCCTGCAGATGGCCATGGTCGCCTCCGCCGTCGCCAACAACGGCAAGCTGATGAAGCCGTACATGGTCGACAAGCTGCAGTCGTCCAACCTCGACACCATCGCGCAGACCGACCCGCAGGAGCTCAGCCAGCCCCTGTCGGCGAAGAACGCGCAGATCCTGCAGTCGATGATGGAGACGGTCGTCAAGGACGGCACCGGCCAGAAGGCCCAGATCGGCGGCGGCGTCACCGTCGGCGGCAAGACCGGCACCGCCCAGCACGGCGTCGCCAACAGCGCGAACCCCTACGCCTGGTTCATCTCCTACGCCAAGCTGTCCGACGGCAGCTCGCCGGTCGCCGTGGCCGTGGTCATCGAGGACGAGAACGCCAACCGCGACGACATCTCCGGCGGCGGCCTCGCCGCCCCGATCGCGAAGAGCGTGATGGAGGCGGTCATCAACGCCAAGAAGTGACCCCGCTCACGTCCCCTTCACAACGGTGCACGTTGCGATACCGGTCCTGTATCGGGTGACGCACTTAGCCAGGTCACACAAAGCTAGCCGGGTACGGTAGGCCCGGACGGCAGCCTCCGGCCGCACACACGTGTGAGTCGGGACCGACGGAGAGGGCTGGTAGGAGCTATGGAAGAGCCGCGTCGCCTCGGCGGCCGGTACGAACTGGGCCAGGTGCTCGGTCGTGGTGGCATGGCGGAGGTCTACCTCGCGCATGACACCCGCCTCGGGCGCCAGGTGGCGGTGAAGACACTGCGCGCGGACCTCGCACGCGACCCTTCCTTCCAGGCCCGGTTCCGCCGGGAGGCCCAGTCGGCCGCCTCGCTCAACCATCCCGCGATCGTCGCGGTCTACGACACGGGCGAGGACTACATCGACGGGGTCTCGATCCCGTACATCGTCATGGAGTACGTGGACGGCTCAACCCTGCGTGAGCTTCTTCATAGTGGCCGCAAGCTGCTGCCGGAGCGCGCGATGGAGATGACCATCGGCATCCTCCAGGGCCTGGAGTACGCCCACCGCAGCGGCATCGTCCACCGCGACATCAAACCGGCCAACGTCATGCTGACGCGCAACGGCCAGGTCAAGGTCATGGACTTCGGCATCGCCCGCGCCATGGGCGACTCCGGCATGACCATGACGCAGACGGCCGCCGTCATCGGCACCGCGCAGTACCTCTCACCGGAGCAGGCGAAGGGCGAGCAGGTCGACGCCCGCTCCGACCTGTACTCGACCGGCTGCCTCCTCTACGAACTCCTGACGGTACGCCCACCCTTCGTCGGCGACTCCCCGGTCGCCGTCGCGTACCAGCACGTACGTGAGGAAGCCCAGCCGCCCTCCGTCTTCGACCCCGAGATCACGCCCGAAATGGACGCCATCGTCCTCAGGGCCCTGGTCAAGGACCCGAACTACCGCTACCAGTCCGCCGACGAGATGCGCGCCGACATCGAGGCCTGCCTCGACGGCCAGCCCGTCGCGGCCACCGCGGCCATGGGATCCGTCGGCTACGGCGGCTACCCCGACGACCAGCCGACCACGGCCCTGCGCGCCACGGACGCCGGCGCCACGTCGATGCTCCCCCCGATGAACCCGGACGACGGCGGCTACGGCTACGACGACCGCTCCCGCCGCCGCCAGCCCCAGAAGAAGTCCAACACCTCGACGATCCTGTTGGTCGTCGCGGGCATCCTCGTCCTGGTGGGCGCCATCCTGATCGGGAAGTACGCGTTCAGCGGGAACGGAGGCGTCGGCAACGACAAGGTGGACGTACCCAACCTCGTCAGCCTGAGCGAGAGCGACGCCAAGAGCCAGCTGGACAACATCGGCCTCAAGGTCGGAACGATCAAGAGGCAGCCCTGCGACAACCAGAGCAAGGGCAATGTCTGCGACCAAGACCCGGGCAAGGGCACCAGCCTGAAGAAGGGGGAGGCGGTCAACCTCGTGGTGTCCACGGGCGCTCCGAAGGTGCTCGTCCCGGACGTCACGCGCCTGCAGTACGACCAGGCGAAGACCCAGCTCGAGAACAAGGGCTTCAAGGTCGACCAGAAGACCCAGGAGTCCGACCAGAACCCCGGCCTCGTCCTCTCCCAGAACCCGACGGGCGGCACGGAGAAGGAGAAGGGCAGCACGGTCACCCTCACCGTGGCCAAGGCCGCGGAGACCGTCCCCGTGCCCGACGTCACCGGCAAGAGCTGTGACGACGCCAAGTCCGCGCTGCAGGCCGTCGGCCTCAACGGCAACTGCGTCAACACGCCCACCAACGACGACAACCAGGTCAACAAGGTCATCTCGACCAACCCGACGATCGGCACCCCGGTCAAGAAGAACACCGCGGTGCAGATCAACATCGGCCAGAAGCAGAACAACCAGGTCCAGGTGCCGAACATCCAGGGCCAGAAGCTGAAGGACGTCAAGAACGCCCTTCAGCAGGCGGGCCTCCAGGTCGGCAACATCAACGGCTCCCAGGACGACAACGCCATCGTCATCAACTCGGACCCGCCCCCGGGCAGCACGGTCAACCAGGGCACGCCGGTCAACCTGCAGACCTTCGGCGGAGGCGGCAACAACGGCGGGAACAACGGCGGCACCAACCTCTTCGGCGGTGCGACCGGCTGACACACCCGCCCCCATCGATGGGCCCCTGCCGGGCTTCCCGGCAGGGGCCCATTTGTCTGCCGCCCGGGCAGGCGGCGGTAAGCCTCGTACAACGTTTGTTCCTGCGTCGATCGTGTCTTCATATGTGCCGACTCGTTGATCGGGTGGGGCGGGGTGTCGGAGCTCTGCCCTGGCCATACGGCCACACCGCGAACGAAGGGCAGAACGTGATCAACGAATCGGCGCTGCTGGAGTCCAAGTCCCTGCGGGACAGCGTCCTGGAGCGCACGGACGTACTCGACAGAGTCAAGGCACTGTCGCTGCTGCCGGACGGGATGCATGTGACGACGGCGATGGTGGCTGCCTACTTCGAGGTAGGTCTCGAAGCGATCAAGTCACTGGTCAAAGACCACCGAGCAGAGCTGGAAACCAACGGATACCGCCTGTTGACCGGCGAAGAACTGAGGTCCTTCAAGAACCTCAGTGGGATCCAGTCGCGAACACGATCCCTCGCTCTGTTCTCCCGCCGAGCCGTCCTCAACATCGCCATGCTGCTCAGGGACAGCGAAGTCGCACGTCAGGTGCGTGTGTACCTCCTGGACATGGAGTACCTGGCGCGCACCCAGCCTGTGGATAACCCTGTCCGCACAGCCGACGTCTCCCTCGACGACCGCATCGACCAACGCATCACCCACATCCTCGGCAAGACGGTCGTACCGATGTTCAACGCCCTGATCGAGACCTCCGGCGAGCACCGCAAGGAGCTGATCGCCCTGCGGGCCGGAGTCCAGCGCATCGAGCGACGGCTCCACCAGCACCACGCCCGGCTGCAACGGCTCGAAGGAGTACGAGACGATCGTCCCGCCGTCGGGGTCATGGCTGCCATGGACGCCATGAACAGCAAAACGTTCGAGCGCCACATCGCCAAACTGCTGATCCGCGACGGATGCACCGACGTCTTCGTCGTCGGCGGCCATGGAGACCGAGGCGTCGACATCATCGGGCGCACCCCCGACGGACGTCGCCTCGTCGCCCAATGCAAGAGGTACGCGCCCTACCTGACCATCACCAGCCCCGCCGTCCAGAAGTTTGTCGGCTCGGCGAAGGTTCTCTACAGCGCGCAGGTGGCACTCTTCGTGGCAACGTGCCCCTTCACCCCCGACGCCCTGCAGCTCGCCGCCGAGACCAACATCACAGCCGTACACCGCGGGATGCTGGAGGAGTGGAGTGCCGGGGAGCCGCTGAAGGCCTGGAGTAGACACTGTCCGCCGACCGAAAGGAGGCTCGAAGCCGCAAAAGGAAGTTGCGGCTTCGAGCCTCCGCCATGCTAGGGGACTGAGTTCCTGCAAGGAGCTCAGTCAGCCCAGTTCCTCCGGCGGCGTCCTCTTGCTGTCCACCTTGTCCACCCGCACCAGCTCCCCCCACACCACATACCGATACCGGCTCGTGTACACCGGCGTGCACGTCGTCAGCGTGATGTAGTGGCCCGCCTTCTTCTTCCCCGACTCCTTGGGGATCTGCGAGATGACCTTCACGTTGTACTTCGAGGTCTCGTCGAGGATGTCGTAGACCTTGTAGATGTACCACTTGTCCCGGGTCTCGAAGACGATCGGGTCGCCGACCTTCAGCTTGTCGATGTTGTGGAACTTCGCGCCGTGGCCGTCCCGGTGGGCGGCCAGTGTGAAGTTGCCCTTCTTGCCCGTCGTCGGGAGGGTGGCCTTGACCGGGTCCGTGTAGTAGCCGGCCACGCCCTCGTTGAGGACCTCCGTCGACGTGCCCTTCTCGACCAGGACCTCGCCGTTCTTCATGGCGGGGACATGCAGGAAGCCGATGCCGTTCTTGGTGTCCAGCGCACCGGGACCAGTGCTCTTGCCCTCGTGGGCCCATGCGTCGCGGACCTTCTCGCCCTGCTTGTCCGCCGCCCGGTCGGCTATGACGTTCGTCCACCAGAGCGAGTAGAGGACGAACAGGCCCAGCACCAGGCCCGCCGTGATGAGGAGTTCACCGAAGACGCTCACCGCCGCCGCGATACGGCCCGTGCCGCGGCGGCGGGCCGGTGGCGCCGCCGGCGCGTCCGTGTCCTCTTGAGTGTCGTCGGTGGTCGCTGCCACGTTCATCTGCCCCTACTCGACGAGCGCATCCGGCTTGCCCTTGCTGCGCGGCCGTTCCTCGACCATCTTGCCCCAGACGATCAACCGGTACTTGCTGGTGAACTCCGGAGTACAGGTCGTCAGCGTGATGTACCGGCCGGGCTTGGTGAAACCCGACTGGGGCGGCACGGGACTGATCACGCTCGTATTGCTCGGTGATGTCACCGGCAGCGTCGACGTCACCTTGTAGACGAAGTACTCGTCCTGCGTCTCGACGACGACCTCGTCGCCCTTCTTCAGCTTGTTGATGTACCGGAAGGGCTCGCCGTGCGTATTGCGGTGACCCGCAAGCGCGAAGTTGCCGGTCTTCGCGTCGGGCATCGCCGTCTTCAGCCTGCCCTCGCTGTAGTGCCCGACCATGCCCTTGTCCAGCACCTGCTTGTTGCTGACGCCCTGGGCGATCGGCACGACCACGTCCAGCTCGGGGATGTGGAGGATCGCGAAACCCTGGCCCGGCTCGAACTCGCCCGGCGCACGCTTGCCGCTCGCCCAGTCGTTCTGCAGGGTGCTGGTCTCCTGGTCCGCCGCCGCATGTGCCCGGACGTTCGTCCACCACAGCTGGTAGGTGACGAACAGCAGCATCAGCACGCCGGTGGTGATGAACACCTCACCGATCGCCCGGCTCGCGACGACACCAGGACTGGGCTTGCGTGCGCGGGCCTGCCGACGTGCCTCAACCCGCGAAAGCGGGGCCTGGGAAGCATCGGCGGACGTCTCCTCGTCGCCTTCCGCGGCCTCCACAGCCGCACGAGCGCCCCCATGGCGCCCATGACGGCCCTTGGCGGCCTTCCTACGGGCCGCTCGGCCACCCGGAGTGGTTCCAGTGGCAGGCGTGGCTGTTGAGGCGTCAGAGGGCGATATGGAACCGCCCGACGGCGGCTCCGGTATCCGCAGAGCCACCGTCTCCTCGTCCACGGGCGGAAGATACGGCTCCGGCTCCTCCACCGGCGGCGCTACATACGGCTCCTCGGCCGCCGCATACCCCCCGTGCCGCCCCTGCTGCCCCGCCGACTCACCGTTCCACTCATCGAACGCCCCGGAGGCCTCGAATCCACCGGATGCCTCGAACGAACCCGACGCCTCGAACGAACCCGACGCCTCGTACCCCTCAAACGAGGCGTACCCCTCGTACGGCTCCTGCCCGTACGAGGAGGCGGACTCACGCTCGGGGCGCAGCGCGGTCACGCCGTGGCCCTGCCCACCACCGGGGCGAGCCCCGCCGACCTCGCCACAGCACCCTGGTCGCCGCACTCCACCAGCCAGTTGGCCAGCATCCGGTGACCGTGCTCCGTCAGCACCGACTCCGGGTGGAACTGCACACCCTCGACCGGGAGTTCACGGTGCCTGAGCCCCATGATGATCCCGTCGTGCGTCCGCGCGGTCACCTCCAGCTCGGCCGGCACCGTCTCCGGCTCCGCGGCCAGCGAGTGGTAGCGCGTCGCCGTGAACGGCGAGGGCAGCCCGGCGAAGACGCCCCTGCCCCCGTGCTCCACCAGCGAGGTCTTGCCGTGCAGCAACTCGGGCGCACGGTCCACCACACCCCCGTACGCCACCTGCATCGACTGCATCCCCAGGCAGACACCGAACACCGGGACACCGGTCGCCGCACAGTGCCGCACCATCTCGATGCAGACGCCCGCCTCCTCCGGCGTCCCCGGACCCGGCGACAGCAGCACACCGTCGAAACCGTCCTGGGCATGCGCCGTGGACACCTCGTCGTTGCGCAGCACCTCGCACTCGGCGCCCAGCTGGTACAGGTACTGCACCAGGTTGAAGACGAAGCTGTCGTAGTTGTCGACGACGAGAATCCGCGCACTCACTGGTTGTCCACCGTCACATCGTTGAAGGGCAGCAGCGGTTCGGCCCACGGGAAGACGTACTGGAACAGGACATAGACCACAGCCAGGACCAGCAGGAGTGAGATCAGCGCCTTCACCCACACGTTTCCCGGCAGATGCCGCCAGATCCAGCCGTACATGCCGTCCCTTCCGTTCCACCACGGCATCAGACTCACGCCGTACCCGCACCAGACTAACGGCGCAGCGCCTCTGGTTTCCCGGCCTCCACAGGCTGTGTGGAATCCAGGTGCCCCCACACGATCAGCCGATGGCTGTGCCCCCACTCCGGATCGCACGTGGTGAGCGTCAGATAACGGCCCTCACGCGTGTACCCCGACTTACGTGGCACAGGATCGATCACCTCAACGTCCGTCGGAACAGTTTTGTAGGGCCCTTTGTCGATCCGATACGTGAACCAAGTGGTCCCGTCGGTCAGCACCACCGCGTCACCCGGCCTCAGCTCGGGGAAGTCCACGAACGGATCTCCGTACGTCCGCCGGTGCCCCGCCACCGCGAAGTTGCCCTCCTGCCCCAGCTGCGCGGTGTTCGCGTAGTGACCCAGCCCCTTCTTCAACGTGCTCACCGCAGTGTCCTCGAGCACCGGCTTGTTCCACGTGAAACCAAGCCGCGGGATGTACATGATCGCGAAGGGCTTGCCCGCGACATACGGCGCCGGCTTCCGGGGTCCGGCCGAGGCCCCGGATGCGACAGGGACCGTCGGATGCGCCGTCTGCTTCGCCCACTGGTCGTGCAGCACATCGATCTGGTGGCTCATCGCACCGTCCGCCCGCACACCCGTCCAGAACAGCACATACACAACGAAAAGCACGATCAGGCTGCCCACGGTGATACAGAGCTCACTGACGGTCCTGACGACGACGCGCACCGGCAGCTCCCGAAACGGCTCAGTTCACTCCACGGGCTGGGCGTAGTGCAGATCCACTGTGCCCGAGTAGCCGGGCAGAGTCACCGTCCCGTCATGGGTCACTTTCCAGCCGAGGCCATACACATTCACGTAGACCATGTAGTTCTGGATCGCCGTGGAATCCGACAGTGCCTTGTTCAGCTTGTCGGGATCCCCGATCGCCGTGATCTTGTACGGCGGCGAGTAGACGCGCCCCTGAAGGATCAGCGTGTTGCCCACGCAGCGCACGGCACTGGTGGAGATCAGCCGCTGGTCCATAACCTTGATGCCCTTGGCACCGCCCTGCCACAGCGCGTTCACCACCGCCTGCAGATCCTGCTGGTGGATCACCAGGTAGTCCGGCTGCGGCTCGGGATAGCCGGGGAGCTTGGCGGTGGCGTCCGGCGGGGCGTCATTCAGCGTGACGGTGATCGCCTCACCCTTCAGCTTCTGCGTGCCCGCACCCTTCTCCAGACCCGCGAGCTTCTCGTCCTGCGCCTTGGTGCTGCCGTCGTCACGCTCGGCGAAGGACTCGACCTCCCGGCGCAAAGAGCCGTTGGACTCGTCCAGTTCGCCGTTCTTGCGGCTGCGCTCCTGGATCAGGTCGGAAAGCTTCAGCAAGGACGTATCCGTACGGATATTGGTGCCCTTGGCCGTATTGAAACTGGTGAAGAAAATGAGCCCCGCGAGGGCGAAGACGGCCACCGTGAGCACCCGCACCGGCCGGAAACGGCGTCCGCGGGCAGGACTGGATCCGTCCTGGGGGGAGTCGGCAGAATTGCTCAACGTACCCTTATCTCCTTCGGCGCCGCGGAAGCACTACGCTAACGGACGCCCGGGGGAGCGCTAAGAGTCCCCTTGTACGCTGCTCCGGAGCCAGCCACAGTTCCCTGCGCGGCCACGCAGCGCATCGACAGGAGAGACCCTCGTGCCGAAGTCACGTATCCGCAAGAAGGCCGACTACACGCCGCCGCCGGCGAAGCAGGCGACCAGCATCAAGCTGAACAGCCACGCATGGGTCGCGCCCGTCATGCTGGCCATGTTCCTCATCGGCCTGGCCTGGATCGTCGTCTTCTACGTGACCGACGGTTCGCTGCCCATCGATGCGCTGGACAACTGGAACATCGTGGTGGGCTTCGGCTTCATCGCCGCCGGATTCGGCGTCTCCACGCAGTGGAAGTAACGGCCACCTCTCGGTGAACATAGCCCTGCCCAGGGCTATCCGCTGAGTTATCCACAGCCCGCAGAAAAATCCACAGCTCCTGGGGAAAAGAACGACCATCTGTGGATAACCAGCTGGCCATTGACGCCGATACGACCATCCCACCCAGCTTCGCAAATCTGTTCGCCCCCTGCCTGACCTGCGGAAACACTGGTCGGTGACAGGGGGCACAGCTGTTCCCGCACGCTATGCACAAGACTGGCAACCCGCTGTGGACAAGTGGGCACGTCAGGTGAGCTGAGCCGTCCTGAGCAGGGTCAGGACCACTACGACGACCAGGACCAGGGCGCAGGTGCCGTACTGGACGAGGGCGCGGTGTTCGCGTGGGGCATGGACCATGGCGTAGCCGGTGATGACGCCGGCGACGAGGCCGCCGATGTGGGCCTGCCAGGCGATGTTGAAGCCCGGGCTGAAGGTGATGATGAGGTTGATCACCAGCAGGGCGATCAAGGGGCGCAAGTCGTAGTTGAGTCGGCGCAGGAGGACGGCGGTGGCGCCGAGGAGCCCGAAGATTGCACCGGAGGCGCCCAGAGACGACTGGTTGGACGCTGCGAGGAGATAGGTCAGTGCGCTGCCGGCCAGTCCGGAGACAAAGTACAGGGAGAGGTAGCGGGCGCGGCCGAGGGCTGCTTCGAGGGGGCCGCCGATCCACCAGAGGCTGAGCATGTTGAACAGGATGTGGACGTAGCTGCCGTGCAGGAACATGGCGGTCAGCAGCCGGTAGTACTGGCCCTGTGCGACGCCTTCGACGCCGCCGAGCTGAGGGACGTAGGCCTGGCCGATGAGTTCGAACCGGTTGGTGAAGCTGTCTCCGACGGCCAGCTGGACGAGGAAGACGGCCAGGTTGATCCCGATGAGCAGCTTGGTGAGCAGCCGGGGGTCGGCCGTGACGGTGCCGCCGGCGATGGTGCGGGGGCGGGTGGCGGCCGGGTGGTGTCCGGTGCCGGAGTTGCCGCGGGCGCATTCGGGGCATTGGAAGCCGACGGAGGCGTTGACCATGCATTCGGGGCAGATCGGGCGTTCGCAGCGGGTGCAGCGGATGCCGGTCTCGCGGTCGGGGTGGCGGTAGCAGCCGGGCAGGCTCTGGGCGTGCTGGGGTCCCTGGTCGTCCGGGCCTTGTGGGCTGCCTGGCGCCTGGTCCATGAGATCCCCTAGGTCGTCGTTCGGGTGGTGTGCACAAATGCACCGCCCCGCCCATCTTTACGGATGGGCGGGGCGTTTGGTTCCTGCTGTGCGGGGACTCGACCTTGCGGGTGGGGTCCTCGTGGGTCTCAGCCCTCGCGGGTTTCGACGACGACGGACTCGATGACGACGTCGTTGACCGGGCGGTCGGTGCGGGGGTTGGTCTGGGTGGTGGCGATGGCGTCGATCACCTTCTGGCTGGCGGGGTCGGTGACCTCGCCGAAGATGGTGTGCTTGCGGTTCAGCCACGTCGTGGGAGAGACGGTGATGAAGAACTGCGAGCCGTTGGTGCCCGGACCGGCGTTGGCCATGGCCAGCAGGTAGGGCTTGTTGAAGGAGAGGTCGGGGTGGAATTCGTCCTCGAATTGGTAGCCGGGCCCACCGGTGCCGTTGCCCAGCGGGTCTCCGCCCTGGATCATGAACCCGCTGATCACCCGGTGGAAGACCGTGCCGTCGTAGAGCTTGTCCGTGGTCTTCTGGCCCGTTTCAGGGTTGACCCACTCCCGCTCGCCCGTGGCGAGCTCGACAAAGTTCCGGACCGTCTTGGGCGCGTGGTTCGGCAGGAGCCGGACTTCGATGTCGCCGTTGTTGGTCTTCAGGGTGGCGTAAAGCTGCTCAGCCACGATCTGCCTTCCGTTGTCTTCCTGTGACTCCCTGATCCTCGCACGGTCTGCGTCGTGCGTCGCCCGGCGCCCGTCTGCGGGGCTTGTCAGGGGTGTTGCTTGCAGAAATCCGGTCGAGTGTGTCCGGGCCGGGGGCGCTCGGCTGCGATCCGTGGCATTGTCGACGACAAGCGCCTGTTGCCCCGTATTCATCCTCTATTGGACTTGATCGGCTCTCGATCGGCTCTTGCTGGAGATGGTCCTGAGTCGGTGTGCATGACCCGGATGCCCGCCCTCACATGCCCCGGTGTCTGTTGACAGGCATGATCCGTAAAAGGGTGGAAAGTCGAAATACCGTACGCCACCGAGGAGGAGGAACCCGTGACCCGCATCGACAGCGTGCGCGCCGCGACCGGTTCGGCGAAGGACAGCGTGCTGCACGCCGCGGAAGTGGTGGCGCCCTACGCCGACACGGCCAAGGACAGGGCCGCACACTACGCACACGAGGCACGCGTACGGCTCGCGCCGAAGGTGTCCCAAGCCGCGGATCAGGCCCGCGTCCAGTACGACGCGTATGTCGCGCCGCGTCTGGAGCAGGCCCGTACGCATGTGCCGCCGAAGGTCGACCAGGCCGCCCATGAGGCTGCCGTCCGTACCCGACAGGCGGCCCGGCAGGCCGCCGACTATTCCCGGCCGAGGCTGGAGCAGGCGGTGGCCGTGGCCGGGCCTGTGAGGGACGAGGCCGCCGCGCGCGGTGCTGCCGCATTGGCTGCGCTGCGCGGTCAGGTCTCGCCGAAGGAGATTCAGAAGCTGGTTCGTCGGCATGAGCGTCGGGCGAGGGCCGGGCGTGCCGCGAAGGTTTTGCTGGTGTTCGGTGCTCTCGCGGGCGGTGCTTTTGCTGCCTGGAAGTGGTGGGACAAGCAGGCCAACCCTGACTGGCTGGTCGAGCCGCCTGCTGCGACGGAGGTTCCGGAGCCGAGCCGGTTGTCGTCGGTGGACGGCAGTGGTCAGTCCTTGCTCGACCCTGAGGTGCAGGCCAAGGAGGCCGAGGAGGAGGCTGCTCAGCGCGACGACGGCCGGTGACGTGCTGTGGGCTGAACTATGGCGTGGGGCGGGAGACTTGAGGGTCTTCCGCCCCACGGCTGTGTTTCACGTGAAACACGTCCGGCGGCGCAATCACCTCGCGGATGGCGTCCGCGGTGTCGGCGTCTTCGGTACCGGGGGGCTGCCTCGCTCGGCCTGGTCCCGTGTCCGTGTCCGGGCGGCCGCTGCGTCCGGCAGCGGTGAGCCGGCCAGGTGGGGGCGGTCGCGGTGGCGAAAAATCCCCTCCGCACTGCGTTTCCGCAGGTCGGAGGGGATCCGGAGTGGAGCCTAGGGGAGTCGAACCCCTGACATCTGCCATGCAAAGACAGCGCTCTACCAACTGAGCTAAGGCCCCGGAAAGGGGACATCCCCCGGTAGAACCGCGTACCGGTGGGTGCCGCAGACCAGAGTACCGGGTCACCCCCGGGATCTCGCAAAAAGATTGGGGGTCCCCGTGGACGACCACTCTCCGTAAGATGCTCGGCGTGGTTCGCTACAGCGAACCACAGTACTTGGGGAAGCGATGGGGAGACGCAATGGACGCCGCACAGCAGGAAGCGACCGCAAGAGCGCGGGAACTGCAGCGGAACTGGTACGGGGAGCCGTTGGGGGCGCTCTTCCGTAAGCTCATAGAAGATCTCGGGCTCAACCAGGCCCGTCTCGCGGGGGTGCTGGGGCTGTCCGCTCCGATGCTGTCGCAGTTGATGAGCGGGCAGCGGGCGAAGATCGGCAACCCGGCTGTCGTGCAGCGGGTGCAGCTGCTTCAGGACCTGGCGGGGCAGGTCGCGGACGGCAGCGTGAGTGCGGCCGAGGCCACGGAGCGCATGGAAGAGATCAAGAAGTCGCAGGGGGGCTCGGTGCTCAGCAACACCACGACCACGACGAGCAGTTCGGGGGCGCCCACGGTCAAGCGGGTGGTCCGCGAGATTCAGTCGCTGCTGCGCTCGGTGGCGGCCGCGGGGGACATCATCGACGCCGCGGACACTCTCGCCCCCAGTCATCCGGAGCTGGCGGAGTTCCTCCGGGTGTACGGCGCCGGCCGCACTTCCGATGCGGTCACGCATTACCAGTCGCACCAGAGCTGAGTCCGTGGCCCGGTCGCCGAAGGGGGTTCGGCGGCCGGGCCGACGGTCGAGGAGGGGCGCGGGGGCGCGGGGGCTCGTATCACTCATCACACTCGTCGAGGAACGGCGCTGGGGGGAGTCGTACCACTCGTCGAGGGGCAAGCAAGGGGGGTAGCCGAAGGGGGAGGAGCGACGCAGAGCCATGGGTGAGGTCTTCGCCGGCCGGTACGAACTGGTCGACCCGATCGGGCGCGGAGGGGTCGGCGCTGTCTGGCGCGCCTGGGATCACCGCCGCCGTCGTTATGTGGCCGCCAAGGTGCTGCAGCAGCGCGACGCGCACTCTCTGCTGCGTTTCGTCCGCGAGCAGGCTCTGCGGATCGATCACCCCCATGTGCTGGCGCCGGCCAGCTGGGCCGCCGACGACGACAAGGTCCTGTTCACGATGGATCTCGTCGCCGGCGGTTCGCTGGTTCATCTGGTCGGGGACTACGGTCCGCTGCCGCCGGCCTTCGTGTGCACCTTGCTGGACCAGTTGCTTTCGGGGCTGGCCGCGGTGCATGCGGAGGGTGTGGTGCACCGCGACGTCAAGCCGGCGAATGTCCTGTTGGAAGCCACGGGCACGGGTCGGCCGCGGCTGCGGTTGTCCGATTTCGGCATTGCGATGCGGCTGGGTGAACCGCGTCTGACGGAGACCAATCTCGTGGTGGGGACGCCGGGTTATCTGGCGCCGGAGCAGATGATGGGCTCGGAACCGGACTTCCCCGCCGATCTGTTCGCGGTGGGCCTGGTCGCGTTGTATCTGCTGGAGGGTGCCAAGCCGGACGCCAAGGCGCTCATCCAGTACTTCGCGGCGCACGGGACGCCGAGCGCGCCCAAGGGCATTCCCGAGCCGCTGTGGCAGGTTGTGGCGACGCTGCTGCAGCCCGACCCGCAGGCCCGGTTCCGTACCGCCACAGGGGCGCGCAAGGCGCTCGCCTCTGCCAGGGAGTTGTTGCCGGAACCCGGCCCCGACGACGAGTTGATCGAGGTCTTCGACCAACTCGGCCCGCTCCCACCGGGGTTCGCCCCCTCGGGACCGCTCAAGGCCGCACCGGGAGTGGAGGCGAGGAAGGAGGCTGACACTGACGGAACCGGTGTAAGTGGAGCCTTTTCGCGGCCCGTTGAGCGGTCTGTTGAGGCAGAGGCGTCCTCGGTGTCGTCCGCTTCGGACGCCGAGGCGGTGGCGTCCTCGGCCGTGACACCGCTGCCCGACCCGCGTCAGGGGCCGGGGCACCAGCCGGAGCCGTCCGTCCCCACCCAGCCGCCGAGCATGTCGGACACCGGCAGCTTCCATCTGCCGCCCCCGCAGGCCACCGCCTCCTCCGCCCGGACTCCCGCTCCACAGCCGCCGCCCCCCGCGCAGGCGCACCCCGGCCAGGGCAGCCGGCACGAGCCCGCCTACGTCTCCCCTCATGACCCCACGCATGTACTGCCCTCCCCCCAGTCGTACAGGCCGCTGCACCCGGCCCAGGCCCAGGCCCCGACGCCGTACCAGCGCGCTGATGTCTCTACTGTTTCGTACACCGCCCAGGCCCCTCAGGTTCCGCCTCCCGTGCAGGCAATCCCGCAGGAGACGACGCGCCGCAGCCATCGCGCCCGTCCCGCGCGGCGTCCCGGCCCGCCCGCCAAGGTGGCGATCCCGCTCCTGCTTATCGCGCTGGCCTGCTACGCCGTGGGGTTCTGGGCGCTGACCCGTATCTGAAGAACTGTCCGCCGTCTCCCGAGCCGAGGGCCGCAGGACCTCACCGGGTCTCTGCCACGCGCCGGGCCGTGGGCCTCACCAGGCCCGTGTTCTCCGCCGGGCCGCGACCGTCCACACCCCGAGCACCACGAGCACGAGCGTGCCCGCTCCGATCCCGCCAGCGGCGAGGGCCTTCATCGTGGCGTGGGTGTCTGGGGTCGCGCCCTCGGGGGCTGCCTGCCGGTCCTGCGCGGTGACCTCGAAGACGTTCTGCGGCACGGACTGCCCCTCGTAGCCGGGGCCGTCCTGCGCCGCGCCGTCGATCCCGATGCGCAGCGTCAGCCTGAAGGGCCCGTCGCCGAACTTCTGGGCCACTCCCGCGGCGAGGTGCACCACCAGGTAGTACGAGCCGGCGAACCGCATTCCGTTCACGCGGGCGGGGATGGCGTAGCGGTTGCTGTAGTCGACGGCGGGCACCGCGGCGAGGGAGGCCGGCTTCTGCTTGCCGTCGTAGCCGACGCTCGCGTCCTCCACGTCGGCGCGGACGGGGTTGTAGAGGGTGAGGGCCAGGGCGTCGATGGCGTAGCCGTGGCCGTCGCCGTTCACGCTGCCGAGTTCGGCCGTGGCGGACGGCTGCTGGCCCCAGCCGACCGGGACCTTGTAGAAGAGCGTCTGCCCGGGCGTGATGTCGGCGCTCCAGACGCCTTGTCCCACGGAGGTCGCCCGGGAGAAGCCCGCGCCGCCCTGGCTGTGCTCGGCCGCGCCCGAGACAGGGGTGGGTGAGGTGGAGTTCCACACCTTGGGCGGGCTCGTCGCACCGGCCTGCTTCAGGCGCGGTTCGGTGGTGGTGGTGATCTCCAGGTCCCAGGCGCCGGGCGAGGAGTCCGTCGTACCGGTGCGTTCGACGACGACGTAGTAGGTGCCGGCGCCCTGGCAGAGGGGGGCGGCCGGGGAGGTGGTTCGTGCGCCCCATGCCGTGATGGGGTGCGGGCTCTTGGCGGCGCCGAAGCGGGCGCGTTCGTTGGAGCAGGAGTGGTTGTCGGCGTCCTGCACCGACACCCTGATGCCGTCGGTGATGGAGAGCGTGGCGTCCGCGCGGGGGATGGCGGTGACGGAGACGTACGCGTTGGACGCGGCGTCGAGATGAAGGCGGTAGTAGAGCTCCGCGTCTTTGGGGAGGGAGCTGCGGTAGGTGCTGCCGGCTTCGAGCAGCTCGGCGCCCGTGGTTCCTTTCGCGCCGTCCACAGGCTGTGCGTCCTGTGCAAAGGCGTAGGAGGACGCGGCGGAGATGCCGGTGCCCGGGGTTTCGGCTGCCGCCGCGGCGGCCGGCCAGGGCGCCCCGGCTGCCGTACACAGCACCGCTGCCACGGCCGCCACGCGCGCGCGTGCCGAGGGACGCCCGCGCCATGCTCTCGCGCGCCACCACGCCGTACGCCGCCCCATCACGCGCCACCCCTCGTCGTCGTCCGGACCGCAGGACCGTCGCCCATCCTGCCCCGTGGGGCCGGGCCTCATCCGGGCAACACAAAACCCCGACCGCAAGGACGGCCGGGGTCTGTTCAGATTCGGTTGTCGATACTCACGAACCCGTGGGCACGGAGTCGGTCGCCTCCGTCCACAGATCCTGCTCGGCGCGATCCGCCTGGATCTGGCGGTACACGAGGAGCCCGCCGATGGCGGCCAGTGCGACCAGGAGAAGCTTCTTCACCGCGCGACCTCGTCTTTCCTTGACGTAGGGGACTTCTGGCGCCCGACTATACACACCGACCGATACCGATCGGTGACCTGCGTGGGCCCTCAACTCCCCTCCGGCACACCGCAGTAGAACCGGAGGTCACCGCTCCGATCTGAGGGTGATCACATCCCCACGGACGGTGACTTTGTTCTTCATTCTCCTATTTACGAGCGGTTTGCGCCCATCCGGGTGTTGTTCAT
The DNA here is from genome assembly GCF_053593775.1 of Streptomyces sp. NPDC002092. Classification (NCBI taxonomy): domain Bacteria; kingdom Bacillati; phylum Actinomycetota; class Actinomycetes; order Kitasatosporales; family Streptomycetaceae; genus Streptomyces; species Streptomyces sp. NPDC002092. Next base: position 557,222 of record NZ_JBSFDG010000002.1, read on the forward strand.
CTGAACATCGCCGCGCCACGGGCGTCGGTCCACCACTTCGCGGCCCCGATACACATCATGAGGAAAGTACGCAAATCGCCCGACCCGAAAGTGAGGGGCCATGGCCCAGAACCAGGTCATGAAGCTGTGGAACGTCCTCGTCACCGCCTTCCTGGCGCTGTGCACGACGCTCGGACTCATCACGACGACCGCCGCCGCGGCGGTACCGCAGACCGAGGCGACCGGCAACTGCAGCGCGCCGGTGACGATCCCGACGGCATCCCACTGGTCCTGGACCTACGCCAGGGCCCTGCCCCCCACGATGAAGCAGCGCATCCGCGCCGAGGCTCACGGAAAGTCCCCCAGCTGCCGCCACCGCCCCCTCACGGAGGCGGAGGCGGGCACGGACCTCTCCGAGCCGGCCACTCCCCTCCAGCTGTGAGGCACCACCCCTGCAACCCGGCGTAACGGCGAACTTGCGTACCCGAACCGCCCACGCAGAAGACCCCCGACCGATTCCGGTCGGGGGTCTTCTGCGTGGGCGGGGCCGCTGCGTCGACCGCCGCATTGTCTTCGGTGTCTCCTGCGACAATGCCGCGGACAGGGAGGCTGGTCATCAGGCAGGGGGAGGATCGGCGTGTTTCTCCGAGGGGTGCTCGCACTCATCGCGGGCGGCGCTTTCATCGTGGTGGCCTGTGGCTGTCGCGGCGTGGACGTCTGGGTATGGGACTGGGCAGACCTCACCTTTGCGGCGCATTCCAGGACGCGATGGGGGTCGCCCTGGAAGAGCCTTGAACGCATGAGACTGCAGTTCGGCTTCATGGGCGTCGCGTTGGTGGTCCTCGGACTGGTGACCGTGACGCGCTGAGAGCGCGGTGGGAGGCGATCCTCTGCGTTACGTCCGCGCATCAGGCGGGCCGGCGACCTGCCCGCCGACTCCTGGGAGATCCGCTCATCGGCTGGTGTCAACCGGTGGTGCCAAAAGACCCCCGGTCCGTGTGGACCAGGGGTCTTTTCGCTGGTGGGGCTAACAGGATTTGAACCTGTGGCCTCATCCTTATCAGGGATGCGCTCTAACCAACTGAGCTATAGCCCCGCCGCGCTCTGCGGTGTGTGTCCCGCGCGCTGACCCCTGAAGATTAGCGCACGACGTGGGCAGTCCCAAAATCGGTTGTCTCAGGGACGGGGGGCAGGGCCGGCGGCGGAGGTTTGAGCGATGTTCGCGGTTGGTGTCACTCGTCCTCGGCGAGCGTCAGCTCGATGCCGCCGACGAAGCCCGCGGAGAGGTTGTAGATGAACGCGCCGAGGGTCGCGAGAGCCGTCGCGAGGACGACGTCGATGACCGCGATGATCGAGGTGAACATCAGGACATGCGGGAGCGACAGGAACGACTGCAGGTCGAAGCCGTTCGACTCGTTGGAGCCGGTGGCTTCCGAGATCGTGCCGCCGACCGTAGAGAAGACGCCCATCGCGTCCATGACCATCCACAGGACCGCGGACGCGACGATCGTGCAGATGCCCAGCGCGATGGAGAGCAGGAAGCTCACCTTCATGACCGACCACGGATCGGCCTTCGCCACGCGCAGACGTGCCTTGCGGATGCGGGGCGTGGTGCGCGCGCCGGTGCGCGGCCGCCGTACGGCGCCGGCCGGTGACTGGGCGGGCGACTGGGCCTGGTTCTGGTAGGCCTGCGGCGGATGGTAGGGCCCGGCGGGCTGCTGCGGCTGCCGCTCACCGGGGAGCGGGGAGGCCGCCTGGGGCGGTGCGGGCTGGGCCGGAGGCTGCTGCGGCTGCGGCTGGACGGCGGGAGCGGGCCCGGCCTTCTGCTGCTGCGTCTGCGGGCCTCGGGGTTCCGTCACAGTTCCCCCCTGGGATCCATGAGTCTCCGACGAGGGCGAGTCGGTCTCGGCTGCGTCGATCTTGCGCAGTTGGGTCGTGTGCGAATCCGTCGCACGCGCGGCGGAGCCACGGCCGCCTCCGTCCGATTCCGTACCCGTGGGGGTAGCGGCCGATCCGGCGCCCGTGGCTCCGCTCACGATGACTCACTCCTCGTGCTACTCGGCCGAGGGCGCCTCACCCTCGTCCGTGCCGGTGGTCGCGGCACCTTCGGCGGTCTCGTCGACGGCCACATCGCCGTCGACCTCCTCCGCCTCGCGTCCCGCCTCGGCGTTACGAGCGATACCGACGACGGCATCGCGCTTGCCCAGGTTGATCAGTTGGACGCCCATGGTGTCACGGCCCGTCTCCCTGACCTCGTTGACTCGCGTACGAATCACACCGCCCGACAGCGTGATGGCGAGGATCTCGTCGTTCTCCTCGACCACCAGCGCGCCGACCAGCGAACCGCGGTCCTCCACGATCTTGGCAGCCTTGATACCGAGGCCGCCGCGACCCTGGACGCGGTACTCGTCGACGGCAGTCCGCTTCGCGTACCCACCGTCCGTAGCAGTGAACACGAACGTACCGGGTCGAACAACATTCATCGACAGAAGTTCATCGCCCTCACGGAAACTCATGCCCTTGACACCGGAGGTGGCACGGCCCATGGGCCGCAGGCTCTCGTCCGTGGCGGTGAACCTGATCGACTGTGCCTTCTTGCTGATCAGAAGCAGATCATCGTCGGGCGAAACGAGTTCGGCGCCGATCAGTTCGTCGTCCGAACCGTCCTCCGTCTCCCGGAGGTTGATCGCGATCACACCGCCGGAGCGGGGTGAATCGTAATCCTTCAGCGGCGTCTTCTTGACCAGGCCGCCCTTGGTGGCGAGGACCAGGTACGGCGCCGCCTCGTAGTCGCGGATCGCGAGGATCTCGGCGATCGCCTCGTCCGGCTGGAAGGCGAGCAGGTTCGCCACGTGCTGGCCGCGCGCCTCACGGCCGGCGTCCGGAAGCTCGTAGGCCTTCGCGCGGTAGACGCGGCCCTTGTTGGTGAAGAACAGCAGCCAGTGGTGCGTGGTCGACACGAAGAAGTGGTCGACGATGTCGTCCTGCTTCAGCTTCGTGCCGCGTACGCCCTTGCCGCCCCGCTTCTGCGAGCGGTAGTCCTCCGTCTTGGTGCGCTTGATGTAGCCGCCGCGCGTGATGGTGACGACGATGTCCTCTTCGGCGATCAGGTCCTCCATGGACATGTCGCCGTCGAAGGGCACCAGCATCGTCTTGCGGTCGTCGCCGAACTTCTCGACGATCGCGGCGAGTTCCTCGCTGACGATGCCGCGCTGGCGGACCGGGGAGGCGAGGATCTCGTTGTATTCGGTGATCTTCGCCTGGAGCTCGTCGTGCTCCTGGATGATCTTCCGGCGCTCCAGGGCGGCCAGTCGGCGCAGCTGCATCTCGAGGATGGCGTTCGCCTGGATCTCGTCGATCTCCAGGAGCTCCATCAGCCCCGCGCGCGCGATGTCGACGGTGTCGCTGCGCCGGATCAGCGCGATGACCTCGTCGATGGCGTCCAGGGCCTTCAGCAGGCCGCGCAGGATGTGCGCCCGCTCCTCGGCCTTGCGCAGCCGGAAGCGCGTACGGCGGACGATGACCTCGATCTGGTGCGTCACCCAGTGGCGGATGAACGCGTCCAGGGAGAGCGTGCGCGGGACGCCGTCGACCAGCGCCAGCATGTTGGCGCCGAAGTTCGTCTGCAGGTCCGTGTGCTTGTACAGGTTGTTCAGGACGACCTTGGCGACCGCGTCCCGCTTGAGGACGATGACGAGGCGCTGACCGGTACGGGAGCTGGTCTCGTCGCGGACGTCCGCGATGCCGCCGATCTTGCCGTCCTTCACCAGGTCGGCGATCTTCTGGGCGAGGTTGTCGGGGTTGGTCTGGTACGGCAGCTCCGTGACCACCAGGCACTGGCGGTTCTGGATCTCCTCGACCTCGACGACCGCACGCATGGTGATGGAGCCACGGCCCGTGCGGTAGGCCTCCTCGATGCCCTTACGGCCCACGACCAGGGCGCCCGTCGGGAAGTCCGGGCCCTTGATGCGCTCGATGAGGGCGTCCAGGAGCTCCTCGTGCGAGGCGTCCGGGTTCTCCAGGTACCACTGGGCGCCGGCCGCGACCTCGCGCAGGTTGTGCGGCGGGATGTTGGTGGCCATGCCGACCGCGATACCGGCCGAACCGTTGATCAGCAGGTTCGGGAAGCGGGCCGGCAGGACGGTCGGCTCCTGGGAGCGCCCGTCGTAGTTGTCCGTGAAGTCGACGGTCTCCTCGTCGATGTCACGGACCATCTCCATCGACAGCGGCGCCATCTTGCACTCGGTGTAGCGCATGGCCGCCGCCGGGTCGTTGCCCGGAGAGCCGAAGTTGCCGTTGGAGTCCACCAGCGGCATCCGCATCGACCACGGCTGCGCGAGGCGGACCAGCGCGTCGTAGATCGAGGAGTCGCCGTGCGGGTGGTAGTTGCCCATGACGTCGCCGACGACACGGGCGCACTTGTAGAAGCCGCGCTCGGGGCGGTAGCCGCCGTCGTACATGGCGTACAGGACGCGGCGGTGGACGGGCTTGAGGCCGTCCCGGACGTCGGGCAGCGCACGCGAGACGATGACGGACATCGCGTAGTCGAGGTACGAGCGCTGCATCTCCGTCTCGAGCCCGACGGGCTCGACACGCTGGGCGATGTCGCCGCCCTCTTCAGGCGTGAGGGGGGTGTTCTCGTCGGCCATTGCTGGTGAAGATCCTTCCTGGTGCGGTCAGCTGAGACCGACTCAGATGTCGAGGAAGCGGACGTCCTTGGCGTTGCGCTGGATGAACTGGCGGCGCGCCTCGACGTCCTCGCCCATCAGGACCGAGAACAGGTCGTCGGCCTGCGCGGCGTCGTCCAGGGTGACCTGGCCGAGCACCCGGTGCTCCTGGTCCATCGTCGTGATGCGCAGCTCCTCGGCGTTCATCTCGCCGAGGCCCTTGAAGCGCTGGATGGAGTCCTCACGCACCCGCTTGCCGCGCTGGCGGCCCAGCTCGAGCAGCGCGTCGCGCTCGCGGTCCGAGTACGCGTACTCGGTGTCGTCCCGGCCCCACTTGATCTTGTAGAGCGGGGGACGCGACAGGAACACGTGCCCGGCCTCGACCAGCGGCCGCATGAAGCGGAACAGGAAGGTCAGCAGCAGGGTGTTGATGTGCTGGCCGTCGACGTCGGCGTCCGCCATCAGGATGATCTTGTGATAGCGGAGCTTCTCGATGTCGAAGTCCTCGTGCACGCCCGTACCGAAGGCGGAGATCAGCGCCTGGATCTCCTGGTTCTGCAGGATCTTGTCGATCCTGGCCTTCTCGACGTTGAGGATCTTGCCTCGGATCGGGAGGATCGCCTGGTACTGCGGGTTGCGGCCGGACTTGGCCGAGCCGCCGGCGGAGTCACCCTCGACGATGAAGATCTCGCACTTGGTCGGGTCGTTCGACTGGCAGTCGGAGAGCTTGCCCGGCAAGGACGCCGACTCCAGCAGGCCCTTACGACGCGTCAGGTCACGGGCCTTGCGGGCCGCCACGCGCGCGGTGGCCGCCTGGATGCCCTTGCGGATGATGTCCGCCGCCTCGTTCGGGTTGCGGTCCAGCCAGTCGTTGAGGTGCTCGTAGACCGCTTTCTGGACGAAGGTCTTCGCCTCCGTGTTGCCCAGCTTGGTCTTGGTCTGGCCCTCGAACTGCGGCTCGCTCAGCTTCACCGAGATGATCGCCGTCAGACCCTCGCGGATGTCGTCACCCGTGAGGTTGTCGTCCTTCTCGCGCAGCAGCTTCTTGTCGCGCGCGTACTTGTTGATCAGGTTGGTGAGCGCCGCGCGGAAGCCCTCTTCGTGCGTGCCGCCCTCATGCGTGTGGATGATGTTGGCGAAGGAGTACACGCCCTCGCTGTAACCGCTGTTCCACTGCATGGCGACTTCGAGGGAGAGGCTCTTCTCCTTGTCCTCCGCCTCGAGGTCGATCACGGTCGGGTGCACCACGTCGCCCTTGCGGGAGTTGAGGTACTTCACGAAGTCGACGATGCCGCCCTCGTAGTGGTACGTGACGTGCTTGACCTCGGCGGTCTCGTCGGCACCCGCCTCGTCCGCCCCGGACGTGGCCTTCGCCGACTCGCGCTCATCGGTGAGTTTGATCGTCAAACCCTTGTTGAGGAACGCCATCTCCTGGAAGCGCCGCGAGAGCGTCTCGAAGGAGTAGTCGGTGGTCTCGAAGATGTCGGCGTCGGCCCAGAAGGTGACCGACGTGCCGGTCTCCTCGATGGCCTCGTGCTTGGCGAGCGGCGCCGTGGGGACGCCCATCTTGTAGTCCTGCGTCCAGCGGTGACCGTCGGTCCTGACCTCGACCGCGACCTTCGAGGACAGCGCGTTCACCACGGAGACGCCGACGCCGTGCAGACCACCGGAGACCGCGTAGCCGCCACCGCCGAACTTGCCGCCCGCGTGCAGCACGGTCAGCACGACCTCGAGCGCCGGCTTGCCCTCCGAGGGCACGATGCCCACCGGGATGCCGCGGCCGTTGTCGACCACGCGCACGCCGCCGTCGGCGAGGATCGTCACGTCGATGGTGTCCGCGTGGCCGGCCAGTGCCTCGTCGACGGAGTTGTCGACGACCTCGTACACGAGGTGGTGCAGCCCTCGCTCACCGGTCGAGCCGATGTACATACCGGGGCGCTTGCGGACCGCGTCCAGGCCCTCGAGGACGGTGATGGCGCTGGCGTCGTACGAGGCGGTGACCTCGCCGTTCGACGAGGTCACCGCGCCGTTCTCGCCGGCGTCGGTGGACGGGATGTTCTCGTTGGGGTTGCCGGAATCGGCCACGAAGCGCCCTTTCTGGCACAGCACGAGCCGGGCTCGTCGGCGGGTTGCCGGAGCGGCTGCGGCATGTTGCGTTGGTAAGCCTTGTTCAGCGTTGCTCAGCTTTTCCCGGACGTCCCCACGACTGGGGCGGGATTGGCTTCCAGTCTACCGGTAGCGCCGACAGTGATGGGGGTTTGCCGGTACCTGAGTCCTCATGTGGCGCCCTGAACCGGCGTCTTCCGGGTCCCCATATACGGAGCAGGGCTCCAAGAGGCTCACAGAGGCACTCAGCGCTTCCGACTGTCAACCCTTGGCTACTTGGGAGTCAGGTCGCAATTCGCAACCGTGTGCGGTGGCACGACGCAGAGGCCGCCGACGCCACTACGGGACCGCCGACGGCCTGCAGATGTGAGGTCTGTCACCCATACGTGTCGCCGGGGCCCGTGCTGCCAGGGGCACGCAAGGGGCCGTAGCGACGGGGGGGACCACTGGGCCCGTTCACCTTGATCATCTTCACCGCGCCGTGGCCGAGATCCTCATTGAGCCGGGCCACGAGCGTGGGGGCGAGCAGGCGCAGATTCGTCGCCCAGGCCGTCGAATCGCAGCGCACCACCAGAACGCGCTCGTCCTCGTCGTACTTCTCCGGCTCGCAGTGCTTGGCCACGTCCTCGCCGACGATCTGCGGCCAGCGGCCCATCACCCCGCCCACCGCCGCCGGGGTCTCCCAGCCGCGCTCGGTGATGAGCCGGTTGATCGCAGCACCGAGCGCCATGGGGTCGCGCCCGTCAGCGCGTGCGCCGGAGCGCAGACCGCCGCGCCGCGCCTGCTTCTTCTGCTGCGCCGCGTCCCCACGCGCGCGTGCCTGCTCCTTCGCCGCCCTCAGCGCCACGCGCGCGAGGTCGACGCCGGACGGCTCGGGGGCCTTCTTGGGCGCGGGCTGTTCGTCCGTCATGCGCGCTCCACCGTCCCGTCCGACACGGAGTACCGCGTCCCCGTCAGTACGTGCGGTACGTCGTCGTCGACCGCCGCGGTCACCAGCACCTGCTCACCGGGCGCGACCAGCTCCGCCAGGCGCTCCCGGCGCCGGGTGTCGAGCTCCGCGAAGACATCGTCGAGGACGAGCACCGGCTCGTTGCCCTCGGCCCGCAGCAGGTCGTACGAGGCGAGGCGCAACGCCAGCGCATACGACCACGACTCCCCGTGGGAGGCGTACCCCTTGGCGGGCAGCTGACCGAGTTTGAGAAGCAGATCGTCCCGATGAGGTCCTACGAGGGTGACGCCCCGCTCGATCTCCTGCTTGCGCGCCTCGGCGAGCGCCCCCATCAGCTGCTCGTAGAGATCCTCCCGGGTATGGGCCTCACCGGGCGCGGACGGCTTGTACTCCAGGCCGACCGGTCCACCCCCCGGCGCCAGCTGCTCGTACGCCTTGTCGGCCAGCGGCTGGATCGCCGCGACCAGGTCCAGGCGCTGGGCGAGCAACTCGGCGCCCGCGCGCGCGAGATGCTGGTCCCAGACGTCGAGCGTGGACAGGTCCATGGAACGGCCGCCGTGCCGACGCGCCAGCGCGGCCGACTTCAGGAGCGTGTTGCGCTGCTTCAGCACCCGCTCGTAGTCGGAGCGCACGCCGGCCATCCGCGGGGAACGCGCGGTGATCAGCTCGTCGAGGAAACGACGCCGCTCACCGGGATCGCCCTTGACCAGGGAAAGATCCTCGGGCGCGAACAGCACGGTCCGTACGATGCCCAGCACATCACGCGGCCTGACCTGCGAGGACCTGTTGATGCGGGCCCGGTTGGCCCTGCCGGGGTTCAGCTCCAGCTCGACCAGCTGCTGCCGCTCGCCCTGTTTGACCTGCGCCCGGATGACCGCGCGATCCGCGCCCATGCGCACCAGCGGGGCGTCGGAGGCCACCCGGTGGCTGCCGAGGGTGGCGAGATATCCGACGGCCTCGACGAGGTTCGTCTTGCCCTGCCCGTTCGGGCCGACGAAGGCGGTGACGCCCGGGTCGAGCGGGACTTCGACCCGGGCGTACGAGCGGAAGTCGGCCAGCGACAGGTGCGTGACGTGCATGGTCGGTCGCCGACCTCCCCCAGGTTGCGGGCTGACTTTTCAACAGCCCTGTGGATTACTTTTTCTCGACCGCATGGCCGCCGAACTGGTTCCGCAGCGCCGCGATCATCTTCATCTGCGGAGAGTCCTCCTGACGCGACGCGAACCGCGCGAAGAGGGAGGCCGTGATCGCGGGCAGCGGCACGGCGTTGTCGATGGCGGCTTCCACAGTCCAGCGTCCCTCGCCGGAGTCCTGTGCAAAACCTTTCAGCCTGTCCAGGTGCTCGTCCTCGTCGAGGGCGTTCACCGCGAGGTCCAGCAGCCAGGAACGGATGACCGTGCCCTCCTGCCAGGACCGGAAGACCTCGCGCACATCCGTGACCGAGTCGACCTTCTCCAGCAGCTCCCAGCCCTCGGCATAGGCCTGCATCATCGCGTACTCGATGCCGTTGTGGACCATCTTCGCGAAGTGCCCCGCACCGACCTTGCCGGCGTGCACCGAGCCGAAGTTCCCCTCGGGCTTCAGCGCGTCGAAGACCGGCCGCACCTTGGCGACGTTCTCCGCGTCACCGCCGTACATCAGCGCATAGCCGTTCTCCAGGCCCCAGACGCCGCCGGAGACACCGCAGTCGACGAAGCCGATGCCCTTGGCCGCCAGCTCCTCGGCGTGCCTCTCGTCATCCGTCCAGCGTGAGTTGCCGCCGTCCACGACGACGTCTCCCGGCTCCAGGAGCTCGGCCAGCTCGTCGATCGTCGACTGGGTGGCGGCACCGGCCGGGACCATCACCCAGACCACGCGGGGCCCGCTGAGCTTGCCCACAAGTTCTTCCAGGCTGTGGACATCGGCAAGGTCCGGGTTGCGGTCGAATCCGATCACGGTGTGGCCTGCGCGGCGTATCCGCTCACGCATGTTGCCGCCCATCTTGCCGAGGCCGACGAGACCGAGCTCCATCAGTTGATCCTTAGGTTGCTTGTGTGGCGAGTGGGGCACGTTCGTACCTGCGTCCGAGCCTAAACCCGGACGCTCGCGCACACCTGTGGGCATACCCGCTCATAAGTACGCCCCGACCTGCGGATTCTCTGAGGAGAGCGATCAGCCGCTGAGCCGCACAGGCATGATCAGGTACTTGTAGGCCTCGTCCGCCTCGGCATCAAGCGCCGGCTTGCCGCTGAGCAGCGCCGGCTTGGTGGACGTCGTGAACGACAGCTGCGCCACCGGCGAGTCGATGGCGCTCAGACCGTCCAGGAGGAACGTCGGGTTGAAGGCGATCGAGATGTCATCGCCCTCCAGCTGCGCATCCACACGTTCCACAGCCTGTGCATCGTCACTGGAGCCGGCCTCCAGGATCAGCACGCCCTGCTCGAAGCTCAGCCGCACCGGGGTGTTGCGCTCGGCGACCAGGGCCACACGCTTGACGGCCTCCACGAAGGGGGCGGTCTCGATGACGGCGACCGTGTTGAACTCCGTCGGGAACAGCGTGCGGTACTTCGGCAGATCGCCCTCGAGGAGGCGGGTGGTGGTGCGCCGCCCGGCGCCCTCGAAACCGATCAGCCCCTCGCCCGCACCCGAGCCGGACAGCGCCAGGATCACGCTGTCGCCGCTCGTGAGGGCCTTGGCGGTGTCCAGGAGCGTCTTGGCGGGCACCAGGGCGACCGCGGAGGCGTCGGGGTTCTCCGGCTTCCACAGGAACTCACGGACCGCGAAGCGGTAGCGGTCGGTGGAGGCCAGGGTGACGGTGTCGCCCTCGATCTCGATGCGCACACCGGTGAGAACGGGCAGCGTGTCGTCACGGCCGGCCGCGATGGCCACCTGGGCGGCGGCGGAGGCGAAGACCTCACCGGGGACGGTGCCCGTGGCGTTCGGCATCTGCGGCAGCGCCGGGTACTCCTCCACAGGCAGGGTGTGGAGTGTGAATCGGGAGGACCCGCAGACCACGGTCGCCCGTACACCGTCTGTGGAAATCTCCACGGGCCGGTTGGGCAGGGCGCGGGAGATGTCGGCGAGCAGCCGGCCGGAGACGAGGACGGTGCCCTCCTCCTCGACCTCCGCCTCCACGGACACACGCGCGGAGACCTCGTAGTCGAAGCTGGAGAGGCTCAGAGCACCGTCCTCGGCCTTCAGCAGAAGGCCGGCGAGGACAGGCGCCGGCGGACGGGCCGGGAGGCTGCGCGCCGCCCAGGCAACTGCCTCCGCGAGTACGTCGCGTTCCACCCGGATCTTCACTGTTGCCGCCTCCTGCTGTTGCCGGCGCTTCTCGCCCTGCCTGGCTTCGTCGTCTGTCTCGGTGTCGTCGGTCCCTTTGGTGGGAAGGACACCGGGGAACAGTCTGACGCACGGCACTGACAGTAGGTGCCTCTCGGGGTCAAGTCGTGACGAGGGGCAGCCGGGAGCCGGACGGCAAGTTGTGCACAGGACCCCCTTCGAAACGAACTTCTCGCTCTCTCTAGTCGGGAGTAGTAGTAGGGGCTGTGGAAACCGTGGATAACCTCGTTTTCCCAGCTCAGAGGCGAGATTTTGTCCACTGGCCCTGTGGGCGGAGACAGTGGACAACTTTGCAGATCTGTGGAGAACGGAAAGTTCTGCACACCCCGTGCACAGCCTGAGGTGAGTTCTCCCCAGCGCCGTCCCCAGGTTTTCCCCCGTTGCCCACAGCCCAACCCGGCACCCTCGTGTGACGCCTTTCACTCGACGCGGTGATCAGGCGCGTCACGTTGCCGAACAGTGGACAGCGCTGTGGAGAAGGTGGTGTTTGCTGGGGACAAGCAAGCCCAGCCTGTGGGTTGCCGGTGGACAACTTCGTGCACAGCTTGTGGATCATCTCGTCGTCCACAGTCTGTGGAGAGTCTTCATCCACTGTTCCACAGCCACCTGAGCTGCCTTGATGCCGTTTCAACCCCCAGCCTGTGGACGAGGGTTGGGACAACTTCGAAGTCCCCAGGGTGTGGACCCAAGAAAGTGGGCAAATCTGTGGAGGAGGGCCGTAACCCGCCCGGTATTCGAACAGCGGGAGCGGTTGCTCGCGACCCCGACCAGGGCACGCGCCGCGTGAGGCGGCGCGTGCCAGGCTTCTTGTCCGGGTGGCGGTAGCCGGGACCGGCGTTCTCGTGACCCAGGTCGGCCGCCGACCGACTCGACGCCACCGGCAGCCGATGGAGCGTCGGCTGCGCTGACGCTGACCTCACCTCCGCTGCCGCCTCCACCGGAGACTTCCCGCAGCATTTGAGCTTCCACACGACTACGGACTCGGGGACGTCTGACCAGTGGGCTGCTGGAGGAACCCGGCCTCGCTCGCAGCCAAGAAGGCCGCGACGGGCGGGGCTGGCGCGGGGCCTTGAAGGTGACTTCCAAACCCAGGGCGGTCAGGGGCGGAATGGCCAGGGCTGTGGCGAGGTGATCGAGCGCGTCGACCAGTCCCCTCCGCCCCACAGCGGAATCGACCGAAGCCACCCCGGGATGCCGAAAGGCGTCCTGGGGATCTCTCCCCAGGACGCCCTGAACACCCCGAACGCCCCAGAATCGTCGCCCGGGCCGTTACCCGTTCTTGATGCGGTTCGTCAGCTCCGTCACCTGGTTGTAGATCGACCGCCGCTCCGCCATCAGCGCCCGGATCTTCCTGTCGGCGTGCATCACGGTCGTGTGGTCCCGGTTGCCGAACTGCGCCCCGATCTTCGGCAGCGACAGATCCGTCAGCTCCCGGCACAGGTACATGGCGATCTGGCGTGCCGTGACCAGCTGTCGCCCGCGGGAGCTCCCGCACAGGTCCTCGACGGTGAGCCCGAAGTAGTCCGCGGTCGCCGCCATGATCGCTGTCGCGCTGATCTCCGGCGTGGAGTCCTGACCCCCGGGGATCAGATCCTTCAGCACGATCTCGGTCAGTCCGAGATCGACCGGCTGCCGGTTGAGTGACGCGAACGCCGTCACGCGGATCAGCGCGCCCTCCAGTTCGCGGATGTTGCGCGAGATGCGGGAGGCGATGAACTCCAGTACTTCCGGCGGGGCGTTGAGCTGTTCCTGGACCGCCTTCTTGCGCAGGATCGCGATGCGGGTCTCCAGCTCGGGCGGCTGGACGTCGGTGATCAGACCCCACTCGAAACGGTTCCGCAGCCGGTCCTCCAGCGTCACCAGCTGCTTGGGCGGCCGGTCGCTGGAGAGCACGATCTGCTTGTTGGCGTTGTGGAGCGTGTTGAAGGTGTGGAAGAACTCCTCCTGCGTCGACTCCTTGTCCGCGAGGAACTGGATGTCGTCGACGAGCAGGATGTCCATCTCGCGGTAGCGCTTGCGGAAGCTGTCGCCCTTGCCGTCTCGGATGGAGTTGATGAACTCGTTGGTGAACTCCTCCGAGCTCACATATCGCACGCGCGTGCCGGGGTAGAGGCTGCGCGCGTAGTGCCCGATGGCGTGCAGCAGGTGCGTCTTGCCGAGCCCCGATTCCCCGTAGATGAACAGGGGGTTGTACGCCTTTGCCGGTGCCTCGGCGACGGCGACCGCGGCGGCGTGCGCGAAGCGGTTCGAGGCGCCGATGACGAACGTGTCGAAGAGGTACTTCGGGTTCAGGCGGGCGGTGGGCTCGCCGGGGCCGGTGGCCGGCGCGGGCTTCGCGGCCAGGGGGCCGGGGGCGCCGCTGGAGGCGGGCAGCGAGGAGCCGACCGGGCCGCCGCGATGGACGCGCCCGGAGCCGGACGGCTGGTCGGGCAGCTCACGGCGGGCGTTGCGCTGGTCGTAGTCCGGGCGGGCCTGGTCGTAGTCGGAGCGGGGCTGGTCGTAGTCGGGCCGCTGCGCGTCGTACGGCGGGCGCTCCATCGACTGCGGGCGGTAGTCCTGGGAGGGCGGGGCGTACGAGTCCTGGGCAGGAGGGCCGTAGGAGTCCTGGGGCGGCGATGCGTAGGGGTCCCGCTCGGGGAAGCCGAGGCGCTGCTGCTGCCAGCTGTACTCGTCCTGCGAGGGGCGCGGCCAGGCGCCGGGCTCGGGGCGCTGGTACTCCGAGGGGTAGGCCGGGCGGGCGGTGGGGAGCTGGTCGCCCGGGTCGCCGGGGAGTTGCTCGGGGCGGTTGGCCCGGTGGTCGTCGGCGCGGTGGCGGCCGTAGCCGTCGTACTGCCCGGAGGGGAGCTCGGGCTCCTCGTAGCGCGGCTGGGGGCGGGCGGAGGGTGCCGGCGGGGCGGGGGGTTCGCCCGCGGAGTCGTCGACGGTGATCGCGATACGGATCGGGCGGCCGCACTCGCGGCTGAGGGTTTCGCTGACGACGGGGGCGAGGCGGCCTTCGAGCACGCCCTTGGCGAACTCGTTGGGTACGGCGAGCAGGGCGGTGTCGGCGACCAGCGCGAGCGGCTGGCAGCGCCGGATCCAGTGCTCGTCCTTTGTCTCTACGCCCTGCCCTCGAGCGTCGCCGAGAAGTTGTTCCAATACTCGTGGCCACACTGCGGCAAGATCGGCAGGTACGTCAGCCACAGGGCACGCTCTCTCACGGGTCCCACGAACGTGTGATTGTGGGACGGGTCGGGATTCAAATGGGGTGGGGCAGGTACAAGGGAACGAATCGGAGTTCAGCCACGGTAGTCAGGGCGACGGGTGCGGTTCAAGTTGTTGTCCCCAGGCTGTGGATAGTGTCTCCCAGTGACCGCTGGTTTGACCGGATGGCGTAGCCCCGCGTACCGTAACCAGGTCGAGTTGTCGATGGCTGCTGCCGCCTGCCTCCGATGGGCACAGATCACTTGGGTGATCGGGAAGCGGTGCAATCGGGCGTGACTGCGAGCTACTCGTGGGCGCACGGTGACAGCCAGGACGGCACCCGCCACCACCGATTGATTTCTGGAGCCCCCGAGTGAGCAAGCGCACCTTCCAGCCGAACAACCGTCGTCGCGCCAAGACCCACGGCTTCCGCCTGCGGATGCGTACCCGTGCCGGCCGCGCGATTCTGGCGAACCGCCGCAGCAAGGGTCGCGCCAGCCTGTCCGCCTGATCCCGGTCAGGTCATGCCGTCGTGCTGCCCACCGAGAACCGGCTGAGGCGGCGCGAGGACTTCGCGACCGCGGTACGACGAGGGCGCCGGGCCGGACGCCCGTCCCTCGTCGTCCATCTTCGTAGCGGTGCCACGGACCCGCACGCGCCTGGGGAGAGCGCTCCCCCGACGCGTGCGGGTTTCGTCGTGAGCAAAGCCGTGGGTGGTGCGGTGGTACGCAACAAGGTCAAGCGCAGACTGCGCCACCTGATGCGTGACCGAGTCTCCCTGTTGCCCCCCGGTAGCCTGGTAGTCGTACGAGCGCTGCCCGGTGCGGGCGACGCCGACCATGCACAACTGGCCCGAGACCTGGATGCCGCCATCGAGCGGCTGCTGGGAGGGGGCGCGCGATGAAGTACCCGCTGCTGGCTCTGATCAAGCTGTACCAGTGGACGATCAGTCCGCTGCTCGGGCCGGTGTGCAAGTACTACCCGTCGTGTTCCCACTACGGCTACACGGCCATCGACCGGCATGGTGCGATCAAGGGCACTGCGCTGACCGCGTGGCGCATCCTGCGGTGCAATCCGTGGTCGCTGGGCGGTGTGGATCATGTGCCGCCGCGCAAGCGTCCGCGGTGGCACGAAATGCTGCGTGGCGCCTGGCGTGCACGCAAGGGCGGGCCCTCCGCCGGCGAACCGGCCACTGAGGAGAAACTTCCTTCGAGCCCGGCCGCAGAGACCTCGTCCCATGCCCAAGGAGCATGATTAGTGGACACGATTGCCAGCCTCTTCAGTTTCATCACAACACCCGTTTCCTGGGTCATCGTCCAGTTCCACACGGTGTACGGGAAGATCTTCGGCCCCGACACCGGATGGGCCTGGGGCCTGTCGATCGTGTCCCTGGTGATCCTGATCCGCATCTGCTTGATCCCGCTCTTCGTGAAGCAGATCAAGGCGACCCGGGCGATGCAGACGCTGCAGCCCGAGATGAAGAAGATCCAGGAGCGCTACAAGAGCGACAAGCAGCGCCAGTCCGAAGAGATGATGAAGCTGTACAAGGAGACGGGTACCAACCCGCTCTCCTCGTGCCTTCCCATCCTGGCGCAGTCCCCGTTCTTCTTCGCCCTGTACCACGTGCTCAACGGCATCGCGTCGAACAAGACCATCGGCGTAATCGACCAGGGCCTGTTGCAGAGTGCGCAGAAGGCGCACATCTTCGGCGCCCCGCTGGCCGCTAAGTTCTTCAGCAGCGAGAGCCAGATCACCGCGCTCGGCGCCTCGCAGACCAACGTCCGCGTCGTGACCGCGATCATGATCGTGCTGATGTCGGCGTCGCAGTTCTACACGCAGCGCCAGCTGATGACGAAGAACGTCGACACCACGGTGAAGACGCCGTTCATGCAGCAGCAGAAGATGCTGATGTACGTCTTCCCGGTCATGTTCGCCGTCTTCGGTGTGAACTTCCCGGTCGGTGTCCTCGTCTACTGGCTGACCACCAACGTGTGGACCATGGGCCAGCAGATGTACGTCATCCACAACAACCCGACCCCGGGTTCCAAGGCTCAGGCCGCCTACCTGGAGCGCCTGACCAAGCACGTCACGCAGCACGGCAAGACCCGCAAGCGGAGCGAGAAGACCATCGTCAAGGCGATCGTCGCCAAGGGCCGTGACCGCAACGAGTTCGAGCGCAAGTTCATCAACGCCCTGAACAAGGCGGGTCTCGTTGCCCAGACCGACGGCACCGTGATGAAGAGCGAGAGCGCTGCCATCGCCCAGTCCGAGGACGGGACGGCGACCAGCGGTGGCGCCGCCGTTCCCAAGCGCCAGCAGCCCAAGCGGCAGAGCAAGTCCCAGCGTCAGTCCGGCGCTGCGAAGGCGGCCGGTGAGTCCGAGCCGAAGACGTCGCTGAGCAAGTCCGACGAGCCGGAGGACGCCAAGCCCTCCGCCGCTGCTAAGAAGACCGAGCCGAAGCCCGGCGGCGGTACCCGCAGCAAGGCCCAGTCCGGGCAGCGCAAGGGCCCGCAGCGCCCCAAGTCCCCGTCCAAGAAGTAAGAAGGAGCCCATCCCGTGACGGAAGGCACCACCTCCGCCGCTGCCGAGGGTGCAGACACCCTTACCCGCCTGGAGCAGGAGGGCGAGATCGCGGCGGACTACCTCGAGGGTCTGCTGGACATTGCCGATCTCGACGGCGACATCGACATGGACGTCGAGGCCGACCGCGCCGCTGTCTCGATCATCAGCGACGCGGGCAGCCGAGACCTGCAGAAGCTGGTCGGCCGTGACGGTGAGGTGCTTGAGGCGCTGCAGGAGCTCACGCGCCTGGCCGTGCACCGGGAGACCGGGGACCGCAGCCGGCTGATGCTGGACATCGGCGGCTACCGTGCAAAGAAGCGCGCCGAGCTTTCCGAGCTGGGTGCGAAGGCGGCCGCCGAGGTCAGGAGCACCGGCGAGCCCGTGAAGATGAAGCCGATGACGCCGTTCGAGCGCAAGGTCGTGCACGACGCCGTCAAGGCCGCGGGCCTGCGCAGCGAGTCCGAGGGCGAGGAGCCGCAGCGCTTCGTCGTTGTGCTCCCGGCCTGATCGGTCCGTACGTTCCTCCGGCCCCGTCTGTAGCGCAGGCGGGGCCGAGCTTTGTCAGCCTGATAGTTCTGGTGGTCTCGGCGCTCGGTGCGCTGATGCGGTACGGAAGGACGGTCCCCGTGACGGAGGCAGTAGAGCTTCCCCCTGCGCCCGAGCAGGCGCGCGCGGTGTTCGGCGATCGCTTCGCGGACGCGGTCCGCTATGCGGAGCTGCTCGCTGAGGCGGGTGTGCAGCGCGGTCTGATCGGCCCGCGCGAGGTGCCTCGTCTGTGGGAGCGGCATCTGCTGAACTGCGCGGTGCTCTCCGAGGTCGTGCCTGAGGGCGTGACGGTCTGCGATGTCGGCTCGGGTGCCGGCCTGCCGGGCATTCCCCTGGCGCTGGTCCGTGAGGACCTGAAGATCACGCTGCTGGAACCGCTGCTGCGGCGTACGAACTTTCTCACCGAGGTCGTTGAGTTGCTCGGGCTGGACCATGTGACGGTCGTCCGCGGCCGTGCCGAGGAGGTCATGGGCAAGGTGCCGTCGGTGCATGTGGTGACGGCGCGGGCCGTGGCTCCGCTGGACCGGCTGGCCACGTGGGGCATTCCGTTGCTGCGGCCGTACGGGGAGATGCTTGCGCTGAAGGGCGACACCGCTGAGGAGGAGCTCAAGAGCGCGGCCACGGCGCTCAGCAAGCTGGGTGCGGTGGAGACGTCCATCCTGCATGTGGGTGAAGGGGTGGTGGACCCTCCGTCCACGGTCGTGCGGGTCGAGGTCGGGGAGAGCCCCGGCGGTGTCCGCTTCGCCGCGAAGAAGGCCAAGGCCGCACGGGCGGGGCGGGCACGTCGGCGCCGCTGATCCGGCCTGACGACGAGACGTACTCCACACAAGCTGCCAAACCTACGCACGCCGGAGTGTCGCGACAGTTCGGCGTCCGCTGCTGTGCATCGTGTTTCACGTGAAACGTCGCTCACTGCTCCACGGCATCATCAGCCGCGGCCGCGCCGCTGCCGAACCCCGCGACCGTAAGCCTCTCGGTTCACTCGGAGAGGCACCCGTATCCGACGACATCAGCTCCCCCGTGAGGGGGGCCGAGTTGTCCACAGAGGTGGATTTCTCCACAGAACAACAGGCCTCACTGGTTCACGACCCCGAAGACATGGGAGGCTCTGTTCATTGCGAGCCTGAAGTCGAGGAGAGTGAATCCTTGCGGTCCGACGCCAACATCGCGGGACCGATGACCGATCCGGTCCCCGGTCCCCGTACCGAGTCGATGGGGGAGGATGTTTCACGTGAAACACCGCCTCCGATGGACGACACTCCGATCGGTCGTGCTGCCCAACTGGCGGTGGAAGCTCTGGGTCGCGCAGGCGAGGGCCTGCCACGGCCCGAGCAGACACGCGTCATGGTGGTCGCCAACCAGAAGGGCGGTGTCGGCAAGACGACGACCACCGTCAATCTTGCCGCCTCCCTGGCCCTGCACGGCGGCCGCGTCCTGGTGATCGACCTCGACCCTCAGGGCAACGCATCCACTGCGCTGGGGATCGACCATCACGCCGAAGTCCCGTCCATCTATGACGTCCTGGTCGAAAGCAAGCCCCTCGCAGAGGTCGTCCAGCCGGTTCCCGATGTCGAGGGTCTCTTCTGTGCCCCCGCCACGATCGATCTCGCCGGTGCGGAGATCGAGCTGGTGTCCCTGGTGGCACGGGAGAGCCGACTGCAGCGAGCCATCCAGGCCTATGAGCAGCCGCTGGACTACATCCTGATTGACTGTCCCCCTTCGCTCGGCCTGTTGACGGTCAACGCGCTGGTGGCCGGTGCGGAGGTCCTCATCCCCATCCAGTGCGAGTACTACGCGCTGGAGGGGCTGGGCCAGCTGTTGCGCAACGTCGACCTGGTGCGGGGGCACCTCAACCCCACGCTGCATGTGTCGACGATCCTGCTCACCATGTACGACGGCCGGACGCGCCTCGCGTCCCAGGTCGCGGACGAGGTGCGCAGCCACTTCGGTGACGAGGTGCTGCGGACGAGCATCCCCCGCTCGGTCCGTATCTCCGAGGCGCCGAGTTATGGGCAGACGGTGCTGACCTACGATCCGGGATCGAGCGGTGCCCTGTCTTATCTTGAGGCGGCACGAGAAATCGCGCTGAAGGGTGTGGGTGTGTCCTACGACGCGCCGCATGCCCATATCGGCGCCCAGAGTGATCGAAGCATGGTGGAGGGGATTCAGTGAGCGAGCGACGGAGGGGTTTGGGCCGTGGTCTCGGCGCGCTGATCCCTGCTGCCCCGACGGAGAAGACGCCGGCTCCGGCCGCGATGGGGGGCGCAGGTTCTGCGTCGCCGTCGGCGGTCCCGGTGCTGACCACTGACCGGGGCGTGGCCGCGGCGAAGGTGACAACGCTGCCGCCTGTTTCACATGAAACGGAGGAGCTGTCGCTGAACGGCGTCGCGGAGGCGCCCGCGTCTCCTGTGGGCGCCCACTTCGCGGAGCTTCCTCTCGATGCGATCACGCCGAACCCGCGCCAGCCGCGTGAGGTCTTCGACGAGGACGCGCTGCAGGAACTCGTCACCTCCATCAAGGAGGTGGGTCTCCTCCAGCCGGTTGTCGTACGGCAATTGGGTCCCGCCCGCTACGAGCTCATCATGGGCGAGCGCCGCTGGCGGGCCTGCCGTGAGGCCGGCCTGGACGCGATCCCGGCGATCGTGCGGGCCACGGAGGACGAGAAGCTCCTCCTGGATGCCCTGCTGGAGAACCTGCACCGGGCCCAGCTGAACCCGTTGGAAGAGGCTGCTGCCTACGACCAGCTTCTGAAGGACTTCAACTGCACGCACGACCAGCTGGCCGACCGGATCGGTCGGTCCCGTCCCCAGGTCTCCAACACGCTGCGGCTGCTGAAGCTCTCGCCGGCGGTTCAGCGCCGGGTGGCTGCCGGGGTCCTGTCCGCCGGTCATGCGCGGGCGCTGCTCTCCGTCGAGGACTCGGAGGAGCAGGACCGGCTGGCTCACCGGATCGTGGCCGAGGGACTGTCCGTGCGAGCCGTCGAGGAGATCGTGACCTTGATGGGGTCGCGGCCGCAGACGGCCCAGCGGTCCAAGGGTCCTCGGGCCGGCGCGCGAGTCTCTCCGGCGCTGACCGACCTCGCGTCCCGTCTCTCGGACCGTTTCGAGACACGCGTGAAGGTCGACCTGGGGCAGAAGAAGGGCAAGATCACCGTCGAGTTCGCCTCCATGGAGGACCTCGAGCGGATCCTCAGCAGCCTTGCTCCCGGCGAGGGACCGGTCCTGCAGAAGAGCCTCCTGGAGGACGATTCCGAGGATCTCGAGGCCTAGACAACTGTGGTCGACGGGCGGTTTCGCTCGCTGGGCCGAAAGAGTGGGCCGTGTCCGGTGTGTACCGGAACACGGCCCGCTCTTTGCTTTCAGGCAGTATCGATGGAATCGCTTCGTGGATACGATGCGTTCGGATATGGCGCATCCACCTGGCAGTACCTCTGAGAGGGAGACAGGGGCCATGCGAACGATGACCCGCACCGAACTGGTGAGCGCAGGTCTCGGACTGGGCGCGGTCGGCGGCTTCGTCGGCAGCCTGCTGAGGGAACGGAGCGCTCTGACAGCCGCCCGCGACGCTGCGGGCGAAGGAAGCGAGGAACAGGCTTCATGGGGCGTCGGCTCGTACCGCTCACGCTGGACAACCTTCAGGACCTTCCCAACCGCTGTCGCGCGTGTGTCTTCTGGGAGTTGGACCCAGTCAGCGGTGAGGCCGCGGTAAAAGCGGGCACGTCCGCCCTGGAGAAGGAGGCGTGGATTTCCGCGGTCCTGCTGGACTGGGGGTCCTGCGGCCGGGTCGTCTACGTCGACGATGTACCGGTGGGCTTCGTCCTGTACGCCCCTTCGGCCTACGTTCCGCGCTCCACGGCCTTCCCCACGAGTCCCGTTTCGTCCGACGCAGTGCAGCTGATGACCGCGTTCATCATGCCGGGCTATCAGGGGCAGGGACTGGGGCGGGTCATAGTCCAGACGGTCGCCAAGGATCTACTGCGGCGGGGCTTCAAGGCAATCGAGGCGTTCGGGGACGCACGGTGGAAGGAGCCCGCGTGCGTCCTGCCGGCCGACCATCTTCTGGCCGTGGGCTTCAAGACGGTCCGCCCTCACCCGACTTACCCGCGTCTGAGGCTGGAGCTGCGGACGACGTTGTCCTGGAAGGAAGACGTGGAGATGGCGCTCGACCGGCTGCTGGGAGCTGTGCAGAAGGAGCCGGTGCTGAGGCCGCTGTGAAGGGCGTCCGGACAAGCGAATGGGCCGACCCTTCCGGGTTGGCCCATTCGTGTTTCACGTGAAACATCCACCGCCGACTCGACGGCTTTGCCGACTACTCGGCGATGAAGTCCTCGAGGTCGCGGACGATCGCGGCCTTCGGCTTCGCACCGACGATGGTCTTGGCGACCTCGCCAGCCTGGTAGACGTTCAGCGTCGGGATGGACATGACGCCGTACTTGGCGGCCGTACCCGGGTTCTCATCGATGTTGAGCTTGACGACCTCGATCTTGTCGCCGTACTCGGCGGCAATCGCCTCGAGGGACGGTGCGATCTGGCGGCACGGTCCGCACCAGGCGGCCCAGAAGTCCACCAGTACGGGCTTGTCGCTCTTGAGGACGTCCTGCTCGAAGGAGTCGTCGGTCACATTCTTCAGGGTGCCGGCCACGGCGGGCTCCTTAACTGGTTGGTGCGTGGGGCGGATGGAGGTCAGACAGAGGTCTTCTCGGGCTCGGCCTGCTCCTCGTCCGCAAGGGCGGCGAGGAAGCGCTCGGCGTCGAGCGCGGCGGAGCAGCCGGTACCGGCGGCGGTGATCGCCTGGCGGTAGGTGTGGTCGACCACGTCACCGGCGGCAAAGACACCGGTCAGGTTGGTGCGGGTGGAAGGAGCGGCGACCTTGAGGTAGCCCTCCTCGTCGAGGTCGAGCTGGCCCTTGAAGAGTTCGGTGCGCGGGTCGTGGCCGATCGCGATGAACAGGCCGGTGACTGCCAGGTCCGAGAGCTCGCCGGTCTTGATGTTGCGCAGCTTCAGACCCGAGAGCTTCTGCTCGCCCTGGACTTCGGCGACTTCGCTGTCCCATACGAACTTGACCTTCGGGTCGGCGAAGGCGCGCTCCTGCATCGCCTTGGAAGCGCGCAGGGTGTCCCGGCGGTGGACGATCGTCACGGACTTGGCGAAGCGGGAGAGGAAGGTCGCCTCCTCCATCGCGGTGTCGCCGCCGCCGATCACGGCGATGTCCTGGTCCTTGAAGAAGAAGCCGTCACAGGTGGCACACCAGGAGACACCGCGGCCGGAGAGGGCGTCCTCGTTCGGCAGGCCGAGCTTGCGGTGCTGGGAGCCGGTGGTGACGATGACGGCCTTTGCCCTGTGCACGGTGCCGGCGGTGTCGGTGACGGTCTTGATCTCCCCGGTCAGGTCGACGGAGACGACGTCGTCCGGGACGAGCTCGGCACCGAAGCGTTCGGCCTGGGCGCGCATGTTGTCCATGAGCTCGGGGCCCATGATGCCGTCCCGGAAGCCGGGGAAGTTCTCCACGTCGGTGGTGTTCATCAGCGCGCCACCGGCGGTGACAGCGCCCTCGAACACGAGCGGCTTCAGCGACGCGCGCGCGGTGTAGAGCGCCGCCGTGTAGCCGGCGGGCCCGGAGCCGATGATGATCACGTTACGGACGTCGCTCACGGCTTGTTTCCTCGTCTCTGGACTGCGTCGTCGGACCGGGGGAGCCTCTCTCGGAGCTCTCACCCCACCCAACGGATCCTAAGGGGCGCGCATTCCCGCTGTGTCCGGGCACACGAAGACGCGACACCGTACGGGATACCACGCATGACGGAGACGAAGCTTGTGCGTTCAGGGACGGGTGTAGGAGTGCGTCAGGAGAACCTTCGCCTTGGCGGCGGACGCATGACTCACACAGCTCGCGTCCACGATGTATGCGGTGACCTTGTTGCCGGCGGAGGCGTCGGACATGACCACGAGCAGGACGTCCGTTCCCTTGTAGGTCCCTTCCTTCGCCGCGAGCGCCGGGTCGGTGCGCCCGATGCCGTTACGGACGCAGTCCGGGACCGTGGGCTCCTTGAAGATCTTGGGCTGGTTGCTCCCGCCCTCCACGCCAAGACTGTGCGGAGCATGGGAGCTGCTGCCCGAACCCTGGCTCTTGAGGAGACCGGTGACCTGGGCCTCCAGCTTGGCCTCCGAGAACGTGTCCGCGGTGGTGGGCTTCTGGCCCTGGGCGGAAGCGGGCGGTTTCCCGTCGTTCAGCGATGTCAGCAGGACCGAACCGAAGCCCAGTGCGGCGACTGTGAAAACGGTGCCCAGGATGGCGATCCTGCGGCGGCCGCCCCGGTTGCGCTGCTTGCGACCCGGCCCGGTGGTGGAGGCACGGGAATGCCCCGCAGGACGGTCTGCCGTTGCCGATGTTTCACGTGAAACACGCGCGCTGTCACCGGCGTCGTCCGCGACACGGGACGCACCGACGACCGCCGGGGCGTCCGTGACAGCGGGGGCCGTCGCGTTGAGCAGTGCCTCGGCCGCGAGAGCGGCATCGATCCGGCCTGCGACATCGGCGGGCATGCGGGTCGGACCCGGCACCGAACCGAGTAGTCCTCGGATCTCCTCCAGCGACACGTAGACGTCCGCGCACAGCTCGCACTCGTCCAGGTGCCGTCGTACGTCGGCAGTCCGGGACGGCGGAAGCAGACCCTCGGTGAGGTCGGAGATTTCGGCGACGTCCGGGTGTCCGGCCATATCCGTCGTGGATGTCACGCTCGCCCACCTCCGCCCTTCACAGCAGCTGAATCGCTTGGCCCTGTATCCGGCCCTCTGTGGCGTGGACCGGCAGTCGGCGGTCCCGCTGCCGGTGGGACGGATGTCCCCTGGGTCCGGTTCCGCCCCTCGCCCTGTTCGTTGGGGCCACCGGCGTTTTCCGGCCGGAGATGGGTGAGGAGCGGCAGAAGTCTGGCTCTGCCTCGGGCGCAGCGGCTCTTCACCGTGCCGGTGGGGACCTCGAGCACGCGGGCGGCTTCGGCGACGGGGTATCCCTGCATGTCCACCAGGACGAGGGCGGCGCGCTGGTCGGGCGGCAAGGTGCCGAGTGCCTCCAGCAGCTGCCGGTGCAGATCATTGCGCTCTGCGGGAGCCGATGCCTCCTCGTGCGGCTCCAGCAGTTGCTCCAGCCGCTCGGTGTCGTCGACCGGGGAGGTCTTGCGTGAGGCGGCCTTGCGGGCGCGGTCGAGGCAGGCGTTCACCGTGATCCGGTGCAGCCACGTCGTGACGGCCGACTGCCCCCGGAAGGTGTGGGCGGCCCGGTAGGCGGACACCAGGGCGTCCTGAACGGCGTCAGCGGCCTCCTCCCGGTCCCCCAGCGTCCGCAGGGCCACGGCCCACAGCCGGTCACGATGACGCCGCACAAGCTCGCCGAAGGCGTCGGGGTCGCCCTCTACATGGCAGGCCAGGAGGTCCTGATCGCTTGCGTCGCCGTATGCGGTGTCATCTGCCATCGGACCCCCTCCCCTGGGATGCGGTGAGCTTTCAGCTGTTGAACTTCACGTCAGTGATGGCCTGCTTGTAACCGGCGGTGCTGTAGTCATCCTGTGGCGCATCCGGCACGTCCGTGATCCACAGCAACACGTACTGGGTCTTCACCTTCTTGGAGGCTCTCACCGTGAGAGAGGTGCCCCTGGTGGTCGCGGTTCCGATCTCCTCCATGCCGTCGACCGATGTCGAAGGGGACAGCGAGTCGGTGGCGTACAAGTGGACCGTCGTGTGGTTGCCGCTGTACCGGAGCCCTATCGTCGCTTCCGAGATCGCCTGGGCCGAGCTCAGCTCGTAGATGATTCCCACGCCGGGCTTGTAGGGCGCGAGCTTGGGCCCGTCGTTGTAGCGCTTGGTCCGCCAGTAGGTCGAGCTACTGCCGTCGTACGTCTTCTTGACGTCCGCGGGTGCCTGGAGGGAACCCTCGACCGAGTACTCCTGGGCGTTTTCGATCGTGATCTGCTTGGTTGGCTTGTGGTTGCCGCTGTTCTTGTCGCCGCCGTCCGTCGTCTGCGTCTTGTTGGTGTCGTCGGACTTGTTGCTGTCCATGAGCGCATCGGCGAGTTGCCAGCTGCCCAGGCCCAGGGCCGCGATCAGGAGAGCCGAGACGGCCCACTTCAGGGCCTTGCCGGTGCGGCTCTGGAGCGGGGCCGGAGGCGTCGGCACCGGCTGGGTGGCGCCGGGGTGCGGTGCGGGGCGGCCATACGTGCCCTGCTGGTACGTGGTGCGCTGATACTCCGGCGGCGCGGTGAACGCGGGCTCCGGCGGGCGGATGCGGGGCATATCGCCGATCGCCTTCACCAGTTCCTCCGGCGTGGTGCACGGGGATTCGTGGCGGGAGGCGGTCGCCCCGTCGTTGGCGAGTGCGCGCATGGCCAGCTCGGACAGGCCGCGGTGGACACCGGCCCGCACCTGGTCGGGTGCGATCAGACCGACGTCCTTGGGCAGCCCCGCCAGACCGTACGCGTCGTTCTCGTACGGCCAGCGCTGGGTGAGCCCCGCGTACAGGAGCGCGCCGACGGACTCCGTGTCGGTGCGCTGCGGGGTGTCCGAACTGATGCCGCGCAGCGCGGCGTTCACGGCGAGGCCGCGGATGCGCCACTGGCCGCTGGAGGTACGCAGCACGGCGTTGGGGTTCAGCCGCAGATGGGCCAGGCCCTCGCGGTGGGCTGCCGCCATCGCGGAGGCGATCTGACTGACCATCTGGTAGGCGTCGTGCGGCTCCAGCGGACCGGAGGCGAGCAGGGTGGTCAGCTCGGCGGCGTCGGGCAGCCACTCGTGGACGACGTAGACGAGGTCGTTCTCCTCGACCGCGTCCAGCACCTGGACAAAGCGAGGGTCACCGAGCAGCGCCGAGGAGCGGGCCGCGGCCAGCACCGAACGTGCCCGTGAATGGTCCGCGGGCAGGATGTGGACGCCGACGGCCCGGCGAAGCTTCTCGTCCACGGCACGCCAACTGCTGAATCCGTCCAGACGGGTGACGCACTCCTCGAGCCGGTACCGTCTGGCGAGCTTGTGGCCGCTGTGCAGCTCGGGTGGTGAGGCCTTCCCGGGACCTTCTGTCCCGCCACTCCCCTGTGCCTCGTCGATCTCCGTGTCCCGCTCCCGGTTCTGGGCCACCCCGTCGGCCGTGGACTGGTCCGCCTCTGCGGTCAGCGGTTGGTCGCCGCTGGTGTCTGCCACGTCGACGGCAGCCGTGCTCCGTTCCGCCACCGTCGTTCCTGCCTCCCCATTCAATGCGCGCCGGCCAACACCCGTGCGCGCTGTCCGACGCCGAAACCAATTGTGCCCACAGTCCGCCGCTATGCACGACACACGGTGGCGGACGATGGTTGTGCGCGTACCCCCGCGTCAGCGCCCCAGACGCCCGCGGACCATGCCGACCAGTGAGTTCAGCTCCTCGATGCGCATCTTCCGGGCGGCCAGGAAGAAGATCCCGAGCAGCACCGCGCCGCCCGCCACCAGGGCCGCGAGGGATCCGACGACGCCCTGGCCGAGCGTGTGGCCGATCTCGTAGCAGGCGGCGCCGCTGAGGGCCGCTGCGGGCACCGAGGCGATGCAGAGCCTGGCGTACGTGCGCAGGACGCGGGCGCCGTCCAGGTCGCCGCCGAGCCGCTTGCGCAGCCGGTTCCAGGCGACGCCGACGCCGATCGCGTAGGCGAGGCCGTACGAGGCGGCCATGCCGGCCACGGCCCAGCGGGGCGGCAGGGCGACGTAACACAGCGCGGAGGCACCTGCGTTGACCGCGGCCACGATGACCGTGTTGTAGAAGGGGGTCCGGGTGTCCTCGTAGGCGTAGAACGCGCGCAGGACGACGTACTGCACGGAGTACGGGATCAGGCCGAGGGCGAACGCCATCAGCATGAAGCCCATGTTGGTGGCCTCGCTGACCCCGGAGGAGCCGAAGATCAGCGTGCACATCGGGATGCCGAGGGCGAGGAAGCCGAAGGCGATCGGCACGATGGCGACGGCCGTGGTGCGCAGGCCCTGGGAGATGTCGTCGCGGACGGCGCCGCTGTCGTCCTCCGCCGCCGAGCGCGAGATGCGCGGCAGCAGTGCGGCCATCAGGGAGACGGTGATGATGGCCTGCGGCAGGCCCCAGATCAGCTGGGCGTTGGCGTAGGCGGCGAAGCCGGTGCCGTCGACGGGTGAGGCCTTGCCGGCCGAGGTGGACAGCTGGGAGACGACGATCGCGCCGGCCTGGTTGGCGAGGACGAACAGGACGGTCCACTTGGCGAGTGTCACGGCCTTGCCGAGGCCGTGGCCCCTCCAGTCGAACCGCAGCCGCAGCCGGAACCCGGTCTCGTGCAGGTACGGGATCATCGCCAGCGCCTGGACGACGAGGCCGAGCAGCACGCCGATGCCGAGGAGCCGCTGGCCCTCCGGCGGGATGGTGGTGACCTTCATCCCGGAGTCGGCCGCTGTGCCGTACACCCACATGAACATGCCGAGCGTCACGATGATGACGATGTTGTTCAGGACCGGCGTCCACATCATGGCGCCGAACTTCCCGCGGGCGTTGAGGATCTGACCCATCACCACATGGACGCCCATGAAGAAGATCGAGGGCAGGAAGTAGCGGACGAAGGTGACGCCCACCTCGTTGGCCGCCGGGTCGCTGGCCACCGAGTCCGACAGCAGGCGGATCAGGAGCGGCGCGCCGAGGACAGCGAGGACAGTGAGGGCACCCAGCGCCACCATGACCAGGGTCAGCAGACGGTTGGCGTAGGCCTCGCCGCCGTCCTCGTCCTCCTTCATGGCCCGCACGAGCTGTGGCACGAACACCGAGTTGAGGCCGCCGCCGACGGTCAGGATGTAGATCATCGTGGGCAGCTGGTAGGCGACCTGGAAGGTGTCACCGAGCAGACCGACACCCAGCGCCGAGACGATCAGTGCGGAGCGGATGAAGCCGGTGAGGCGGGAGACCATCGTGCCCGCGGCCATCACGGCGCTCGACTTGAGCAGGCCCCCGCCCTTCTTCGCCGGGGCCACAGGAGCTGCCGGGGGCACCGGAGCCGCGGGCGGCGTGGTGCCGAGGTTCATGGTCTGGTCGGTCGCGGGCGTGGGCGCCGCCGGAGCCTGGTACTGCGGGGGCGGGGAGGACGCACCCGGCGCGGCCGCCGGGCCGGGCACGGACGGGGGATCCGAAGGGGGGTATCCGCCGTTCTGCTGGTCCCGGAAGAGATGCGCGAAGGCGTCCGGCTCGTGACGCTCCTCGCCCGCCCGGGTGACCAGGTCGTCGACGCCCACATACTGCGTCGTACGGGGATCGTCGCCGTACGGCAGGTACTGGCTCGGGCCGTCCGGCTCCGGCGCCGGTGTCTGGGCCCAGACACGGGAGTCGGGGGCGTACGGGGACTGAGGTGGCTGGGAGTACAGCGGTTGCTGCGGCTGGTAGGTACCCGGGGGCGGCGGGGGATGCGCGGCACGGTCGTAGAGGGCCTCGGCGACCGGGTCCTGCGCGGAGAGGTCCTGTTCCCGGTAGGGGTCCTGGTCGTAGGCGTCCTGGAGGTACATGTCCGCGGGGGGCTGCGGCGGTACCTGGCCGTGCTCGGGCAGCGGGCCCTCGGGGGGGCCCGAGCTGCCCGCGGCCTGGCCGCGGTCACCGTCGTACGGCGCGTTCATGGTTACCCCACCTCATCGTCCCGGGCCCACCGGCCACGACATCCTCAACGGTCCACTCTCTCACCCGTGCCGGACGGGTCGGTGCTTTCCGGTGCGGTGTCCGGTGTCGGGTCACTCGGCTGCTCAGGGTCGTCTGCCCGGGCGTCGGTGCCGGACTCCTCCTTGAGACGGCCTTCGGGGCCGTCGGGGTTCTCCGGCCCCTCGGCGGGTTCGCCGGCCTCGTCGGGACCGCCCTCCTCGGCCTCACGGGCGGCCGCGCGCTTGCGCTGCGTGTACATCCGGAAGCCGGCGAGGACGAGCAGGAGGAAGCCGCCGCCGATGACCAGCATCACGGTGGCCGTGAACTCGGTGACCTTGACGTCGAAGGTGACGGCGTGGCCGTATTCCTGGCCGTCCTCCGTGTACAGCTGGGCGACCACCGTGGCCTGGCCGTTGGCCTTGGCCGTCGTGGTGAACTTCACCGTCTGGCTGTGCCCGCCGGAGACCGTGACTGCCTGCTCCTGGTAGGCATGGCCGCCGATCTGGAGGCGGGTGGGGCTCGTCGAGGTGAGGCGCAGCGTCAGGTGCTGGACACCCTGTACCAGATTGTTCTGGACGGTCACGGGGATGGTGGCGCTGCGTCCGGAGAGCTTGGTGTCGGACTTGTCGATCAGCTTGACCTGGCCGGTCAGATCGGTGAGGTGGCTGTCGACGTCGTTGCGGAAGCTCGCCGCGGCGGCCGCGCTGCCCCGCCAGGACGTGGACATCCCGCGGTTCATGGCGCGCCCGAAGGGGGTCACCACGCGGGATTCGTCGCTGAGGATCACCTTGAAGTTGTCGAGTTCGTCCTGTGTGGTCGCGATCTCCTCGAAGGCCGAGCGCGGCAGCTCCTGCTTGCGCAGCGAGGACGGATACGCGGACGTCGACGGCACCGTCGTCGTGGCACCCGGGTCCGGCTTGGCCTTGGCGGCCGATGTGAGCTTCTGGACCTCGGACCAGTTGCCGTCCTGGAGGGCCGACAGCGCGTCGGCCATGGCCTGGGCCTGGTGGGTCGTGGGCATGCGCTGCGGAGCGACGACGATGCTGCGCTGCTGGTTCGTCTGCAGGTTGAGCGCCAGGCTCTGGGCAAGGAACTGCTGCACGGCGAGGGTGCTGTCAGAGGCCGACGTGAGGTCTCCTTCGAACGCCTCCGACAGGCGGGCGTCCGCGACCACCGCCGTGGTGCCGCCGCCGATCGGGCGTGCTGCGGAGGGGGTGTAGGACAGGCCGCCGGTCTCCTGGAGGCTGTCGCTGCGCGCGATGACCTGGTCGGCGCCGGCGGAGGTGGCGACCTTCACGATCGACGGATCGACGGCGCCGTCCACGGGCCAGGCGAAGTCCGTGGTCGGTTTCACATGAAGGATCGGCTCCACCGTGTTGGCGACGACGTCGGTGGCCTCCTTGAGGTGGCTCAGAGAACCGGTCACGCTCGTGCCGTTGTGGGCGAGTGAGGCGAGGTCCGGGTCGGCGAAGGGGAGCGCGACGACCTCCTTGTCGGCCACCGCCTTCTGCAGCTCGGCGAGCCACTGCTTGGCGACCGCCTGGTGCGTGCCCGCCGTGGTGGTGTTGCCGGCGGCCCGGACCCGATAGCTGCGGGTCATCGCATCGACCGAGGCCAGCAGATCCGGGTCGATCACCCACGTGACGTCGAGGCTCTCGCCCAAGGACAGCATCTCGTCCAGGCGGCCGCCCGGAGAGATCTCCTTGGCGAGATCGTCATTGAGGAAGACCGGTGTCTGCTGCTCGTTCGATCCCGTCTCCGCCGTCATGTGGACGGTGGACACAAGCGGCCACAGAAAGGTCGTCTTCGTCTTGGTGCCGGCCTC
The DNA here is from genome assembly GCF_053593775.1 of Streptomyces sp. NPDC002092. Classification (NCBI taxonomy): domain Bacteria; kingdom Bacillati; phylum Actinomycetota; class Actinomycetes; order Kitasatosporales; family Streptomycetaceae; genus Streptomyces; species Streptomyces sp. NPDC002092. Next base: position 588,006 of record NZ_JBSFDG010000002.1, read on the forward strand.
GTCGGGCTGCCAGGGCAGGAGGGTCCGCTGGATTCCGAGGACCTGGTCCCACGGCTGTGCGGCAGTCTGGCCGGACAGCGAGACGGCGAACTGGTAGACCCCGTCGTCACCGAGGTTCAGCTTGTCGACCGGCACGGAGATGCTGAAGGGTTCGGCGACGCCCGGAGTGAGCTGGGAGAACTTCTCGACGTACTTGCCGCCGATCTCCGAGCCGGTCGCGCCCTGGAGGCTGCCACTGTCCTGGGCGACGTCCGCCACGGCCGAGCGCGTGTTCAGCTCAGGGCCCACGCGCAGTCCCACATGGGCGCCGGTGACCGCCTGCTTGCCGTTGTTGGTCACGGTGCCTGACACGGTCAGGGTGTCCCCGTCCGTGGGGACCTCGGGGCTGAGGGAGTCGAGGGCGACGGCCACCGAACCCGAACCTGAGGCGTCCTGCGCGGCGGTCTGACCAGCCGCGTTCGCGGAAGCCGCGGCGGGCAGCTGGAGGAGACCGGCCAGCAGAGGCGCTCCTGCGAGCAGTGCTCCGGTGCGCCGCAGCCACCGGCGGGCAGGTGAGGGATTCGTCCCCTGGAAGTCTGCCGCCTCGGCCACGCGCTCGTCCGTCCCTCGTCGTCGTCAGTGGTCGTCGGAATGTGCGTCCACGCATGGTAACGATGCGCGCTGAGGGGAAGTGCCGCGGACTGCCGCACAAGATCGGGAGCCAGGGCCGACCTGTCCTTTATCTGCATGTATAGAGAGAAGCGCGACCTGTACGCCGCAAGAGCAGTGCTTGTGCGCGTATCTCCTGAGGTGTCCGTGGAGGTTTAATGGAGGCGCTTGCGGTCGCCCGGGCCACGTACCCTCTTCTGTTGTGCCGAACGCCAACGAAGCCAATCTCAGCGCCCCGAGCCAGGAGCCGCACCGCGTGCCGAGTGAACCGCTGCGGGTGGATCCTGTCGCCGACGACCTCGCCCGCCGTTTCCAGAAGGCCGGGTTCTCGCTCGCCCTGGTCGGCGGCTCGGTCAGGGACGCGCTGCTGGGCCGGCTCGGCAACGACCTCGACTTCACGACCGACGCCCGCCCCGAGGACGTCCTCAAGATCGTCCGCCCGTGGGCGGATGCAGTGTGGGAGGTGGGCATCGCCTTCGGTACCGTCGGGGCGCAGAAGGACGGCTTCCAGATCGAGGTGACGACCTACAGGTCGGAGGCCTACGACCGGACGTCGCGCAAGCCCGAGGTGTCGTACGGAGACTCCATCGACGAAGACCTCGTCCGGCGCGACTTCACCGTCAACGCGATGGCCCTCGCGCTTCCGGAGAAGAAGTTCATCGACCCGCACGGCGGACGGGACGACCTCGCTGCACGGGTCCTGCGCACCCCCGGGACTCCTGAGGCGTCCTTCTCCGATGATCCGCTGCGGATGATGCGGGCCGCGCGCTTCGCCGCGCAGCTCGACTTCGAAGTGGCCCCTGAGGTCGTGACGGCCATGAAGGAGATGGCCGGCCGCGTCGAGATCGTCTCGGCCGAGCGGGTACGGGACGAGCTGAACAAGCTGATTCTGTCCGCGAACCCGCGCGAGGGCCTGACGCTGCTGGTCGAGACCGGTCTCGCGGACCATGTGCTGCCTGAGCTGCCGGCCCTGCGGCTGGAGCGTGACGAGCACCATCGGCACAAGGACGTCTACGAGCACACGCTGATCGTCCTGGAACAGGCGATCGCGCTGGAGGAGAACGGGCCGGACCTGACTCTCCGCCTGTCCGCGCTGTTGCACGACATCGGCAAGCCGCGCACCCGCCGCTTCGAGCAGGACGGCCGGGTCTCGTTCCACCACCACGAGGTGGTCGGTGCGAAGATGACCAAGAAGCGTATGACGGCTCTCAAGTACTCCAACGAGCTGGTGAAGGACGTCTCGCGTCTGGTCGAACTCCACCTGCGTTTCCATGGCTACGGCACCGGAGAGTGGACGGACTCGGCGGTCCGCCGCTACGTCCGTGACGCGGGTCCTCTCCTCGACCGCCTCCACAAGCTGACCCGCTCGGACTGCACGACGCGGAACAAGCGCAAGGCGGCGGCGCTGTCGCGGGCGTACGACGGTCTGGAGGAGCGCATCGCTCAGCTCCAGGAGCAGGAGGAACTGGACGCGATCCGTCCCGACCTCGACGGCAACCAGATCATGGAGATCCTGGGAATCGGCCCGGGGCCGGCCATCGGCCAGGCGTACAAGTTCCTGCTGGAGCTGCGGCTGGAGAACGGGCCGATGGAGCATGGTGTGGCGGTTGCGGCGCTCATGGAATGGTGGGCTGAGCGCAGCTGAGGCTGTGAAACGGGGTCATGTTTCACGTGAAACATGACCCCGGATGCGCGGTGGGGCGGTGTTTCACGTGAAACACCGCCCCACGCGTATGGGTAAGCCCTTAGTTGGCGGAGTACGGGGTGAGGCAGAGGGTCAAGTCACTCCTGCCGGTCTCCGTGTACTGGGCGTACTTGGTGCGGTCGCAGCCGGAGTCGTCGCTCTTCTTCTGGGCGACCTTGTACTTGGCCTCCGAGCTGCTGCAGTCCACGACCTTCAGGCCCGGGTCGGTGGTGCTCTCCGGGTTGCTGATGCTCATGCAGTCGCCGACCTTGGCGGTGTCGGGGTCGTGACGGCTCGCGAACCAGCCGACTCCCGCGGCTATGAGAGCGGCGATGACGACCCCAACGCGCAGGTACTGCTTGACGCCCCGCTTCGGCCGCTGCGGCGGAACCGGCGCATACGGCATCGCCCCCGGCAGCGGGAACCCGGGCTGACCCGGCTGCTGCGGGTAGCTGCCCTGGGGCGGATACGGCGCGGAGCCCTGCGGCGGGTACGGTGCCTGGTCCTGGGGCTGGCCGTAGGGCTGCTGGCCCTGTGCGAACGGGTTCTGGCCCTGGGGCGGAGTGGTCACTTGTGGGTCCCCCTGAAGAGTTGGTGAGCGGCCGGCATAAGAGCCGCGTAAGACCCCGGTAAGTTATCGGCCGCCACTGACACTTCTGTAACCCGGAGGGACTCTGTGGCCTTGATGTGACACTCACCCGCGCTCAAAGCGGGCCATAGCTCCAGCAACCATCCCATAGACAACGGCGACGGTGACCACGAGTGGGACGGAGCGGCCGTCCGGTGGCAGCATCAGCGCTGCTACAGCTGCGGCGCCGACGAAGGCGACGTTGAACAGGACGTCGTAGACGGAGAAGATCCGGCCCCGGAAGCCGTCGTCCACGCAAGACTGCACGAGCGTGTCTGTCGCGATCTTCGCGCCCTGGGTGGTGAGGCCGAGGACGAACGTGGCGACCAGCATCGGAGCGGCGGAGAAGGGAAGACCGAGGGCAGGCTCCAGGACGGCGGCCGCCGTGGCGCACACCACGATCCAGCGGCCCGGCCCGAGGCGTCCCGCACCCCAGGGCGTCACCACGGCCGCCGCGAAGAAGCCGGCGGCAGAAGTCCCCAACGCCAGCCCCAGCAGACGCAGTCCGTCGTCCGTGGTCGAGGCGAAGGTGTACCGGCACAGCATCAACAGCATGACCAGCAGCGCGCCGTAGCAGAACCGCATCAGGGTCATCGTGACGAGTGCCCAGGCGGCCTCCCGGCGCGGCGGTGCGGCGAGGTGTCGTACACCTGCCGTCAGGCCGCGGGCCGTGCCGGTGAGTGCCGTGGCCAGTCTCGGCCGCACCAACTCGGCTTCCGGACCGAGCAGTTCCGGTGCCAGGCGCAGCGACGCGAGCGCCGCGCACAGGTACAGGAAGGCGCCCAGCAGGACCACGGCGGCGTCGGAGTCCGCCACCACCAGCCGTACGACGAAGGCGAGACCGCCGCCCGCGGTCGCGGCGAGCGTACCCGCGGTCGGGGAAAGGGAGTTGGCCATCACCAGCCGCTCGGCATCGACGACGCGCGGCAGTGCGGCGGACAGCCCCGCGAGGACGAAGCGGTTGACCGCGGTCACGCACAGCGCCGAGGCGTAGAAGAGCCAGTCCGGGGCGTGACTGAGGATCAGGACGGCCGTCGCCGACGCCAGCAGGGCGCGCAGCAGGTTGCCGTAGAGGAAGACCTGGCGGCGGCGCCAGCGGTCCAGGAGGACGCCTGCGAAGGGGCCCACCAGGGAGTACGGGAGCAGCAGGACCGCCATGGCGGAGGCGATCGAGGTGGCCGAGGTCTGTTTCTCCGGCGAGAAGACGACGTAGGCGGCGAGTGCGACCTGGTAGACGCCGTCGGCGCCCTGGGAGAGCAGGCGTATGGCGAGCAGGCGCCGGAAGTTCGCGAAGCGCAGAAGAGCGCGCAGATCACGGACGACGGCCATGGGGCACAGCCTCACATACGGGGAGGATCCCCGGGCGGGCAACCCGGGGACCCTCTATGCCCTGGCAGGAGCAGTTGTGTCAGCGCTTAGCGCTCGACCTCACCCTTGATGAACTTCTCGACGTTCTCGCGGGCCTCGTCGTCGAAGTACTGGACCGGCGGGGACTTCATGAAGTAGCTGGAGGCCGACAGGATCGGGCCGCCGATGCCCCGGTCCTTGGCGATCTTCGCGGCGCGCAGGGCGTCGATGATGACACCCGCGGAGTTCGGGGAGTCCCAGACCTCGAGCTTGTACTCCAGGTTCAGCGGGACGTCACCGAAGGCGCGGCCCTCGAGGCGGACGTAGGCCCACTTGCGGTCGTCCAGCCAGGCGACGTAGTCGGACGGGCCGATGTGGACGTTCTTCTCGCCGAGGTCCCGGTCGGGGATCTGGGAGGTGACGGCCTGCGTCTTGGAGATCTTCTTGGACTCGAGGCGGTCGCGCTCGAGCATGTTCTTGAAGTCCATGTTGCCGCCGACGTTCAGCTGCATCGTGCGGTCCAGGACGACGCCCCGGTCCTCGAACAGCTTCGCCATGACGCGGTGCGTGATGGTGGCGCCGACCTGCGACTTGATGTCGTCACCGACGATCGGGACGCCAGCCTCGGTGAACTTGTCCGCCCACTCCTTGGTGCCGGCGATGAAGACCGGAAGGGCGTTGACGAAGGCGACCTTGGCGTCGATGGCGCACTGGGCGTAGAACTTCGCCGCGTCCTCGGAGCCGACGGGCAGGTAGCAGACGAGGACGTCGACCTGCTTGTCCTTGAGGACCTGGACGACGTCGACGGGATCGGCGTCGGACTCCTCGATGGTTTGGCGGTAGTACTTGCCGAGACCGTCGAGGGTGTGGCCGCGCTGGACGGTGACACCGGAGGTGGGCACATCGCAGATCTTGATGGTGTTGTTCTCGGAGGCGCCGATGGCGTCCGCGAGGTCGAGGCCGACCTTCTTCGCGTCGACGTCGAAGGCGGCGACGAACTCGACGTCACGGACGTGGTAGTCGCCGAACTGGACGTGCATCAGGCCGGGGACCTTGGACGCCGGGTCGGCGTCCTTGTAGTACTCGACTCCCTGAACCAGCGACGCGGCGCAGTTGCCCACACCGACGATGGCTACGCGAACCGAACCCATTCCGGTTGCTCCCTGTGTGTACGAGTGAGGCCCTGACTGGACTCTCACGTGGCGGTGTCGCCGGGCGTATCCGTCCCGGGGGTGTCCCCGGGACGGGGCAGGACGCCCCGCGCTCCAGATGTGTTGTTCTGCTGAGCGGACCCCCCGGAGGCGGGTCCCTTCAGGTCCCGTCCGGCCCGCTCGCTCTCGATGAGCTCGTTCAGCCAGCGCACTTCGCGCTCCACGGACTCCATCCCGTGGCGCTGGAGCTCAAGCGTGTAGTCGTCGAGGCGCTCCCGGGTGCGCGCGAGGGAGGCGCGCATCTTCTCCAGGCGTTCCTCCAGCCGGCTGCGGCGGCCCTCCAGCACGCGCATGCGTACGTCGCGCGACGTCTGCCCGAAGAAGGCGAAACGGGCGGCGAAGTGTTCGTCCTCGTACGCGTCGGGGCCCGTCTGCGAGAGCAGCTCCTCGAAGTGCTCCTTACCTTCCGCCGTCAACCGGTAGACGATCTTGGCGCGACGCCCGGCGAGCGGCGCCGCGAGGGCGTCCTCGGCGGTGTGCCCCGGCTCTTCGATCAACCAGCCGTTGGCGACCAGCGTCTTGAGGCAGGGATAGAGCGTTCCGTAGCTGAACGCACGGAACACACCCAGTGATGTATTGAGTCGTTTCCGCAGCTCATAGCCGTGCATCGGGGACTCGCGGAGCAGGCCGAGTACGGCGAACTCAAGGATCCCGGAACGCCGGCTCATCCGCTCGCCTCCTTGCCGTATCTCGCTCCGATGTATCGACTCGATACATCATGACGATAGAACGGCCTTCCGGATGCGACAAGTGGGGAGACGGTGAACGGGATCACATCACTTATTCATCCGAGGCAAGTTGCCTGATTTGGGGTGAACTCTGGGGCTCAGTGGGTTTTGGCGGTGCGTAGTCTGTGCGGCATGCAAAGCACCGGGAGCCGAGTGACGCCAGGGGGTGTCAAGGCTCCCGGCGCGGTACGGGTGAATGCGGGATCGACCACATCCGTACTTCGGGGGGACCGGAAACCAGCCGCCGTTTCCAGGCGCGCAAAGGTGCGCCTGCCCGAGGAGTAGTCGTTCGATGAGCGAGCACCGTCGCAAACCGCCGCAGCCGCAGGGAGGCGGACGTGCCGCGGCCCGACGCGGCCAGTCCGGCTCGTCCTCCGGCCGCCGCGCGGCACCGCGAGGCGCAACCGGGTCCCCCTCCGATTACGGACTGGGCCAGGGGTCGACTGACGAGGAGCGGTCGTACGGCGGCCGCGCCGAAGCCCGCCGCGCGGCACAGAGAAGTGGAGGCGGCCGTCGCAGAGCGGCCGAGCCCGGCCGCGGAGGTCGACGCGGCGCACCGGGCGGCCCGGACGGGCCCGGGGGCGGAAGGGGGCGCGCGGCTCCCCCCGGCAAGAAGCGGATCATCGACTATCCACGGGCGGGCAAGTACGGTGTCGCGCGCTGGGTGCCGTCGTGGAAGCTGGTGACGGGCCTGTTCATCGGCTTCATCGCCGGCCTGGTGGCAGTGGCGGGCATCGGGTACGCCATGGTGAGCGTCCCGAATGTCGCCGACACTGCGACAGCGCAGAACAACGTCTTCTACTGGTCGGACGGCAGCCAGATGGTCGCCACGGGTGGTGAGACGAACCGCCAGATCGTCAACCTCTCGCAGATCCCCAAGGCGATGCAGTTCGCCGTGGTCTCGCAGGAGAACAAGACCTTCTACACCGACAGCGGCATCGACCCGAAGGGCATCGCCCGCGCCGTGTTCAACATGGCCCGGGGTGGCCAGACGCAGGGTGGCTCCACCATCACCCAGCAGTACGTGAAGAACGCGCGGCTGGACGACCAGTCGCAGACGATCACGCGTAAGTTCAAAGAGATCTTCATCTCGATAAAGGTGGGCGCCACGGTCTCGAAGGACGAGATCATGGCCGGCTACCTGAACTCCGCTTACTACGGGCGCGGCGCCTACGGCATCCAGGCGGCCGCTCGCGCGTACTTCAACAAGGACTCCGTCGACCTGAACCCGGGCGAGTGCGCGTTCCTGGCGGCGATGCTCAAGGGCGCCACCTACTACGACCCGGCGGGCGCGACCTCCATCGATCCGGCGGCCACGCAGGAGGCCAACAGCAAGCGTGCGCTGCGCCAGATGCAGAACACGCTCGACAAGATGGTCCAGTACCACCACCTGGACGCGGCGACCCGGGCGAAATACACCACGCTTCCCGACGTGAAGAACCCACGGTCGAACACCCAGCTCGCCGGCCAGGTCGGCTACCTCGTGGACCTGGCCAAGGCGTATCTGATCAACAACACGAATATCACCGCCAACGACCTGCAGCGGGGCGGCTACTCGATCTACACGACCTTCGACAAGAAGAAGGTCAACGAACTCGAGGCCTCGGTCAAGAACGTTCAGAAGGCCAACATCAAGCCCAAGGAACGCCCCAAGACGGACACACACGTCCAGTTCGGCGGCGCTTCCGTGGATCCGACGACCGGCGCCATCAAGGCCATCTACGGCGGTGAGGACGCGACCAAACACTTCACCAACAACGCCGACGTCACCGGCGCCCAGGTCGGTTCGACGTTCAAGCCGTTCGTGCTGGCGGCGGCGATGAAGTGGGGTGTGCGGGACAAGAGCCTCGGCCCGGAGCAGGCGCAGGACGAACGCACCCAGGTCTCCCCGAAGAGCCTGTACAGCGGTGAGAACAAGCTCAAGATCAAGGAATACGACGGCAACCTCTGGAAGGACCACAAGGGGAATATCTGGCGCCAGAACAACGACGGCAACGAGTCGTACGGCAGCCCACCCAAGTACCAGATCGACTTGCGTGAGGCGATGCGGGAGTCTGTGAACTCCGCTTATGTGCAGCTCGGCATGGATGTCGGGCTGGACAAGGTGAAGGAGGCGGCCATGGACGCCGGCCTCAAGGAGAACAGCCTGGCCGGTACCAGCTATCCGTCGTTCTCGATCGGTATCTCCGACCCGAGTGCGATCCGTATGGCGGGTGCTTACGCCACCTTCGCGGCCAGCGGTCAGCAGCGTGAGCCGTTCTCCGTCACGAAGGTCACGAGCCAGGACGGCACGGTCTACACCCACACGGACAAGCCCAACGACGCGTTCACCGCGAAGGTCGCCGACAACGTCACCGACGTGCTCAAGACCGTGGTCGACAAGGGTACGGGTACCGCCGCCCAACTGCCCGGCCGACAGGTGGCCGGCAAGACGGGTACCACCGACGGCAACAAGTCCGCCTGGTTCGTGGGCTACACCCCGCAGCTGTCCACGTCAATCACGATGTTCCGCTACAACGACGACGAGTCGGAGAAGAACCGCACCTTCCTGGAGATGTACGGAACGGGCGGTCAGAAGAAGATCCACGGTGCCTCGTTCCCGGCCGAAATCTGGCACGACTACATGGCGGAGGCCTTGAATGGGGAGCCGGCGAAGGACTTCCCGACCCCGGAACCCATCGGTGAAGTCATCAACGACGTGCCGAGCACGTCCCCCGTTCCGACGCCCAGCCAGACACTGACCAGCCCGAGTCCCAGCCCGTCCCCCAGCACGACGCTGACCAGCCCGTCGCCCTCGGCGAGCGAGTCGTGCAGGTTCGCCTGGCAGTGCACGAACACCGGAGGTACGGACACCGGCGGCACCGACGGAGGTGTGACCTCGTCGCCGACGGCCACGGACACATCCGGGACCGGAAACAACAGAGGCAACGGCAACGGAGGGCTCTTCGGAGGGCCGGCCGGCTAGTCGTCGTAGCACCCGACACGGGCGTTTCACGTGAAACATGTCGATGTTTCACGTGAAACAGGGGCCGCCGCAGCTGAGTGGTTGCGGCGGCCCTCGGGGTATTCCTAGACGCGTACGGCAGGATGTGCGGCATGGCCAGCGCAGAATCGACGCAAGCGAGCGTGCACGACCAGGACCCGGTGCGGCCGACCAAGGAGGACGAGGTCGCCGCGTCCGGCAGCGAGCTGATCGGCGGCCCCCTCGGGCGGCGTGCCCTGCTCGGGACGTCCTGGTGGACTCCGGTGCGGGTCGTCGCGCTCGTGGCGATCGGCATGTTCGCCCTCGGACTGATCCAGAAGGCGCCCTGCTACAACGGCGCCTGGTTCTTCGGCGCCAGCTCGCAGTACACGAAGGCGTGCTACTCGGATATTCCGCATCTCTATCAGGGACGCGGTTTCGCCGACGGGCTTGTGCCGTACTTCGACAAGCTTTCCGGCGACATGCCATACCTCGAGTACCCCGTGCTGACCGGCGTGTTCATGGAAGTCGCCTCCTGGCTCACGCCGGGCAGCGGCAGCATCCAGGACCAGGAGCAGTGGTACTGGATGGTCAACGCCGGGATGCTGATGGTGTGCGCGGCCGTGATCGCGGTCTGCGTGACCCGTACGCACGCCCGGCGCCCCTGGGACGGTCTGCTGGTCGCCCTGGCGCCCGCCTTCGCGTTGACCGCCACCATCAACTGGGACCTGCTGGCGGTCGCTCTGACGGCCGCGGCGATGCTGATGTGGTCCCGGAGCCGCCCACTCGCGTTCGGCGTCCTCCTGGGGCTTGCCACGGCGGCCAAGCTCTATCCCGTGTTCCTGCTGGGCCCGCTGTTCTTGCTGTGCTGGCGTGCAGGAAAGTGGCGGGACTTCGGCAAGGCCGTGGCAGGAACAGTCGTCGCCTGGTTCGTCGTGAACCTGCCGGTGATGCTCTTCGCCTGGGACGGCTGGTTGCAGTTCTACAAGTTCAGCCACGACCGGGGTGTGGACTTCGGGTCGTTCTGGCTGATCATGGCTCAGAACTCGACCGACCCGCTCAGCACCGACACCGTCAACAACCTGGCCACGGCTCTGGTGGCGCTGTGTTTCGTCGGCCTTGCCGTGCTTACCATGACCGCTCCGCGTCGCCCCCGCTTCGCCCAGCTCGCTTTCCTGATCGTCGCGGCGTTCATCCTCACCAACAAGGTCTACTCCCCGCAGTACGTCCTGTGGCTGGTCCCGCTCGCTGTGCTGGCTCGGCCGAAGTGGCGGGACTTCCTGATCTGGCAGGCGTGCGAGGTCGCGTACTTCCTGGGCATCTGGATGTATCTCGCGTACACGACCAGCGGGGACGCTCACAAGGGGCTGCCGCAGGACGGCTACCACTGGGCCATCGGCGTGCACCTGCTGGGGACGCTCTACCTGTGCGGTGTCATCGTGCGCGACATCCTCATGCCGGAGCGGGATCCGGTGCGCCGGGCCGGGGACGACGACCCGTCAGGGGGTGTGCTCGACGGCGCCGAGGACGTCTTCGCTCTTGGCGCTGCGGCCCATCCGCCGCGGCACGCGGCCCACTTCGACGGGCCGCAGGTGGAGTGGGGCAGCCATGGAGCGGCACCTTCCACGGACGGTTCGCTCTGAGCGAACAGACGTCGGTGAGGGTGGGCGCCCGTGGAGGCCGTCCCGCTCGATGCGCGAAAGGGCCGTACACGGAGGCTCCCGTGTACGGCCCTTTCGGTTGGCTGACGCCTTCGCTCAGCGGTCGACGATGCGGTCGAACTGCGTGGTGGTGTGCCGCAGATGGGCCACCAGCTCCTCGCCGACCTTCGGTTCCGGTGCGTCGGCCGGCACGAAAAGGATGGAGACCTGCATGTGCGGAGGCTCCGCGAACCAGCGCTGCTTGCCGCCCCAGACGAACGGAGAAAGGTTCCGGTTCACGGTGGCGAGACCGGCCCGCGCGACGCCCTTGGCACGCGGCATGACGCCGTGCAGCGCCTTCGGTGCCTCCAGACCCACCCCGTGCGACGTGCCGCCCGCCACGACCACCAGGAAGCCGTCGGAGGCGGCCTTCTGCTGGCGATAGCCGAAACGGTCCCCCTTGCCGACCCGCGTGACATCCAGAACCGCGCCACGGTACTCGGTGGCCTCGTGGTCCCCCAGCCACAGCCGGGTGCCGATGCGGGCGCGGAAGCGCGTCTGCGGGAACTGCTGCTGCAGCCGGTGGAGTTCGTCGGCCTTGAGGTGGCTGACGAACATCGTGTGCAGGGGCAGGCGGGCAGCACGCAGGTGGTCCATCCAGCCGATGACCTCCTCGACGGCGTCGGAGCCGTCCGTGCGGTCCAGCGGCAGATGGATGGCGAAGCCCTCGAGGCGGACGTTCTCAATGGCGGCGTGCAGCTGCGGCAGGTCCTGGGCGCTGATGCCGTGCCGCTTCATCGAGGACATCACCTCGATGACCACACGGGCTCCTACGAGGCCGTACACGCCGTCCACCGACGACACCGAGCGAATGACCCGGTCGGGCAGCGGGACGGGCTCCTCGCCGCGCCGGTACGGCGTCAGCACCAGCAGGTCACCACCGAAGAAGTCCTTGATGCGCGCGGCCTCGTACGTCGTGCCGACGGCGAGGACGTCCGAGCCCAGCCGTGTGGCCTCCTCCGCCAGCCGCTCGTGCCCGAAGCCGTAGCCGTTGCCCTTGCAGACCGGGACGAGCCCCGGGAACTGGTCCTGCACGTGCTTGTGGTGCGCACGCCAGCGCGCGGTGTCGACGTAGAGCGTGAGCGCCATGGCCGGACCTGGAACCTTTCTCGTGGCTGCGGTGTATCAGAGGTATGGAAGCGAACGAAGCTGTCGGACTTGTCGAGGCAATCGAATCAAACGGCCGGGGCCGGTGGGTCTCAGCGGCGCGACATGTAGATGTCGAGCGCCTTGTGGAGCAGCTTGTTGAGCGGGAAGTCCCACTCGCCGAGGTACTCGGCAGCCTGGCCGCCCGTGCCCACCTTGAACTGGATCAGGCCGAAGAGGTGGTCGGTCTCGTCCAGGGAGTCGGAGATGCCGCGCAGGTCGTAGACGGTCGCCCCGAGTGCGTATGCGTCGCGCAGCATCCGCCACTGCATCGCGTTCGAGGGCCGGACCTCACGGCCGATGTTGTCGGAGGCGCCGTAGGAGTACCAGACGTGCCCGCCGACGATCAGCATCGTCGCCGCCGACAGATTCACGCCGTTGTGCCGGGCGAAGTACAGCCGCATGCGGTTGGGGTCCTCGGTGTTGAGAGCCGTCCACATGCGCTGGAAGTACGACAGCGGGCGCGGCCGGAAATGATCACGCACGGCCGTGATCTCGTACAGCCTCTGCCATTCCTCGAGGTCCTGGTAACCGCCCTGGACGACCTCGACGCCGGCCTTCTCGGCCTTCTTGATGTTGCGGCGCCACAGCTGGTTGAAGTTCTTGTGGACCTCTTCCAGGGAGCGGTTGGCCAGCGGCACCTGGAAGACATAGCGGGGCTGTACGTCGCCGAAGCCGGCCCCGCCGTCCTCGCCCTGCTGCCAGCCCATGCGGCGCAGCTTGTCTGCGACCTCGAAGGCGCGCGGCTCGATGAAGTCGGCCTCGATGTCACGCAGCCGCTTCACGTCAGGGCTCTGGATGCCCTGCTTGATCGAGCCCGCCTCCCAGCGCCGGATGATCACCGGCGGGCCCATCTTCACGGAGAAGGCACCCTGCTGCTTGAGGTGCGCGAGCATCGGTTCCAGCCACTCGGTCAGATTCGGTGCGAACCAGTTGATGACCGGGCCTTCGGGCAGATAGGCCAAGTAGCGCTTGATCTTGGGCAGTTGACGGTAGAGGACGAGGCCCGCACCGACCATCTCGCCGGTGCGCTCGTCGAACCAGCCGAGGCTCTCGGAGCGCCACTCCGCCTTGACATCGGCCCAGGCCGGAACCTGCATGTGGCTCGCCGAGGGCAGGCTCTGGATGTACGCCAGATGCTGCTCGCGGCTGATCGTCCTCAGGGTCAGGCTCATTCGGGGCGCTCCTCGGGCTGGTGTGTCCCCATGGGTACAGGGGCTCCGGCTCTCGCGCCGAAGCCTACTGCGCCTTGCGAGCGCCCCGACTGGGCGTACGGAACCTGCGCCCCGGCTTGTTGGCCGCCGGGGCGTTCAGTGGTGCTTTGTGGGGGGTTGGAGAGCCGGTGTCCCTGGCTTCAGCCGATGACCCCGCCGAAGAGGCCGCCATGCGCCATGCCGAGGAAGAAGCCGACCGCCGAGGCCCCGAGACCCAGGATGAGTCCGAAGCGCTCGCGGGTCGTCTCCGAGATCCACTGGCCGTACGCACCGGTGAGGATCCCCACCAGGCCGGCCCAGGAGCTGAGCAGGTGCAGGTTGTGGAAGAAGCCGGTCACGAACGCCGTCACTCCGACAACCAGGGTCACCGCGAGCAGCGTGTCCTGGATGGGGTGGGGCTTTCCGTCCGTGGCGAAAAGGCCTCCGACGGTGTTGGGTCGCAATGCCTGTGCCATGGGGCACCTCCTGCGGAAGACGGCGCATCGTAGCGCCATGCACACCCGATGTGTACAGATTGACGGTCCTCGCGGCCGGATTTCAACCGGAAGCGGGTGTGCAGGTAGTCTGTAGCGTCTGCACCGGTGTCTGCCCAGGCAGAGCCAGGGAACCGTCCAGGCCAGACCGGGGATGTCGCTCGCGACCCCCGATTGTCAGTGGCGGCCGATACCGTTGCGTACGCATCACGACCCTCCTGCCACGGAACGACCGTGGCCGCTGAGTCCAAAGGAGGTGGGTTCCACATGCGTCACTACGAGGTGATGGTCATCCTCGACCCCGATCTGGAGGAGCGCGCTGTCGCCCCCCTGATCGAGAACTTCCTCACCGTCGTCCGTGAGGGCAACGGCAAGGTCGAGAAGGTCGACACCTGGGGCCGTCGTCGTCTCTCGTACGAGATCAAGAAGAAGCCCGAGGGCATCTACTCGGTCATCGACCTGCAGGCCGAGCCTGCGGTCGTCAAGGAGCTCGACCGCCAGATGAACCTGAACGAGTCGGTCCTCCGGACCAAGGTCCTCCGCCCCGAGACCCACTGAGCTCTCCCGCTCAGTTGATCTCGGGATCCGAGTAGCAGCACCACAAAGCAGCCAGCAGCAAACCCGCCGAGAGGTTCCCCCATGGCAGGCGAGACCGTCATCACGGTCGTCGGCAATCTTGTCGACGACCCCGAGCTGCGCTTCACCCCTTCCGGTGCGGCGGTCGCGAAGTTCCGTGTCGCGTCCACCCCCCGCACCTTCGACCGTCAGACGAACGAGTGGAAGGACGGCGAGAGCCTGTTCCTGACCTGCTCGGTCTGGCGTCAGGCGGCGGAGAACGTCGCCGAGTCGCTCCAGCGAGGCATGCGCGTCATCGTGCAGGGCCGGCTGAAGCAGCGGTCCTACGAGGACCGGGAGGGCGTCAAGCGCACGGTCTACGAACTGGACGTCGAGGAAGTCGGCGCCAGCCTGCGCAACGCCACGGCCAAGGTCACCAAGACCGCCGGCCGCGGTGGGCAGGGTCAGGGCGGTTACGGCGGCGGTGGCGGCCAGGGTGGCGGCGGCTGGGGTGGAAACTCCGGCGGCGGCCAGCAGGGCGGCGGAGCTGCTCCTGCCGACGACCCGTGGGCGACCGGCGCTCCCGCCGGTGGCAACCAGGGCGGCGGCGGTGGCGGCGGCTGGGGTGGAAACTCCGGCGGTGGCGGCGGCTACTCGGACGAGCCCCCCTTCTAGGCCTTTGGCCGGAGGGCGGGTCGTACCCAAACTTCTTGATCACACAGGAGAAACACCATGGCGAAGCCGCCTGTGCGCAAGCCTAAGAAGAAGGTCTGCGCTTTCTGCAAGGACAAGGTCACGTACGTGGACTACAAGGACACGAACATGCTGCGGAAGTTCATTTCCGACCGCGGCAAGATCCGTGCCCGCCGCGTGACCGGCAACTGCACGCAGCACCAGCGTGACGTCGCCACGGCCGTCAAGAACAGCCGTGAGATGGCGCTGCTGCCCTACACCTCCACCGCGCGATAAGGGAAGGGTGACCGAAACATGAAGATCATCCTCACCCACGAGGTCTCCGGCCTCGGTGCCGCGGGCGACGTCGTCGACGTCAAGGACGGTTACGCTCGCAACTACCTGATCCCGCGGAAGTTCGCCATCCGCTGGACCAAGGGTGGCGAGAAGGACGTCGAGCAGATCCGTCGTGCTCGCAAGATCCACGAGATCCAGACCATCGAGCAGGCCAACCAGGTGAAGGCCCAGCTCGAGGGCGTCAAGGTCCGTCTGGCCGTTCGCTCCGGCGACGCCGGTCGTCTCTTCGGTTCCGTCACCCCGGCCGACATCGCCTCGGCGATCAAGGCCTCCGGTGGCCCCGAGGTCGACAAGCGCCGCATCGAGCTGGGCGCGCCGATCAAGACGCTGGGCGCTCACGAGACTTCGGTGCGTCTGCACCCGGAGGTTGCCGCCAAGGTCAACATCGAGGTTGTCGCGGCCTGATCGCCGCGCTCGGCTGAACAGCTGAGAGAAGGGGCGGCACCCGTGCAGGGTGCGGCCCCTTCTTCGTGCGCCGGTTCAGCGCGGGACCGCCCGTGTTTCACGTGAAACGCCGGTTTCACGTGAAACACGTCAGCGGGTGGCGCCTGTGACGATCCAACGGCCCGAATGGGTCCGCAGCCAAAGGGTCAGCATGCGCACCGTCATCATCAGCGTCATCGCTGCCCACAGCGCGGTGAGGCCGCCGCCGAGTGCAGGGACCAGCAACGCCAACGGGGCGAAGACAGCAAGGGTGAGCACCATGGCCCAGGCCAGATAGGGGCCGTCGCCGGCTCCCATCAGGACACCGTCCAGAACGAAGACGACGCCGCAGATCGGCTGGGAGAGAGCCACTACGAGCAGGGCGGGCAGCGCGGCGTCCTTCACCACGGCGTCGCTGGTGAACAGCGGCAGAAAGACCGGCCGGGCGACCACCACCAGGACGCCGAGGACGACACCGACCGAGATTCCCCACTGCACCATGCGGCGGCAGGCATCGCGAGCACCCCGGGTGTCCTCGGCGCCCAGATAGCGTCCGATGATGGCCTGACCGGCGATGGCGATGGCATCGAGGGCGAAGGCGAGCAGGCTCCACAGGGACAGGATGATCTGGTGGGCAGCCATGTCGGCGTCGCCGAGTCGGGCGGCGACGGCTGTGGCGATCATCAGGATCGCCCGCAGTGACAGCGTGCGGACCAGGAGGGGAACGCCGGCTTGTGCGGAGGCCCGTATACCCGCTGCGTCGGGACGTAGTGAGGCGCCGTGTCTGCGGGCTCCCCGGACGACCACGGTGAGGTAGACGGCTGCCATGCCGCACTGCGCGATGACGGTTCCCCAGGCGGAGCCGGCGATGCCGAGACCGGCGCCGTATACGAGGCCCGCGTTGAGAGCGCCGTTGGCCACAAAACCGGCGATGGCGACGCGGAGAGGCGTCTTGGTGTCCTGCAGCCCGCGCAGCACACCGGTTGCGGCGAGGACGACGAGCATGGCGGGGATGCCGAGAGACGAGATGCGCAGATAGGTGGTCGCGTAGGGGGCCGCACTGTCCGAGGCGCCGAAGAGTTCCACAAGGGCCGGTGCCGTGGGCAGCACGGCGGCGATGACGGCAGCGCCGAGCAGAAGCGCCAGCCAGATGCCGTCCATGCCTTGCCGGATGGCGGCCTGGAGGTCGCCGGCACCGACTCGTCGGGCGACCGCCGCGGTGGTCGCGTACGCGAGGAAGACGAAGATGCTGACCGCTGTCGTGAGGAGGGCCGAGGCGACGCCCAGGCCGGCGAGCTGTGCCGTTCCAAGGTGGCCGACGATCGCGCTGTCGGCCATGACGAAGAGGGGCTCGGCGACGAGTGCACCGAAGGCCGGGACGGCCAGCGCGATGATCTCTCGATCGTGCTGTCGCCGGGTGACCCTGGGGGTCGCAGGAGCCTGTGTCATGAGCACCAATCTAATCGTCCACAGGTAATAGATGCAAAGCTTTTACACCCCTTACGTCACTTCGGACTGCGTGGACTTTCGTGCGCCGTTCGAAGCGATTTTGGCCCGACTGGGGAAGTTTTTCTTCTGCACAGCCGGTGGATGGGAAAAGTGCAGGTCAAGGCGGTCGTAATGGAAGAGGCTGTTGCTTGTTCACAGGGCTGTCCACCGTGTCGTGCACAGGTTTTGCAGAGTTCTCCACAGCATCCGGGCCGTCGTCCACATGGCCTGTGGATAACCAGATTGGCTGACGGTGCCCGCAGGCCTACCGTGGTCCGGCGCCCGCTCCGTTCGTCGGCAGGGAAAACAGCCCAAAACCGACGTGCACCAACCGGAGTTGGGCCTCTCATTTGTCAGTGCCGTGCCGTAGAACAGAGGGCATGGCTAGGTCCGCCCGGCGGCGGACGGGAGGAGGTGGCTCGGTGAGTATTTCCGAGCCCTTGGACGATCCCTGGGCCGACAGCGGTCCAAGCGATCGCCTGCCTGCCTCCCGCCGACGCGGCGACGGGGGCCGGGGCCGTGACGAGCAGCACGACCGTGGCCGGGACAGCGGCGAATGGGACGGCGGAGGTACGTCCTTCGAGCGAGTCCCGCCCCAGGATCTCGATGCCGAGCAGTCCGTTCTCGGCGGCATGCTCCTGTCCAAGGACGCCATCGCCGACGTCGTGGAGATTCTCAAGGGTCACGACTTCTACAAGCCGGCACACGAGACGATCTTCCAGGCGATTCTCGACGTCTACGCCAAGGGGGAGCCGGCCGACCCCATCACCATCGCTGCCGAACTCACCAAGCGCGGCGAGATCAACAAGGTCGGTGGCGCATCGTATCTGCACACCCTTGTGCAGACCGTGCCGACTGCGGCCAACGCCGAGTACTACGCGGAGATCGTCCACGAGCGTGCGGTCCTGCGTCGTCTGGTGGAGGCAGGCACCCGCATCACCCAGATGGGATACGCGGCCGACGACGACGTCGACGAGATCGTCAACCGCGCCCAGGCCGAGATCTATGCGGTCACCGAGCAGCGCACCAGCGAGGACTACCTCCCGCTCGGCGACATCATGGAAGGCGCTCTCGACGAGATCGAGGCGATCGGCTCCCGCAGTGGCGAGATGACCGGTGTGCCCACGGGCTTCACCGACTTCGACTCGCTGACCAACGGCCTGCACCCCGGCCAGATGATCGTCATCGCCGCCCGTCCCGCGATGGGCAAGTCCACGCTCGCGCTCGACTTCGCCCGGGCCGCGTCGATCAAGCACAACCTTCCGAGCGTCATCTTCTCCCTCGAAATGGGGCGCAACGAGATCGCGATGCGTCTGCTGTCCGCCGAGGCCCGCGTGGCCCTGCACCACATGCGCTCCGGCACGATGACCGACGAGGACTGGACGCGGCTGGCCCGCCGGATGCCGGACGTCTCGGCCGCGCCGCTGTTCATCGACGACTCTCCGAACCTGTCGATGATGGAGATCCGCGCCAAGTGCCGCCGGCTCAAGCAGCGCAATGACATCAGGCTGGTCGTCATCGACTACCTCCAGCTGATGCAGTCCGGTGGCTCCAAGCGTGCCGAGAACCGACAGCAGGAGGTCTCGGACATGTCCCGTAACCTCAAGCTCCTCGCCAAGGAGCTGGAGATCCCGGTCATCGCGCTGTCCCAGCTGAACCGTGGCCCGGAGCAGCGCACGGACAAGAAGCCGATGGTCTCCGACCTGCGTGAGTCCGGCTCCATCGAGCAGGACGCCGACATGGTCATCCTGCTGCACCGCGAGGACGCCTACGAGAAGGAGTCACCGCGTGCGGGCGAGGCCGACCTGATCGTGGCCAAGCACCGCAACGGCCCGACGGCGACGATCACGGTCGCCTTCCAGGGCCACTACTCGCGGTTCGTGGACATGGCGCAGACCTGATCCGACGGATCCCCGGTCCTGGACAAATGAACTCGACGGCCGAGTGTCCCGCGGGATGGACTTGGGCCATGACAACACCTCAGGAAGAGCTGCTCCCCGGTACGCGTCGGGCACTGCTGCACCGGATCGCAGTGGCGCAGGCCGAAGGACGTGCCCCGTCCCTGGTTGCGGCGGTCGTGAGGGACGGGCGGCCCGTGTGGCACGGCGCGCGTACCTCGGTGGACGGGCATGGTCCGGACGAGACCGTGCAGTACCGCATCGGTTCGATCACCAAGACCTTCACCGCGGTTATGGTGCTCCGGTTGCGCGATGAGGGCCTGCTCGATCTCGGTGACCCGCTGGAGAAGCATCTGCCGGGAACAGGTGCGGGGGAGGCCACCATCGCCGACCTCCTCGCCCATACGGGCGGGTTGGCGGCGGAGTCGCCCGCCCCGTGGTGGGAGCGCACGCCTGGATCCCTGCGTCCCGAACTCTCCGACATCCTGGGAGAGCAGCCTCTCCTGCATCCGGTGGGCCGCCGCTTCCATTACTCCAACCCCGGTTACACCGTGCTGGGGGCGCTGGTCGAGAAGCTGCGTGCAGCACCGTGGGAAGAGGTACTTCGGCGTGAAGTGCTCGAACCTCTGGGCCTCGACCGTACGAGTGGTCACCCTCAGGCTCCCCATGCGGGTGGATGGGCCGTGCACCCCTGGGCCGATGTAATGCTGCCCGAACCCGCCGAGGACCTCGGACGGATGGCCCCCGCTGGTCAACTCTGGTCCACCACGGGTGACTTGGCGCGCTTCGCTGCCTTCCTGGCGCAGGGCGACGACCGGGTACTGAGCGCCGAGACCGTGAGGGAGATGCGGACGCCTGCTGCGCCGGCCGAAGCGGCGGATGTCGTGGACGGAGTCACCTACGGGCTGGGGCTGCAGATCCAGCACCGGGACGGCCGACTGCTCGTGGGGCACTCCGGCTCACTGCCGGGGTTTCTGGCGAACCTCACCCTCAGTGTCGAGGACGACGTCGCTGCTGTGGTCCTGGCCAACTGTACGTCCGGCCCGATGCTGTCCACCGTCGGAGCCGATCTCGTGCGGATCGTGGCCGAGGCCGAGCCCCGTATTCCTGAGCCCTGGCGGCCGCTGCCGGAAGTCGACGCGGCGGTGCTGGAGTTGGCGGGGCCGTGGTACTGGGGAACCCATGCGTTCGCCCTGCGGCTGGCGGCCGGGGCTGTCTCACTGGAGCCGCTGTCGGGAAGTGGCCGCCGCTCGCGTTTCAGGGCCAACGGCGACGGTACGTGGACCGGACTGGAGGGCTACTACGCCGGAGAGCTCCTGAAGGCCGTACGGCGCCCGGACGGGACCCTGAGCCATCTGGACCTCGGGTCGTTCGTGTTCACGCGTCAGCCGTACGACGAAGAGGCTTCCGTGCCCGGTGGGGTGGATCCGGACGGCTGGCGGGGGATCCGCTAGGCGAGCGTCCAGCAGACACGCTGTTTCACGTGAAACATGACCCGTCAAGCCACGGCCTCACAGATGGAGCTTGAAGCCCACGTGTGAGGCCGTGAAGCCGAGGCGCTCGTAGAAGCGGTGGGCGTCGCTGCGGGTCTTGTCGGAGGTCAGCTGGACCAACTGGCAGCCCTGTCGCCGGGACTCGTCGATCGCCCACTCGATGAGCTGTGTGCCCAAGCCGCTGCCGCGCTCGTCGGCGTGGATGCGGACTCCCTCGATGATCGATCTGACGGCGCCGCGTCGCGACAGACCGGGGATGACCGTGAGCTGGAGTGTGCCGACGACGCGGCCCTCGCGAACGGCGACCACCAGGTGCTGGTTCTGGTCGGACGCAAGACGTTCCAGCGCGGCCAGGTACGGGGTCAGGTCGTCCGGTGACTCGCGCTGGGCTCCCAGAGGGTCGTCGGCGAGCATCGCGACGATCGCGGTCACGTCGTCCGCCGTAGCGGGCCGTATTTCAAGATCTCCCATGCCCCGCACCTTACGCACCGGCGCCCCCAGGGGTCGGCTCAGCCCGCAGCCACCGTCAGCGGAGCAAATCGTCCGGTCCAGTCGCCGGGCAGCTCCGGGATCCCGTACGTCATGACCGCGTTGAAAGCGACGGACGCCAGCCCCCGCTCCTTCACCCATGCCAGCAGCTCTTCGTGCCGTACGTCGATGTCGGTGCGCAGGGGGCGGTCGGTGTGGGCGGCGAGAGAAGCAATGAGTGCCTTTGCCGTCTCCGTGTCCCTGGCAATCAGCGGGCCCACGACATGGGTCTCCATGTTGGGCCAGGCGGCCGCGTAGCCGATGAGTCGGCCATCCTCCTCGGCGACGCGCAGTCGGTCGGCGAAGGCGGGCAGGCGCGTGATGACGGGTGTGCGGTCGGCGCCGAACACCTCCTCGTCGAGCCGGAGGATCGCAGGGAGGTCCTCGGCGGTGGCCGCACGTGTGACCACCTCGGGCTCGGGCCCACCGGGCATGAAATGCCCGCGGACCATCTCGGCGCGGCCGGTGGCCTTGAAGCCGAGTTCCTCGTAGAGCGGACGGCCGTTCGGAGTCGCGTGAAGCGTCAGCGGGGTGGTACCCATGGCCGAGACGATGTGCCGCATGAGGTGGCGTCCGACGCCTCGGCGGGCATGCCGTTCGGCGACCAGCACCATGCCGATGGCCGCGAGAACGGGGTGGTGCTGCGGCCCGTACTCGGTGACGACGCAGGCGCTGACGAGGCCACCGTTGGGGTCGTCGATGCCGTATCCCTTCCCGGCTGTGAGGAGCAGGCCCCACTTGTGCTCCTCGCGCGGCCACCCCCGGTCTTCGGACAGGTCGGCGCAGGCGGTGAGATCGCGAAGCGTCAGACGACGGACGGCAAGAGGGGGGAGAGAAGGAGTCGGCACGCAGGTCAGGCTGTCCGACGGCTGCCCTCGACGTCCACCTCTTTCCGGTGAGAAGCAAGAGCTTTTGGCCATGTCGCGGGCAAGTGCACAGGGGGCCGACAGCAGTTGGGTGTTTCACGTGAAACACGGGCGAACACCGAGCATCGGGCGGTCTCACTGGAGGAGTCCGCCATGGGCCCCGTTAGCCTCGGGTGCCATGGCAAGACTTCATCTCTTCGATCTCGACGGCACGCTGTTGCAGGGCACTTCGGCGCCCGTGGAGATCTCGCGGCAGCTGGGGCTGGAAGCCGAGACGGTAGCGCTCGATCAGGCGATCTCGGCAGGACTGATAGGCCCGCCGGAATATGCGGCGCAGGTGTACGAGCTTTGGGCGGAACTCACCGAGATGCATGTGTCGGCCGCCTTCGAAAGTGCCCCGTGGCTGGAGCGCATCCGGGAGGTCTGGGAGGAGATCCGGCAGGTGGGCGACTACTGTGCCGTCGTATCGCTCTCGCCCTCCTTCTTCGTGGAGCGGCTCATCGGGTGGGGCGCGCACGCGGCGTTCGGGTCCCGTTTTCCCGCAGTGCCCTTCACCGAGCCCGTCGATCCGTCCGGAGTTCTCACTGCCGCGGCCAAGGTCGAGATTGCCGACCGGCTCTGCGGGGAGTTCGGCGTGGCCCGGGAGGACTGCATCGCCTATGGCGACTCGCTGTCGGACACGGAGCTGTTCGCTGCGGTGCCGGTCTCGGTAGCGGTCAATGCGGACCGTCATCTGTCCGGTCTTGCGACACACTCGTACATGGGAGGGGATCTGTGGGAAGCCTATGAATTGGTCCGTCTCGCCCGGTAATTGAAGGAATTGCTGGTTCGCCCGCGCTCCCATTCGTGGTGGAGGAAGGGGGGACTTGTGATCGGAGCGTTGGCCGGTATGGTCGACTCCGGTTCGCTGCGGGGCAGGACGTACACATCCTGTGCGGACCGAGGGCAGGGCGATGCAGCGTAACGGGACGGAGAGATCGAAGACCCGCATTTGCGGTTATGCGGCCGGAGTGTCCATGCGGGATGGGATGCTGCGGTGAGAGCACTGCGGTCAATGTCACACTCTCGCCTTACTTGTCCGTACAGAACGTGAATCCAGGTTGAATGTGGCCGCATTGGCCGCGGCATGAAACGAGGAAAGCAAGCCGTCTGCGGGGGAAAAGGCACCTTCCGACCGAGGAAGTGCGCAGACCGACCGAAAGATGTTCGAGGCGAGGCACACCATGGACGCTCCGACCACCGCGTCGGCCGACAACGGCACATCCGGCGGCGGGAGCGGCGGCTGGTTCACGCCGCGCAAGCAGCCGGCGGAGGACGCGCCGCAGTCGGCCCCACCCGCCGAACCCGCTCCGGAGGCTGCTGTCCCACAGCCCTCGGCCCCGCAGTCCCCCTCGGCAGAGCCCTCTTCCCCCGAGGGGCTCCCCACCGACCTGCGCGTGCCCACCCAGCGCTCCACCGCGCCCGCAGCGCAGCCGCAGGAGCCCGCCGTTCAATCCGGCATCCAGAGCGCGTCACCGGATGCCCTCCTCATCCGTCGGACCATGGCCGAGGTGGCGCCGATCGCCGACAAGGTCACTTCGTACTTCTACGCGCTGCTCTTCGTCCGGCACCCCGATCTGCGGTCGCTGTTCCCGGCCGCGATGGACACCCAGCGCGACCGGCTGCTCAAGGCGTTGCTGACCGCGGCTGAGCACATCGACAACACCGAGGTCCTCGTCGCATATCTGCAGAACCTCGGCCGTGGCCACCGCAAGTACGGCACCAGGGCCGAGCACTACCCGGCCGTCGGCGAGTGCCTCATCGGCGCGCTGAGCAAGTACGCCTCCGGTGTCTGGGACGCGGAGATGGAGGCGGCCTGGGTGCGGGCGTACACGACCATCTCGCAGGTCATGATCGACGCAGCGGCCGCGGACGAACTGCGTGCCCCGGCCTGGTGGTACGCCGAGATCGTCGCGCACGACCTCAGGACCCCGGACGTTGCGGTGGTCACGGTCCGCCCCGACCAGCCCTATCCGTTCCTCGCCGGGCAGTACACGAGCCTGGAGACGCCGTGGTGGCCGCGGATCTGGCGGCACTACTCCTTCGCCTCGGCACCACGCTCCGACGGTCTGCTGACGTTCCATGTGAAGGCCGTCCCCGCGGGCTGGGTCTCCAATGCGCTGGTACACCGTGCCCGGCCCGGCGACATCATCCGCCTCGGCCCGCCGACCGGTTCGATGACGGTCGACCACACCACCGACAGCGGACTGCTGTGCCTGGGCGGCGGCACCGGCATTGCACCCATCAAGGCACTGGTGGAGGACGTCGCCGAGCACGGCGAACGGCGGACGGTCGAGGTGTTCTACGGCGCCCGCACCGACCACGACCTCTACGACATCGACACGATGCTCAGGCTCCAGCAGTCGCACCCCTGGCTCTCGGTCCGCGCGGTCATCGACCAGCAGGCCCATCTCCAGCTCCCGGACGCCATACGCGAGTACGGGCCGTGGAACGAGTTCGACGCCTATCTCTCGGGCCCGCCCGGAATGATCCGCAGCGGGGTGGACGCACTGAGGAACATCGGTATCCCGTCGGAGCGAATACGGCACGACTCGGTGGAGGAGCTCGTCGCCATCGGAGACTGAGGCCGGCGCCCGGGATCAGCCCAGGTCCGGCGCGTGCATGGCGCGTACGCCCTCGATGTTCCCGTCCAGGTAGTGCCGCAGGGACAGCGGTACGAGATGCACGGAGGCGATCCCGACGCGGGTGAACGGCACCCGCACGATCTCGTACTCACCGGCGGGCTCGTCCACCTCGGGGCCGTGCCGCAGGGATGTGTCCATCGACTCCAGTCGGCACACGAAGAAGTGCTGCACCTTCACACCGGTGGCCCCGGCGTCCTCGCCGATGTGCTCCACGGTGTCGACGAAGCAGGGCACCACGTCGGTGATCTTGGCGCCGAGTTCCTCGTACACCTCTCGGTGCAGGGCGTCGACGACGGTTGTGTCGCCGGGCTCGACGCCGCCACCGGGAGTGACCCAGTAGGGATCGACGCCGGGCTTGGTGCGCTTGATCAGGATCAGGTTGTCGCCGTCCAGCAGAACGGCACGTGCGGTGCGCTTGACCACGGGTCGGACGGTCATGGGAGAAATGTGGCCCGGTTGGTTCCACGTGAAACATCGCGGGATGTCACCGGTCGAGCTCACCCCGTGACTATTGGGAAAGGGCTGGTCAACACCAGTCGGCGGCCGCTCGTAGCAGCCATTCGTGAGCTCGCGCGATATGCGGCATCGCGAGGGTGCCGGTACGGACCACCAGGAAGTACGTGCGCAGCGGCGGCACCGCGGGTTCGTGGAGGGCGACGATCTCACCGCGCTCCAGGGCGTCCCTGCACAGATAGCGGGGCAGTACCGCGAGCCCCGCGCCCGCGACGGCGCAGGCCAGGACCGCACGCAGGTCGGGAACGATGACGGTGCCCGGTGCCGCAGGGCGGGAGTCGAAGACGGAGGCCCAGTAGCGCGAGACGAAGGGCAGCGACTCGTGCACCTCGATCACGGGGACGTCCTCCAGAGCGGGTGCTCCCTTGCGGCGGGGCTTCCCGGGGCCTATTCGCTCGGCCCGCGCCGGGGTGGCGACAAGGACGTGCTCTTCGTCGCAGAGTGGAGTCGCCGTGAGCAGGGCACCGCGTGGGCGGGCCGTACAGATGGCCAGATCGTGATGTCCGGCTGCGAGTCCCTCCAGGGCTTCCTCGGCGTTCCCGAAGGAAGCGCGCAGCGCGAAACCCTGGCCGTCCTCACCGGTCAGCTCCGTGAGTGCGGGCAGCGCCCGTTCCGCCGTGAACTCCGGAGGGCCGGCGAGATGCAGGGTCCGTAAGGAGGACTCGTCATCGAGGCCGGTCTCAGCGATCTCCACCAGGGCGTCGAGATGCGGAGCGGCCTTGTGGGCGAGTTCGTCCCCGATGGTCGTCGGGGTCACTCCGCGCGCCTGCCGCAGGAACAGGGGGCGGCCAAGTTGCCGCTCCAGCGTGCGGATCTGCGAGGTCACGGCGGGTTGCGACAGGCCGAGCAGGGCGGCGGCGCGGGTGAAGGAGCCGGCCCGGTGCACGGTCACGAAAGTGCGCAGCAAGGCCAGATCCATGGTTCGCCCTCCCCAGTTCCCTGCCCTTCTCCCGGCCCTCAGGCAGGGCCCAACTATAAATAAGTCGATAGGTCTCTGTCGCTACTGTGATTGGACACTGACACAGAGTCAACTAGCCTTGGTCGCGCGGTTCTTCGCGCGCGGAACCGAGGACGGTCCGAGCCACGAGGGGGGAGGCTCGGACCGTCCGTTGTGCGTAGCCGGGCATCGACCCGGCGACCGTAAGGCAGTCGTCGGCCCCGTCATTGCGCGGACGCGTCCAGCGCGCGGAGCACATCCGCCACCAGGTCCTCGGGGTCCTCGGCGCCGACCGAGAAGCGAATGAAGCCCTCGGGCACGGCGTCCCCGCCCCAGCGCCCGCGCCGCTCGGCCGTCGACCGCACCCCGCCGAAGCTCGTCGCATCGTCCACGAGCCGCAGGGCATCGAGAAAGCGGTCGGCACGCGCGCGCGTGGGCAGCGTGAAGGAGACCACGCATCCATAGCGTCGCATCTGCTGCGAGGCGATCTTGTGCGAAGGGTCGTCGGGCAGGCCCGGGTAGCGCAGGCCGGTCACCTCGGGCCGCTTCCGCAGCGCCTCGGCGACGGTGAGAGCCGTCGCGCACTGCCGGTCGACACGCAACTGGAGCGTGGCGATCGAACGGTGCGCGAGCCAGGCCTCCATGGGCCCCGGAATCGCCCCGATGATCTTGCGCCAGCGGCGTACGGCGGTCATGGCCTCGGCGTCACGGCCCACGACGTAGCCGAGCAGGACGTCCCCGTGCCCGGTGAGCTGTTTGGTGCCGCTGGCCACGGCGAAGTCCGCACCGAGCTCCAGCGGACGCTGCCCCAGCGGCGTGGCGAGGGTGTTGTCGACGGCGACGAGGGCGCCACGCGCGTGTGCCGCCTCGACGAGCCGCCGGATGTCGCACACGTCCAGCCCGGGGTTCGAGGGCGACTCGATCCACAGCAGCTTCGCGCCGTCGAGGACGTCGAGCTGGGCGTCGCCGCCGGTGGGCGCTGTGCGCACCTCGATGCCGTACGCCTTGAGCTGCTCGCGCACCATGGGCAGCACCTGGTAGCCGTCGCTGGGCAGGACGACCGTGTCCCCCGCCCGCAGTTGAGAGAAGACCACCGCTGAGATGGCGGCCATCCCGGAGGCGAAGGTGAGCGTCTCGACGCCCTCCTGCCCAGGCGCCTCCAGCTCGCCGATGGCCCGCTCCAACAGGCTCCAGGTCGGGTTCTGGTCGCGTCCGTAGGTGTACGGGCCGTCGACGTCACCCGGCAGGTGATAGTGAGCGGCGAACGCCGGTCCGGGCAGGTGCGGCTGGTTCTTGGCCGGCTCGGGCAGCCCGGCCCGCACCGCGCGGGTGCCGTCACCGCGGCCCGTCGACGGACCCGTACCGGAGTCGCTCATACCGCCTCCACCTCCACTTGCCGGCGTACTTCGGCGAGCAGACCCTCGCTCGCCGCCTCCACCATCTCAAGGCACTCCTCGAAGCCGTCCAGGCCCCCGTAGTACGGGTCCGGTACGTCGAGGTCGTCGCCGGCGGCCGGATCGTAGGAGCGGAGCAGCCGCACCTTCGCCGCGTCCTCCGCCGTGCGGGCGAGGCGGCGCAGGGCCTTGAGGTGGCCGGTGTCCAGCGCGATGACGAGGTCCAGGCGGGAGAACCACGACGGCTGGAACTGCCGGGCCGTGTGGCTGCTGTCGTAGCCGTTCTCCTCCAGGACGGAGACGGTCCGCGGGTCGGCGCCGTCGCCCTCGTGCCAGCCGCCGGTGCCGGCGCTGTCGACCTCGACCAGGGCGTCGAGTCCCGCCTCCGCTATGCGGGCCCGGAAGACGGACTCCGCCATCGGCGAGCGGCAGATGTTTCCGGTGCAGACGAAGCAGACGCGATAGCTCATCGCGTGCTCAGTCGTTGTCGGGCAGGACGATGTGCAGCGCCCAGGACACGATGGAGATGATCAGGCCACCCAGGACCGCCGTCCAGAACCCCTCGACGTGGAAACTCAGGTCGAGCTTGTCGGCCAGCCACGAGGTGAGCAGCAGCATCAGTGCGTTGACCACGAGGGTGATCAGGCCCAGCGTCAGGATGAACAGGGGGAAGGTCAGCACCTTCACGATCGGCTTGACCAGGAAGTTCACCAAGCCGAAGATCAGCGCGACGACGATCAGGGTGCCGGCCTTCTTGCCCGTGCTGTCACCGGTCAGGGTGATCTTGTCGAGCAGCCATACGGCGACCGCCAGGGCACCCGCGTTGGCGATCGTCTTGACTACGAAATTCTTCATGTGTCTGATCGTGGCAGACGAGATCGGTCACTAGCACTGGGACGAGGGCGACAAGGGCGATGAAGGCATTCCGGCTGGACGAACTGGAGGCGGAACGAGCCGCCAACGAGGGTGCCTACCTGCAGTTTCTGCGTGAGCGGCACATGTCCGTCGGTCTGTATGCGCTCAATGCCGGCGAACATGATCCACAGAAGCCACACAACCAGGACGAGGTCTACTTCGTCGTGAGCGGCCGTGCCTCGATCACCGTCGGTCTGGAGACCACCGAGGTCGCCCGCGGCAGCGTGGTGTACGTGCCGGCCGGCGTCGCCCACAAGTTCCACCACATCAGCGAGGACCTGCGGGTGCTCGTGGTGTTCTCTCCGCCGGAAAGCTGACCCGCCGTCTCGGGGTTCCCTAGGGGATCAGTCAGGGGAGGACAAGGGATGCGAGGCCCCCGCCGGGGCCCCTGCCGGCCCTAGCATCGAGTGCAGGACATCAATGGGCCCCTGCACAGCAGCCGGGCGGAGAGACAAGGACGAGCGCAATGGGTGAGATCTTCGGCGGACTGCCGTGGTGGGTGAAGTGGATTGCGGTGCCGGTCATCGCCCTCGTCGTCTTCGGCGGGCTGATAGCCAGCGTCGTCGGCTTCGTCATCGGACTGCTGTTCAAGGTGCTGGTCTTCGTGGCACTGGTCGGCGGACTGATCTACGTCGTGCGGAAGTTCACGTCGAACTCTTCGTCGCGCAGCGACTGGTGAGGGCCCTGGGACACCGGTGATCGGTAACAGGAATCACCGGTTCCCTCGCGCGAGGGAAGTTTTCCGGACAGGACGCATCAAGGCGCCACCTGGCCATTAGAGTCCGGAATTCGACGCGGGGGCGACCCCGCGAGCGGCGTACACCCCTCCCGTGTTCCCCACGGCACGGGCAGCCCCCTCGCGCTTCGGGAGTGACCCTTGGCCACGGTAGACACCGCACCCACAGACCCCCACGTACCCCCCACTCCAGCCCCCGGACGCCGCATCAGGCCCCCCGAACAGCCGGGCCCCTCCACGAAGGAGCGCGTGACGGCACCACCCGCATCGTCGCGCCTGACCGCACCACCGGTGCAGCCCTCCCGGGAAACCGCTCCGGCGCAGCCGCAGTCCGCAACCCTCATCGGATCCGTCCAGCGCGCGATGCGCCTGCTGGAATGCGTCGCCGGGCACGAGCACGGAGCCCCCGCCAAACAGCTGGCCCGAGAGACCGGCCTGGCGCTCCCGACGGCGTACCACCTGTTGCGGACCCTCGTCCACGAGGGCTATCTGCGCCGGGACAAGGGCCTGTTCTTCCTCGGCGACGCAGCGGTGCGCCTGAGCAGCAGCGGTGCCCAGCAGAAACGTCGCAGCACGATCGTCGACGCACTCGCCGGCTGGCGGGACGCTATCGGTGTGCCCGTGTACTACGCCGTGTACCGGGAGGGCGAGATCGAGGTCATGTGCGTCTCGGACACCCCGGGCAATCCGGCCGTCGAGGAGTGGGCCGACTTCCGCGAGACCGCGCACGCGCATGCGATCGGCCAGTGCCTGCTGTCCCAGCTGGACGACGCGGCCCGCCGCGACCACCTCGACCGCTACCCCGTGCAGTCCATCACCCCGTACACCGTGCGTGACAACCACACTCTGCTGCGGCGGCTCGAGCGAACACGGCGGATGGAGCCGGTGACGGAGCGGCAGGAGTACGCGCTGGGGACGGTCTGCGCCGCGATTCCGATCACGGTGGGGACGACGGCCGCGACGATGGCCATTTCTCTGCCCTCGCATCAGGCCGACCGGCTGATGTCCGCGACTCGGCAACTGCAGAGCGAAATCGGGAGGCTGATGGGGTCACTCGCGATCTCTATCAGTATCTGAAAACTCACTCCTTGTGATCTGCCGTGTACGTTCAGCAAGATTCCACCTGTGTCAGGGGATCACTCCCAGCCGGTCGGCTTCACATGACGGGGTAGGCGATGCGCGAGTCCGTACAGGCAGAGGTCATGATGAGCTTTCTCGTGTCCGAGGAGCTCTCCTTCCGCATCCCGGTGGAGCTGCGCTACGAGAGCTGTGATCCCTATGCCGTGAGGCTGACCTTCCACCTGCCCGGCGATGCGCCGGTGACCTGGGCGTTCGGTCGTGAGCTGCTCATCGACGGGGTGTGCCGGCCGTGCGGGGAAGGAGATGTGCGCGTCTCACCCGCCGAACCGGACTCCCTGGCCGAGGTCCTGATCCGGCTTCAGGTCGGCCGCGACCAGGCGCTGTTCCGTGCGTCCACGGCGTCGCTCATCGCGTTCCTCGACCGCACCGACAAGCTGGTGCCACTCGGTCAGGAGGGCTCCCTCGCCGACTTCGACGCCCACCTCGACGAGGCACTGGACCGCATCCTTGCGGAGGAGCAGAGCGCGGGCTGAGGCAGGCGGCGGGGTCGGCCGGAACGCTTCTGCGTGGGATGCGGAGGACGCAGTAACGCTTCTCCATGTCTCCATGTCTCCATGTGCACGGCGGCTGGAGTCCGTACCGCCCGACCGTCTGTTCACGCGTGCCCGAGTGGCCCGCGCCTCACCGCTTGCGCCGTCGGCCCCGCCCGGTGCGCGCGGCAGCAGGTGCTGCGCCCGCCGTGCCCGCCGCCTGCTCCGGTCCCGGGCGGTCGGCCGCGACCACCAGTGCCGCGAGCAGCGTCGTGACCGGCACCGAGGCGACGAGGCCGATCGAGCCCACCAGCGTGCGTACGATCTCCTCCGCCACCAGTTCGCTGTTGGCGACCGTCCCCACACTGCTCTGCGCGATGGAGAAGAGCAGCAGCAGGGGCAGCGCGGCGCCCGCGTAGGCGAGGACGAGGGTGTTCACCACGGATGCGATGTGGTCGCGGCCGATGCGGATGCCTGCCCGGTACAGCCCCCGCCAGCCCATCGACGGATTCGCCTCGTGCAACTCCCAGACCGCCGATGTCTGGGTGACCGTCACGTCGTCGAGGACACCGAGCGAACCGATGATGACGCCGGCCAGCAGCAGGCCGCTCATGTCGATCGACGGGTACAGGCCGTGGATCAGACCGGTGTTGTCGTCCGTGTTGCCGGTCAGGGCGGCCCAGCCGATGAACTCGGAGCCGAGCAGGCCGATCAGCACGAGTGAGAGCAGCGTGCCCAGTACCGCCACGGATGTGCGGGCCGACAGGCCATGGCACATGTAGAGCGCGATCAGCATGATGGCGCTCGACCCGATCACCGCCACCAGGAGCGGATTCGAGCCCTGCAGGATCGCGGGCAGGATGAAGAAGGTCAGCACCATGAAGCTGATGGCCAGCGCGATCAGGGCCATCAGGCCGCGCATCCGGCCCACCACCACGACGGCGAGCGCGAAGATGCCGGCCAGCAACGCCATGGGGAAGCGACGGTTCACATCGGCGACCGAGTACTGCAGGTCCTTCGGCGCGGAGGGCTCGTAGGCGGCGACGACCTTCTCGCCCTCGTGCAGTTGCCGTGACTGGTCCGGCTGCACGATCTCGGTGAACGTACGGCCTTTGTCCTTGCCGGTGTCGACGCGGATCGTCGCCTTCTTGCAGGTGCCCTTCGCCTGCTGCTGGGCGGATGAGCCCTCGGCGGTCGAGGTGTCCCCCGTCGGAGCCTCGCCCGAGGCGTTCACCGACTTGCAGCTCACGCTCACGACCTTGGCGACCGTCGCCTGCTGGGTCTGCCGGTCGAAACCCACACCGGTGCGCTGGTGCGGCGGGGCGCCGCCGGGCCACAGGACCACGAGCCCGACTGCCACGGCCGCGGTGAACGGGATGAGGATGGCGGCGATGACCTTGCGCAGGTGCTTGGAGACGGGGGCCGCAGGACCATGGCTGTGCGAGTGACCGTGCCCGCCACCAGAACCATGGCCGTGACCCGGCCCGTGCCCGGCGCCGGCCTCGTGGCCGTGCCCGGCGCCGGCCCCCGACCCGTGGTGGTGACCGGCCCCGGAACCATGTCCGCTGCCGTCTCCGGAGCGGTGTCCGCGGGACGGCTCCGGCGGGGGGTAGGGGGGCTGATGTGTCGTGGTCACCGCCAGATCATCGCAAGAACGACAGGGGCCCTCTGTTCAGCGCGCCCGAATTGACGCTAGCGTGGAGGCACCTTTGCACACGCGGGAGCTCGGAGCACCGGGCTGAGAGGGCGCTGACCTCCGTCCCAGCGATGTTTCACGTGGAACATCACCGAAGTCGAGTGATGTTCCCCACGAAACGTCGACAGACGGAAACCGCTGCGTCGACCGCCGAACCTGTTACCGGGTAATGCCGGCGTAGGGAGTAGGTCTCATGACCAACAAGGACGCACGCACGCCTGCCTCCAGCCAGGACGAACAGCCCATTCAGGGCGAACAGTCCCAGGAGGCCGGGAAGTCCATCGGCTGGCACAAGGCGTATGTCGAGGGCTCACGCCCCGATCTGCGGGTGCCGGTACGTCAGGTGCATCTCACCAACGGGCAGTCGGTCACGCTGTACGACACGTCGGGCCCGTACACCGATCCGCTCGTCGATACCGATGTGCGCAGGGGGCTCGCCCCGCTGCGAGAGAACTGGATCATCGCGCGCGGTGACACCGAGGAGTACGCGGGCCGTCCCGCCCGTCCCGAGGACGACGGGATCAAGCACACCTCTCCACGAGGCGGTCTGCGCAACCTCGATGCGGTCTTCCCGGGCCGGCCGCGCCAGCCGCGCCGCAGTCGCGACGGCAAGGCGGTCACGCAGCTCGCGTATGCCCGCCGCGGGGAGATCACGCCGGAGATGGAGTATGTGGCCATCCGGGAGAACGTCTCGCCCGAAGTGGTCCGCCAGGAGATCGAGGCGGGCCGCGCGGTACTGCCGGCCAACGTCAATCACCCGGAGATCGAGCCGATGATCATCGGCAAGCGGTTCCTGGTGAAGGTCAACGCCAACATCGGCAACTCCGCGGTGACGTCCTCCATCGAGGAGGAGGTCGAGAAGATGACCTGGGCGACCCGCTGGGGCGCCGACACGGTCATGGACCTGTCCACCGGCCGCAACATCCACACCACGCGTGAATGGGTGCTGCGCAACTCCCCCGTCCCCATCGGCACGGTGCCGCTCTATCAGGCCCTGGAGAAGGTGGACGGCCGCGCCGAGGAGCTCACCTGGGAGATCTACAAGGACACCGTCATCGAGCAGGCCGAGCAGGGCGTGGACTACATGACGGTCCACGCGGGCGTCCGTCTGCCGTACGTCCCTCTCACCGCGAACCGCAAGACCGGCATCGTCTCGCGCGGCGGCTCCATCATGGCCGCGTGGTGCCTCGCGCACCACAAGGAGTCGTTCCTGTACGAGAACTTCGAGGAACTCTGCGAGATCCTGGCCGCCTACGACGTCACGTACTCGCTGGGCGACGGCCTCAGGCCGGGGTCGATCGCGGACGCCAACGACGAGGCGCAGTTCGCGGAGTTGCGCACGCTCGGGGAACTCAACCGGATCGCCAAGCGTTTCAACGTACAGACCATGATCGAGGGCCCGGGACACGTCCCGATGCACAAGATCAAGGAGAACATCGACCTTCAGCAGGAGATCTGCGATGAAGCTCCGTTCTATACGCTCGGCCCGCTGACCACGGACGTCGCGCCGGCGTACGACCACATCACCTCCGGCATAGGTGCCGCGATGATCGCCTGGTGGGGCACGGCCATGCTCTGCTACGTCACGCCCAAGGAACACCTGGGCCTGCCCAACCGTGACGACGTCAAGACCGGTGTCATCACCTACAAGATCGCCGCCCATGCAGCCGACCTCGCCAAGGGGCATCCCGGGGCGCAGGAATGGGACGACGCGCTCTCCGACGCCCGCTTCGAGTTCCGCTGGGAGGACCAGTTCAACCTCGCCCTGGATCCCGACACGGCACGGGAGTTCCACGACGAGACCCTCCCGGCGGAGCCGGCCAAGACGGCCCACTTCTGCTCGATGTGCGGGCCGAAGTTCTGCTCGATGAAGATCTCCCAGGACATCCGCCGCGAACACGGCGGGAGCCGGGCGGAGATCGAGCAGGGCATGGCCGAGAAGTCGAAGGAGTTCGCGGCCGCGGGCAACAGGGTGTACCTGCCGATCGCGGACTGACGTAGTCCGGGGTGATTGGCCCCTCAGACAGGGAAGACGGTCCCGCTCCTCGGCGTGAGTCGCCGTGGGGCGGAGCCGTCGGCGGGATCGGTGTTCGGCTTGCGCTCCCCCTGCGGGCCCTGGCGGGCCTTTCTGGTGCGGGGGGCGCAAGCCGACGGTTACTCCGGCTGGTGTTCCGGGCCTCCGAAGTCCGGGCTGGTGTAGTCCGGGCTGGTGAAGCTCGGGCGCGCGCCGGGGGTCGAGCCGTCGTCCGGGCTGCTGAAGCCCGGCCGGTCGTAGCCGAGGTGCGGCATGCGGCTGGTCGACGTCGGCGGAGTCGCGGTGTGCAGCGCCGCGGCGGTGCCGGGGTCGGCGAGTGCCTCCCTGAGGAACGGCATGATGCCGCGCTCCAGGAGTGCTTCGCGCCAGGCTTCCCTGGCCAGGGCCACTTCCTCGCTCAGTTCGCCGTATGGCCCGGACTCGAGCGAGGGCTGGTTGCGCAGGGCGGTGAGCAGCAGCCCGACAGCGGCGACGAGGATCGCGGCCGCGGTCATGGCACCGAACACCCAGCCGGCGGTGATCATGGTCTTACCGAACACCTGTTTGGGTTCCAGTGACTTGATGATATAGCCGACGAGCAGGAAGATCACCGCAGCTGTTCCGGCGAGGACGGGGGTGAGGACGGCGGCGACGGCGACGGCGCCCGCGCCGGCCGGCTCGGCGGCCTCGCCGAAGGTGGTGGCGAGCCCCACCGCCGCCGCGCCCGGCTCCGCAGAGCCGGATTCCCGGGTGGACGGTGGGGTGGACGGCGCCGGCTGGCGCAGTTCCTCGCGAACCTTCACGTAGTGCTGGTACTCGGCCGCCGCTGCCACCGTGATGAGTGCGGTGGCGTTGAGCGCCATCGTGCGCAGCTGTTCGGGGTTGAGCCGCTTGCCGACAGCGGCCAGTTCCGGGCGGTTTGGGGCGGAGCGCAGCGCCTCATCGAGGACCCGCTCGTACTCCTGGCGGTCCTCGCTCAGCAGGTGCTGCGGAACGCTGTTCATGTGCATCCCCCGATGCTCCGTAGGGCTTGGGGCTCGCATGCCAACGAGCCGTCGGGCAGAAACGGAGGGGAGCCTGCTACGGATAAGCCGATGGTAGAGCGGCGACGGCACACGGTGACAGGGGGTTTGAAGAAATTGGACCCTGGCCTGCGCCGTTTATCGCAATTCCTTCACGACGGTCGCCTGCCCTGTGAACGTTCAGATATCCAAGGGAAGTTGCTGGACCAGCAGCTTTCCGGCCATGGTCACTCCGCCGTCCATCGCGATGGCGAGTCCCTCGGCGTAGACGTGCGGTCCTTCGACCACGGGCCCTGCGCTGTCCTCGCCCTCCTCGGAGCCGACCTCGCCCAGCAGATACGGAATGGGGCTGTGACCGTGAACGATCCGCGTGCCGCCGTACGTATCCAGCAGGGAGCGTACGGCGTCTGCACCGCCCTCGTCGCGGAAGGAGAACCGCTTGGTGAACTTGCGGAACAGATCCCAGCATTCGTCGGCGTCGTTGCGCGTGAGCGTTTCGCGGACGGTGTCGTTGACCGCCTCGATCGAGTCGCCGTAGTCGAGGTAGGCGGTGGTGTCCGAGTGGACGAGCAGATAGCCGTCGACCTCCTCGACGGCGTCGAGGCGGGCCATCCACTGGAGGTGATGGTCCTGGAGGCGGTCCATGTCGGTCTTCTGGCCGCCGTTGAGCAGCCAGGCCGCCTGAAAGGTCGCGGTGCCCGCACCGGAGTTTACGGGGGTGTCGCCGAACCGCTTGGCGCCCAGCAGCAGCAGCTCGTGGTTGCCCATGAGCGCCTTGCAGTAGCCGCCGGCGGCGGCCGCCTCCGCGGACAGCCGCATCACGAGGTCGATGACGCCGATGCCGTCCGGGCCGCGGTCGGTGAAGTCGCCGAGGAACCACAGCCGGGAGGTGCCCGCGCACCAGTTGCCCGCGGCGTCGACGAGGCCCTGCTCCTGGAGGGCGGCCAGCAACTCGTCGAGGTAGCCGTGCACATCACCGACGACGTACAGCGGGCCCGCGCCGTCCGTCTGCTGCGGGATGGGGAGGGACGCGGGGTCGACGGGCACCTGAAGCGTGTCACCGCGGTTGATGACCGGCAGGTCGCGCTGTGTCGGGGTGTACCCCTCCGGGTGGTCGCCCGGCTCCTCGACGGGTCTGGCGACATCGCCGGGGTATGTGCTGTGGCCGTACGGACCGGTCTCGTGGACATACGCCGGTACCCGGAAGTCGCGCAACGTCGCCGTCCGCTCCGTCTCGGGTCCCTGACCGGCCCCCTGAGTCATCAGACCCCTCCACCATCGCGCCGCATCTGCACCGCTTCGGACTGCCTGGTCGCAGCGGCCCGCGGTGTCGTGGGCCCATCATAGGAATGCCGATCGCGCCATGTGATGACCCAGGGGTGGTGAATCGGAGGAAGAGTCCAGTTCACCGCGGCTTTCGCCCCGATTGGGCAGGGCTTCGACCGCCTGCTGACGGCCTTGGTTCTACTCCTCTTCGGGCGAGCGCGGCGCGCTGACGGTCGTACGCGGCGGACGTCGCTGGGACGAGGTACGCACGATCAGCTCCGTCGGTATCACCTGCTCGACCGGTTGGTCCGATTCGACCCCCTCGATCGCGTCGATGAGGAGCTGCACCACGGCCGTGCCGATGCGGCGCGGCTTCAGTGAGAGTGTGGTGATGGGCGGTTCGGTGTTGGCGTACACGGTGGATTCGCTGCAGCAGACCAGAAGCAGGTCGTCCGGCACCCGCAGGCCGTAGCGGCGGGCCGCGGCGAGCAGGTCGGTGCCGTTCGGGTCGAACAGGCCGTAGACGGCGTCGGGCCGGTCAGGGCGGGCGAGCAGCCGGTCGGCGGCGACGGCGCCCGCGCACGGGTCGTGCGCCGGGTAGGCCTCGTACACCGGGTCCTGCCCGACGCGTTCGCACCAGCGCAGATACGCCGTGGTCGACAGGTGGGTGTACGTGTCGGTCGAGGTTCCCGTCAGCAGTCCGATGCGGCGTGCGCCGGCGTCGGCCAGGTGGTCGAGGATGCCGAGTACGGCGGCTTCGTGGTCATTGTCGACCCAGGCGGTGACCGGGAGCGAGCCGGCGGGGCGGCCGTCGGAGACGACGGGCAGGCCCTGCCGCACCAGTTCGCTGACCACCGGGTCCTGGTCGGAGGGGTCGATGACGACCGTGCCGTCGAGCGCGACGTTCGACCACACGTCGTGGCGGGAGGTCGCGGGCAGGATGACCAGGGCGTAACCGCGGGCGAGCGCGGCCGAGGTGGCGGCGCGCGCCATCTCGGCGAAGTAGGCGAACTCGGTGAAGGTGAAAGGTTCATCCCCGTACGTCGTCACGGTCAGGCCGATGAGGCCCGACTTGCCGGTACGGAGGGTTCGGGCCGCTGCCGACGGGCGATAACCCAGCCGGTCGGCGACCTCTCGGACATGACGCCGGGTGGCGTCCGGGAGCCGGCCCTTGCCGTTGAGGGCGTCGGAGACGGTCGTGATGGAGACTCCGGCGGCGGCGGCGACGTCTCTGATGCCCGCCCGGCCCGGCCGGCTGCCTCGGCGTGAGGTTTCCGCGCGGCTCACCTGGTGCTTCCCTGCTGCTGTCATGGCGAGCCGATAGTAGGGCTCATGGAGTGGGGTAGGGCGGACGCATATGCACGCGTTGACAGGCACGTTTCTGCAAGGTCATATACCGTCAACTACCTTTGAAACAAAGTCAGTTGAACGATCCAATGGAACTACGTGACTTGTCGGCGCGCATGGGCCTGCCAAGTCCCCGATGTTTCGAAGAGGTCTCAACTCACCTTGATGGGCGATGCGCGCCAGGGCGCGAGCCACCGGCGCATAGATATATGTGGCCGCGCCCCCCGGTTCGTCTGCCTACGGGTGGTGATGCCCCTGATGTGCATGTGACGGATGAGGTCTGTCCTCAGCTGTACGCAGCGGCGCCGAATCCTCATAAGGTGAGCAGTATTGGAAGCCGGTGGTCATGAGGAGGACTGCGGTGAGCGAGACGAGCCCCAAGCTGCGCCCCGAGCTGGAGGGTATCCCCACCTACAAGCCGGGCAAGCCTGCCGCGGCCGGCGGTCCGGTGGCTTACAAGCTGTCCTCCAACGAGAACCCGTATCCGCCGCTGCCCGGTGTGATGGAGACGGTGACGGCCGCGGTCTCGTCCTTCAACCGCTACCCCGACATGGCCTGTACCGGCCTGATGGGCGAGCTGTCGGACCGCTTCGGTGTCCCGCTCTCCCACCTGGCCACCGGCACGGGTTCGGTCGGTGTCGCCCAGCAGCTGATCCAGGCGACCAGCGGCCCCGGTGACGAGGTCATCTACGCCTGGCGGTCTTTCGAGGCGTACCCGATCATCACGCAGATCAGCGGCGCGACCTCGGTGCAGGTGCCGTTGACGCCGGGCGATGTGCACGACCTGGACGCGATGGCGGACGCGATCACCGAGCGGACGCGCCTCGTCTTCGTCTGCAACCCCAACAACCCGACCGGCACGGTGGTACGGCGTGCCGAACTGGAGCGGTTCCTGGACCGGGTGCCCGGCGACGTCCTGGTCGTACTGGATGAGGCCTACCGCGAGTTCATCCGCGACGCCGAGGTGCCGGACGGCGTGGAGCTGTACCGCGAGCGGCCGAACGTCTGCGTGCTGCGCACGTTCTCCAAGGCGTACGGTCTCGCGGGCCTGCGCGTCGGCTTCGCGATCGCCCATGAGCCGGTGGCGGCGGCGCTGCGCAAGACGGCGGTGCCGTTCGGCGTGAGCCAGCTTGCGCAGGAGGCTGCCATCGCCTCGCTCCGCGCCGAGGACGAACTGCTCGGCCGGGTCGGCTCGCTGGTCTGTGAGCGCAACCGCGTGGTCGACGGGCTGCGCGCCCAGGGCTGGACCGTGCCCGAGACCCAGGCCAACTTCGTGTGGCTGCGACTGGGGGAGAGCACGGTCGCGTTCGCGGCGGCGTGCGAGCAGCACGGCGTGGTGGTCCGGCCGTTCCCGGGCGAGGGTGTGCGGGTGACGGTCGGGGAGACCGAGGCGAACGACATCTTCCTGAAGGTGGCGGAAGGGTTCCGCAAGGAGCTGTGAGGCGGCGTTACTCGTCTACGAGTTCCACGCGCACCGGGTCGCCGTCTCGGACCGTGGCGAGGAGTGCGGGGTCGCCGTCGAGGCGGCCCAGGACGTTGCACGGGCTCGCGAGGCGGCACTCGGCGCCTCGCGAGATCGGGGTGGGCCCGTAGGGGAGTGCAAGGGCGTCGCCGTCGGTCCAGAAGGCGACCGTGCCCGGGTCCACGACCTGCCTGGCCGATGTTTCACGTGGAACCGAGACGCCCGTGTCGAAGTAGACCTCCTCGCCCCAGGTACGGGCGGTGGAGGTGAGCGGCAGTGCCTTGGTGAGGGCCTGCGCGGTCGGGGTGTCGTCGAGGGTTGCGGTGAGGTGGCCGGCGGGCCACGAGATCCGTATCTGCACGACAGGCAATTCAACAAGATGTTGAAGTTGCTGCCAAGGGGTTGACGTGACGCAGAAGACAGGACCCCCCTGCTGATCGGCGAAAACGGGTGCGTCATAATTGCTTGTGAATGTGAACGCTTTCACAAGCGGTAAGGAGCGGCGACGTGGACCTGGCTTTGGCGCCGGAGACCCTGGCGCGATGGCAGTTCGGCATCACGACCGTCTACCACTTCCTGTTCGTCCCCCTGACGATCTCGCTGGCCGCTCTCACGGCCGGCCTGCAGACCGCCTGGGTGCGCACGGAGAAGGAGAAGTACCTCAGGGCGACCAAGTTCTGGGGCAAGCTTTTCCTGATCAACATCGCGATGGGTGTGGTCACCGGCATCGTGCAGGAGTTCCAGTTCGGCATGAACTGGTCCGACTACTCGCGCTTCGTCGGTGACGTCTTCGGCGCCCCGCTGGCCTTCGAGGCCCTGATCGCGTTCTTCTTCGAGTCGACCTTCATCGGCCTGTGGATCTTCGGCTGGGACAAGCTGCCCAAGCGCATCCATCTGGCCTGCATCTGGATGGTCTCGATCGGCACGATCCTGTCGGCGTACTTCATCCTCGCGGCCAACTCCTGGATGCAGCACCCCGTGGGCTACCGGATCAACAAGGCGAAGGGGCGTGCCGAGCTCACCGACTTCTGGCACGTGCTCACCCAGAACACCGCGCTGGCCCAGGCGTTCCACACGCTCTCCGCGTCCTTCCTGACCGGTGGCGCGTTCATGGTCGGCATCGCCGCCTTCCATCTGTTCCGCAAGAAGCACGTCCGGGTGATGAAGACCTCGCTGCGGCTGGGTCTGGTCACCGTCGTCATCGCCGGTCTGCTCACCGCGATCAGCGGTGACACCCTCGGCAAGGTCATGTTCAAGCAGCAGCCGATGAAGATGGCCGCCGCCGAGGCGCTGTGGGACGGCCAGAACTCCGCGCCGTTCTCGATCTTCGCGTACGGCGACGTCAGCAAGGGCCACAACAGCGTCGAGCTGTCGGTCCCCGGCCTGTTGTCGTTCCTCGCCGACGACAACTTCCACTCGTACGTCCCCGGCATCAACGACACCAACAAGGCCGAGCAGAAGAAGTACGGTCCCGGTGACTACCGGCCCATCATCCCGGTCACTTTCTGGGCGTTCCGCTGGATGATCGGCTTCGGTATGGCGTCCTTCGCCATCGGCCTGGCCGGACTCTGGCTGACCCGCAAGAAGTTCATGCTGCCGCAGCATCTGAGGGTCGGTGACGACGAGGTGCCGCATCTGGTCCTCTTCAGGAACAAGGCGCTCAGCCCCAAGCTCAGCAGGCTGTACTGGCTGGTGGCGATCTGGACCCTGGGCTTCCCGCTGATCGCCAACTCCTGGGGCTGGATCTTCACCGAGATGGGCCGCCAGCCGTGGGTCGTCTACGGCGTCCTGCAGACCCGGCACGCGGTCTCCCCCGGCGTCTCCCAGGCCGAGGTCCTCACCTCGATGATCGTCTTCACCACGCTCTACGCCATCCTCGCCGTCATCGAGGTCAAGCTGCTGGTGAAGTACGTCCAGGCGGGACCGCCCGAGCTCACCGAGGCCGACCTCAACCCGCCCACGAAGATCGGCGGCGACACCCGTGACGCCGACAAGCCGATGGCCTTCTCGTACTAGGCCGAGGGAGATCGAGTCATGGAACTTCACGACGTCTGGTTCGTCCTGATCGCCGTCCTGTGGACCGGCTACTTCTTCCTGGAGGGCTTCGACTTCGGGGTCGGCATCCTCACCAAGCTGCTGGCGCGGAACCGGCCCGAGAAGCGGGTGCTGATCAACACGATCGGTCCCGTGTGGGACGGCAACGAGGTCTGGCTCCTCTCGGCCGGCGGTGCGACCTTCGCCGCCTTCCCCGACTGGTATGCCACGCTCTTCTCCGGCTTCTACCTGCCGCTGCTGATCATCCTCGTCAGCCTGATCGTGCGCGGTGTCGCCTTCGAGTACCGGGCGAAGCGGCCCGAGGAGAACTGGCAGCGCAACTGGGAGACCGCGATCTTCTGGACCTCGCTGATCCCGGCGTTCCTGTGGGGCGTCGC
Organism: Streptomyces sp. NPDC002092; assembly: GCF_053593775.1. Classification (NCBI taxonomy): domain Bacteria; kingdom Bacillati; phylum Actinomycetota; class Actinomycetes; order Kitasatosporales; family Streptomycetaceae; genus Streptomyces; species Streptomyces sp. NPDC002092. Next base: position 630,055 of record NZ_JBSFDG010000002.1, read on the forward strand.
CTTCGGCAACATCGTGCACGGCGTGAAGATCGACAAGAACTTCGAGTACGTCGGCACCTTCTGGGACCTGCTCAACCCGTACGCGCTCCTCGGCGGGCTCGTGACCCTCACGCTGTTCACCTTCCACGGGGCCGTGTTCACGGCGCTGAAGACGGTCGGGGACATCCGTGAGCGGGCACGGAAGCTGGCGACGGTGGTCGGTCTCGTCACCGCCGTGGTGGCGCTGATCTTCCTGCTGTGGACGCAGGTCGACAGCGGTGACGGCAAGAGCCTGGTCGCGCTCGTCGTGGCCGTGGCCGCGCTCGTCGCCGCCCTGGTGGCGAACCAGGCCGGGCGCGAAGGCTGGTCGTTCGCGCTGTCCGGAGTCACGATCGTGGCCGCCGTGGCGATGCTCTTTCTGTCGCTCTTCCCGAACGTCATGCCGTCGTCGCTCAATGGGGACTGGAGCCTCACGGTCACCAACGCCTCGTCGAGCCCCTACACCCTGAAGATCATGACCTGGTGCGCGGCGATCGCCACGCCGATCGTCCTGCTCTACCAGGGGTGGACCTACTGGGTGTTCCGCAAGCGGATCGGTACGCAGCACATCGCTGACGCCGTGCACTGAGTCCGAGGTGGGGCATGTTTCACGTGAAACGTGCCCCTTGAGGAAGAGGGTGTGTTTCACGTGAAACCGATCGACCCGCGGCTGCTCCGCTACGCCCGTGCCACCCGCCTCTTCATGGTGGCGGTCGTCGGCCTGGGCGTCGTCGGTGCGGCGCTGGTCATCGCTCAGGCGATGCTCATCGCCGAGGTGGTGGTGGGTGCCTTCCAGCACGGGATGTCGGTCGGTGACCTCGGTACTCCCCTGTTGCTGCTGGCGGCCGTCGCCGGTGGCCGTGCGCTGGTCTCGTGGCTCACCGAGCTCGCGGCGCACCGGGCGAGCGCAGCGGTGAAGTCGGAGCTGCGGGGCCGGCTGCTGGAGCGTGCTGTCGAGCTGGGGCCGGGATGGCTGAGCGGGCAGCGGACCGGGTCGCTCGTTGCCCTCGCCACCCGTGGGGTCGACGCCCTCGACGAGTATTTCTCGCGTTATCTGCCGCAGCTGGGGCTCGCGGTGGTCGTGCCGGTGGCGGTGCTGGCCCGGATCGTCACCGAGGACTGGGTCTCGGCGGTGATCATCGTGGGGACCTTGCCGCTCATCCCGGTCTTCATGATCCTTATCGGCTGGGCCACCCAGTCCCGGATGAACCGTCAGTGGCTGCTGCTGTCCCGGCTGTCCGGACACTTCCTGGATGTCGTCGCGGGGCTGCCGACGCTGAAGGTGTTCGGGCGGGCCAAGGCGCAGGCCGAGTCGATCAAGCGCATCACCGGCGAGTACCGGCAGGCGACCATGCGGACGCTGCGGATCGCCTTCATCTCGTCCTTTGCGCTGGAGCTGCTCTCCACGCTGTCGGTCGCCCTGGTCGCGGTGACGATCGGTATGCGGCTCGTGCACGGCGAGATGGACCTGTACATCGGCCTCGTCATCCTCGTCCTCGCGCCCGAGGCCTATCTGCCCTTGCGGCAGGTCGGGGCGCAGTACCACGCGGCGGCGGAGGGACTCGCGGCCGCCGAGGAGATCTTCGCGGTCCTGGAGACGCCCGTTCCGGCATCGGGCACGGCAGCCGTGCCGGGGGGCGGTATTGCCTTCGAGGGTGTGACGGTCCGGTATCCCGAGAGGTCCGAGGATGCCGTGGTGGATGTGTCCTTCGCCGTCGAGCCCGGCGAGAGCGTCGCGCTCGTCGGGCCGAGCGGGGCGGGCAAGTCGACGCTGCTGAACGTACTGCTGGGGTTCGTGCGGCCGGCCGAGGGGCGGGTGCGGGTCGGGGGAGCCGATCTGGCCGAGGCCGATCTCGAGCAGTGGCGGTCGAGGATCGCCTGGGTGCCGCAGCGGCCGCATCTGTTCGCCGGGACGATCGCCGAGAACGTACGGCTGGCCCGGCCCGACGCCGACGACACCGCCGTACGCAAAGCGTTGGGCGATGCCGGGGCACTGGGGTTCGTGGACGCGCTGCCCGGGGGCTCACAGACCGTGCTCGGGGAGGACGGGGCCGGGTTGTCCGCCGGGCAGCGGCAGCGCCTCGCGCTGGCCCGCGCCTTCCTCGCGGACCGGCCCGTACTGCTGCTCGACGAGCCGACCGCAGCCCTCGACGGGGCCACCGAGGCCGAGGTCGTGGAGGCGGTACGGCGGCTGGCGGTGGGGCGGACGGTGCTGCTGGTGGTGCACCGGCCGGCGCTGCTCAAGGTGGCGGACCGGGTGGTACGGCTGGGGGCGGCGGACGCGGCAGCGCCTATGGAGCGGTCTGTATCCCCCGCCCCTTCCGCGCAGTCCGCAGCCGTGACGTCCGAGGTTCGACCCGTGGCGGCCGCTCCAACGGAGACCGGGGCAAGCGGTCTCACGGCGGGCACGCACGCCGTCCTCGCCCGCGTCCGGGCCATGTCCGGCCCCCGGCGCGGTCGTCTCGCCCTTGCCCTGCTGCTCGGCAGCCTTGCGCTCGGCAGTGCCGTCGGGCTCATGGCCACCTCCGGGTGGCTGATCTCACGGGCCGCGCAGCAGCCGCCCGTGCTGTATCTGATGGTGGCCGTGACCGCGACACGGGCCTTCGGTATCGGACGGGCCGTCTTCCGGTACGCCGAGCGGCTCGTGTCGCACGACGCGGTGCTGCGAATGCTCGCCGACACGAGGGTCGCCGTCTACCGGCGGCTGGAGCGACTGGCGCCCGCCGGGCTGCGCCGCACCCGCCGGGGCGACCTGCTCTCGCGGCTCGTCGCCGACGTGGACGCCCTGCAGGACTACTGGCTGCGCTGGTTGTTGCCCGCCGGGTCCGCGGCGATCGTGTCCGCCGCCTCCGTCGGTTTCACCACCTGGCTGCTGCCCCAGGCCGGCCTCGCACTCGCCGTCGGGCTGGTGGCGGCCGGGGTAGGGGTCCCGCTGGTCACCGGTGCCGTGGCGCGCCGCGCCGAACGCAGGCTGGCCCCCGCCCGAGGGGTGCTCGCAACCCGCGTGACCGATCTGCTCACCGGCACCGCGGAGCTGGCCGTCGCCGGCGCCCTGCCGGCTCGTACCGCCGAGGCACGGCGCGCCGACGGCACGCTCACCCGGATCGCCTCGCGCGCCGCCACCGCCACCGCGCTCGGCGACGGACTCACCGCGCTGCTCTCCGGCCTGACGGTCGCCGCCACCGCCCTCGTGGGCGCCCAGGCGGTCGTCGACGGGCGGCTGGGCGGCGTGGCGATGGCCGTCGTCGTCCTCACCCCGCTGGCCGCCTTCGAGGCGGTCCTCGGGCTGCCGCTCGCCGTGCAGTACCGGCAACGGGTGCGCAGAAGCGCGGAGCGCGTGTACGAGGTCCTGGATGCGCCCGAGCCGGTACGGGAGCCGGAGCAGCCCCGGCAGGCCCCCACCTCCCCCTTCCCGGTCGTCCTGAAGGGCCTGACCGCCCGGTACGAAGGGCAGGACCGGGATGCGCTCGGCGGCCTCGACCTCACCCTCCACCAGGGGCGTCGGATCGCCGTGGTCGGACCGTCCGGCTCCGGCAAGACGACGCTGGCGCAGGTGCTGCTGCGCTTCCTGGACCCGGACGCGGGCTCGTACACGCTGGCCGGCGTGGACGCCCAGGCGCTCGACGGCGACGACGTACGACGGCTCGTCGGGCTGTGTGCCCAGGACGCGCACCTCTTCGACAGCTCGGTACGCGAGAACCTGCTGCTGGCTAAGAAGGGCGCCGGCGAGGGCGACCTGCACGACGCGCTGGCCCGGGCCCGGCTGCTGGACTGGGCCGACAGCCTGCCCGACGGGCTCGACACACTGGTCGGCGAACACGGGGCCCGGCTGTCGGGCGGACAGCGGCAGCGCCTCGCGCTGGCCCGCGCACTCCTCGCCGACTTCCCGGTTCTCGTGCTCGACGAACCCGCCGAACACCTGGACCTGCCGACGGCCGACGCCCTCACCGCGGACCTGCTGGCCGCCACCGAGGGCCGCACGACGCTGCTCATCACGCACCGGCTGGCCGGCCTGGAGGCGGTCGACGAGGTCGTCGTACTGGACGACGGACGGGTGGTGCAGCGCGGGACGTATGCCGAACTGGCCGCCGTAGCAGGGCCGTTGCGGGCGATGCTGCAGCGGGAGGCGGAGACGGAGCTGCTGGCCGGAGCGACGTCGTAGCACGAGCCCAGCGTTCATGGTGCGACAGACGCCGTACGGACCGCGTCGCGGGGCGTCCGTACTGAGCCATCCGGGGTGCTGCTTCCCCCAGGCGTAGGACTTGAACATGACCGGTCCCCGTCGGTCGGGTCACGATCGCTGACATGCGTTCATTCCACCCCCATCCGCTGCTCCTTCCGGCCCTGTTGTGTGCGCTCGTCATGCTCGTGGGCCGGCCCACGGAGGCGATGGGCGTGGGCGACGGGGACGAGCTCGGCAGCGGCATCAGCGCCCAGGTCGAGCAGCTCTACGAGGACGCGGCGTTGGCCACGCAGCAGTACGAAGCGGGTCGCCAGGAGGCCGACGTGCGGCGGGCGCAGGCCGAGCAGGCCCAGGCGCTGCTGGACGGTGAACGGCAGCAGATCGCCCGCCTGCACGAGGACCTCGGCCGGATGGCGCGCGCCGAGTACCGCACCGGCGGCGGTCTCCCGGTGGCCGCACAGCTGATCCTCGCGGACAGCCCCGACGCTCTGATGCGCAGTCAGCACATCCTGGCGCAGGCAAATCTGGCCCTGGCCGGGTCGGTCGCCAGGAGCCGCCGGGCCGAGGCACGCTTCGCCGCCGACGAGGCGAAGGCCAAGGCGGCATGGCAGGCGCTGGAGCAACAGAACATCGAGCTCGCCGCCGTGAAGGACACCATCGAACGGAAACTCGAGGAGGCGCGTGGGCAGTTGCAGGGGCAGGCGGCGGCTTCCGTCGCGGCAGGCAGCTGCCCCGGCTCCGTCCGGCTCCATCAGCCGGCAGCCAAGTTCACGAAGCCATGGGTCGCGCCCGTGGAGACGTACGTACTGTCCGCCGGCTTCGGCAGCGGTGGCGACCGGTGGGTGAACCGGCACACCGGGCAGGACTTCGCGGTACCGATCGGCACGCCGGTGCGGGCGGTCGGCGCGGGACGCGTGGTGAGCGTGTCGTGCGGAGGCGCCTTCGGCATCGAGATCGTGATCCAGCACCCTGGCGGCTACTACACGCAGTACGCCCATCTCGCCGCCGTCGCAGTCGACCAGGGCGAACGGGTGGACACCGGGCAGTGGATCGGCCAGTCGGGCACCACCGGCAACTCCACCGGCCCGCACCTGCACTTCGAGGTGCGTGTCACCCCGGAGATGGGCTCCGCGGTGGACCCGGTGCCATGGCTAGCGGCACGAGGCGTCCGCCTCACATGACCAGTACGGGCAGGGCTAACCCCGCTCTGCCAGCATCCGCTCGATGACAAGCGCCACCCCGTCGTCGTTGTTGGCGACTGTGCGGCCCGAGGCCGCGGCGATGACGTCCGGATGCGCGTTGCCCATCGCATAGGACTGGCCCGCCCAGGTGAGCATCTCCACATCGTTCGGCATGTCCCCGAAGGCCACGACCTCCTCGTGCGAGATGCCGCGCTCCGCGCAGCACAGGGCGAGCGTGCTCGCCTTGGAAACGCCGGGGCCGCTGATCTCCAGCAGGGCGCTGGGACTTGAGCGGGTGACGTTCGCCCGGTCGCCGATGGCGAGACGGGCCGTGGTGAGGAAACCGTCCGGATCGAGGGACGGGTGATAGGCAAGGATCTTCAGCACCGGCTCGGCGGCACCGGGCCCGTCCGGCGCCAGCAGGTCCTCGGCCGGCATGAGGTTGTCCGGGATCTCCATGTGCAGCTTCGGATAGTCCGGCTCCTGGTGGAAGCCGTATGTCTGCTCCACCGCGTACACCGTGCCCGGCGCCGCGTCGCGCAGCAGCCGTACGGCGTCCAGCGCGTTGTCCCGGGCCAGCTCCCGCACCTTCACGAAGCGGTGGGCGCCCGGGCCGCCGTGCAGGTCGACCACGGCCGCGCCGTTGCCGCAGATCGCCAGGCCGTGGCCGTGGACATGATCGCTGACGACGTCCATCCAGCGGGCCGGGCGGCCGGTGACGAAGAAGACCTCGATGCCCGCGTCCTCGGCGGCGGCGAGGGCGGCGACCGTGCGCGGGGACACCGACTTGTCGTCCCGCAGGAGGGTGCCGTCGAGATCGGTGGCTATGAGCCGCGGCGCTGCGGCGGCGGCCGGGGTCTCGGGCTGTCGAGTCGCTGAGGTCACTCGCCCATTCTCCCGCATATGCCTGCACGGCCGTGCGGGAGCCCGCACATGTGGGTGGTTACCGTCCTCATCAGTGCCGTCCCAGGCCGATCAGCCGAGCTGCGCCGGGGCCTCCATGGCTATCTGCTCGAAGACCTTCTCGTCGGCGGCGAAGTCCGAGTCGGGTATGGGCCAGTGGAGCACGATCTCGGTGAAGCCCAGCTCTCCGTGGCGGCCCGCGAAGTCCACGAACGCGTCGAGCGACTCCAGCGGCCGGCCGCGGTCCGGGGTGAAACCGGTGAGCAGGATCTTGTCCAGTGCGGTCACGTCCCGGCCGATCTCGGCGCAGGCGTCGGCCAGCTTCTCGGCCTGACCGCGAATGGCTTGAATTGACTGTTCAGACGTGCCGTTCTCGAACAGCCTGGGGTCGCCCGTGGTCACCCATGCCTGCCCGTACCGCGCGGCGAGCCTCAGCCCGCGGGGGCCGGTCGCCGCCACCGCGAAGGGCAGCCGGGGCCGCTGGACACAGCCCGGTATGTTGCGCGCCTCGTGCGCCGAGTAGAAGTCGCCCTCGTAGGACAGCCCCTCCTTGCCGTCCTCGGTCAGCAGCGAGTCCAGGAGCTGGACGAACTCGGCGAACCGGTCCGCGCGCTCCCGCGGGGTCCAGGGCTCCCGCCCCAGCACCGTGGCGTCGAAGCCGTTGCCACCCGCGCCGACGCCGAGGGTGAGCCGGCCCGAGGAGAAGTCGTCGAGGGAGATCAGCTCCTTCGCGAACGGAACCGGGTGGCGGAAGTTCGGCGAGGTCACCAGGGTGCCCAGCCGCATCCGCTCGGTGACGGCCGCCGCCGCGGTCAGGGTCGGTACGGCACCGAACCACGGGCCGTCCCGGAAGCTGCGCCAGGACAGGTGGTCGTAGGTGTAGGCGGTGTGGAAGCCGAGCTGCTCCGCGCGCTGCCATGCCGAACGGCCGCCCTCGTGCCAGCGGCGGTACGGGAGGATCACAGTGCTCAGACGCAGACTCATGTCCCCGAGACTAAGCGGCTCCACTGACAACGGACGAAACGGTCACCGTGCGCGGTCGCACGGCCACGCGACGAGGCCGGCGGGGGCCGGGCGCCAGCGCGTCGCTGCGCGTCAGTGCGTCTGCGGGAAGCGCAGGTACCGAGGCGGCACGGCCTTGGTGAGCCACACCCCGTTCTCGCTGACATGGAAGACGTGCCCGTCGCGGTGCATCGCGGCGGCGTCCACGGACAGCACGACGGGTCGGCCGCGGCGGGCGCCGACACGGGTGGCGGTCTCCCGGTCCGGCGAGAGGTGCACGTCGTGCCGGTTCATGGGCCGCAGCCCCTCGGCGCGGATCGCGTCCAGGTTGCCGGCCACGGTCCCGTGGTAGAGGTACGGCGGCGGGGTGGCCGGGGCGAGCCCGAGGTCGATCTCGATGCTGTGGCCCTGACTGGCGCGGATCCGGGTGCCCTCGACGGCAAAGCGTTTCTTGTCGTTGACGGCGACGACGTGGTCCAGCTCCTCGCGGGTGAAGCGGAAACCGTGCGCGGCGGCCGCGGAGATCAGTACGTCGATCTCGACCCAGCCTGCCTCGTCGAGCGTCAGCCCGATCCGTTCTGGCTGGTGGCGCAGGTGTTTCGAGAGGTACTTCGGCACCTTTACGGTGCGTCTTTCATCCATGCGTCTTTCGTCCATCCGTTCAGCATGACGGGAGAGACGGGGATCACGCAGAATATTTTGGCGGGTAGGTTTGATCCACAACCAACTAGTGTTATCCACAGGCCAGTTGGCCGTTCTGTGGACAACTTCCCCTACATGTCAGCGCCGTTCGTCAAGATCACCTGGGGGCACCTCCCTTGACGTGAGCGCACCCAAAGCCCGTGCGTGCACCTCCCGTTCAGCCGCCAGGCGCACGAACTCCGCCGCCCCCTCCGACCCAACCAGCGCCTCCACCGCCCGCATTGTCTCCGCGGGCAACGGCACGAAGCGTGGGGCAGGGCGGTCCGGTGCGGGGTCCCCGGCGCCGAGCTGCTGCCGCAGCTGTCGTACCGCCAACAACCGCATCGCCCGCGCGAGTTCCGCATCCACGGTCTGCTGCGCGAGGGGCCGCAGTCGCCGTACGAGCGAGGCGGCTTCCGCTGCGTCCGCGTCCGTCGGGCGGTGCGGTCCGCCGAGGTAGCGGGCGAAGACATGCTCAGTGGTGAACTCCAGGAAACGGGCGGCGATGTGCTCGACCTGGCCCCTCAACTCCCGCAGATGGCCCGAGATCGCAGCCAGCGGGACACCGGCGGCATGCAACTCGACGGCCACGGCGAGCTCTTGGGGGCTCGGTACGAGGAAGGAGCCCTCGTCGCCGGGAACCGGCTCCAGCACGCCCAGCTCCACGGCGTCGGCGACCGCTGCGTCGTCAGGGTCGCCGCCGAAGCGCTCGTCCAGTTCGGCACGCGAGATCCGTACCGCCTCCTCGTCGGTCCACGGGCCGTCGACCTCGGCCACCAGCCCGAGCACCCCGCCCAGGCCGCGGCCCGCGTCCCAGGCCTCCAAAAGCTCCTTGATGGAGGCCAGGGTGTAGCCGCGGTCCAAGAGGTCGGCGATCTGGCGCAGGCGGGCGAGATGCGCGTCCGAGTAGAGGTTGGCGCGGCCGCGGCGCTCGGGACGGGGGAGGAGGCCGCGGTCCTGGTAGGCGCGGATGGTGCGGACGGTGGCGCCGCTGTGGTGCGCCAGGTCCTCTATCCGGTACGGCGACTGCATGCCGAGTGCCTCCGTCCGCCGGCGTTTTCGAGCAACTTCCCTTTCACAGCGGTGGTTCCATGCGTGCGATCGCCCGCAACGCGCGCGGGGTGAACCGGGACATGAAGTGCGCGCCCCGGGCCTCCGGAGTGACCGGCACGACCGCCTCGTTGCGCACGACCGCCCGCAGGATCGCGTCGGCGACCTTCTCCGGCGGGTAGTTGCGCAGGCCGTACAGCCGGGCCGCCTTCTTCTGGCGCCGCTTCTCCTCCTCGGCGTCCACGCCGGTGAACCGTGCCGTCGAGGTGATGCCGGTGTTGACGAAGCCCGGGCAGATCGCGCTCACGCCGATTCCCTGGCCCGCCAGTTCCGCGCGCAGGCACTCGCTGAGCATCAGCACGGCCGCCTTGGAGGTGCTGTAGGCGGGCAGCGACCTGGACGGCTGGTACGCGGCCGCCGACGCGGTGTTGACGATGTGGCCGCCCTGTCCGCGCTCGGCCATCTGCTTGCCGAAGAGCCGGCAGCCGTGGATCACACCCCACAGGTTGACGTCGAGGACCTTCTTCCAGTCCTCCGGGCTGGTGTCGAAGAAGGATCCGGACAGGCCGATCCCGGCGTTGTTCACGAGGACGTCCACCACCCCGTACTCGGTGGCGACCTTCTCGGCGAGCTTCTCCATGGCGTGTTCGTCGGAGACGTCGGCCGTCTCCGCCCAGGCCTCGGGGGCGCCGACCAGACGGGACAGCTCGGCGGTGCGGGCGGCGGCCTCGGCGTCCCGGTCGACGGCCACCACACGTGCTCCGGCCTCCGCGAAGGCGAACGCCGTGGCCCGCCCGATGCCGCTGCCCGCGCCGGTGACCAGGACGAGCTGCCCGCCGAAGCGCTCGGCGTACCTGCCGGGCGCCGCCACCTTGGTCTTTCCGCCCTCGGTGGCCGTCACGAACTCGGTGATCCAGGCGGCGAGTTGGTCGGGGCGGGTGCGGGGTATCCAGTGCTTGGCGGGGAGTGTGCGGCGGGTCAACTGCGGGACCCACAGCTCCAGTTCGTCGTAGAGCTTCTCCGACAGGAAGGCGTCCCCCAGGGGTGTGATGAGCTGCACGGGCGCGTGCGCGTAGGCGTCCGGGCGGGGCCTGCGCAGTCTGGCGCGGACGTTGTCCCGGTACAGCCAGGCGCCGTGCGCCGCGTCGGTGGGGAGTGAGGAGGTCGGGTAGTCGCCACCGGGTACCTTCTCGACGCGCTCCAGGATGCGCGGCCAGCGCTTGCCGAGAGGGCCGCGCCAGGCGAGTTCGGGCAGTACGGGCGTGTGCAGCAGGTACACGTACCAGGACTTGGCGCCCTGGCCGAGGAGCTGGCCGACACGGCGCGGGGTGGGCTTCTTGAGGCGTTTGCTGATCCAGTGCCCGAAGTGGTCGAGGGACGGGCCGGACATCGAGGTGAAGGAAGCGATGCGTCCCTCGGTGCGCTGGACGGTGACGAACTCCCAGGACTGCACCGAGCCCCAGTCGTGCCCGACCACGTGCACCGGCTGGTGCGGGCTGACGGTGTCGATCACTGCCAGGAAGTCGTCCGTGAGCTTCTCCAGGGTGAAGCCGCGGCGCAGCGGCTGCGGTGCCGTCGAACGGCCGTGTCCGCGGACGTCGTAGAGGACGACATGGAAGCGCTCGGCGAGCCGCGGGGCTACCTCGGACCACACTTCCTTGCTGTCGGGGTATCCGTGCACGAGGACCACCGTCGGCTGCCCGGAGTCGCCGAGCTCCGCCACGCACAGCTCCACGCCGCCGGTCACCACCCGGCGCTCCCGCGCGCCCTTCAGCACCGACTCGGAAAAGCCCGTCACTTGTCCTCCGCCCAGCGCCGCACGTGCGGCAGATCGTCGTCCAGCCAGAAGGCGCTCTGCTCGGGGTCCTTGGAGTCGGTGACGACCAGGATCTCCTCGAACTTCGCGCCCGTACCCCGGAAGCCGAGATGGGGTTCGACCGCCCACAGGCCCGGCTGCGGAGGGTGGTCGGAGAAGCGGTAGGGCGACCACAGCGGGGACCAGCCGTCGCGGTGGCCGTGCAGCGCGTCGGAGGCGAGCCCCTTCAGGGACTGTGTGCCGAACCCGAACAGATGCGGTGACCAGCGGCGCTGCTTCACGCGGTCGACCTTGTGCGCGATCACGCCGAAGGGGTAGGCGCGGTGCCGGTTGGCATAGCCCTGGCGGACCATGAGGCGGTCCACGTCCTCGTAGATCGCCCGTAGCGGGCGCCGCTCGCGGACCTCGCGCAGGATCAGTTCGCGGTGCGCCTGAAGGTCGGCCATGAGCTTGTCCTGCACGGGGTTGATCCCGAGGGAGCCCGAATAGCCGATGTCGGCCGTGCAACCGTCGTACACGGGGGCCATGTCCAGGATGAACGGCATCCCGGGCTCGAGCCGCCGGTCGGTCGGGAAGAACTGCAGCGGGATGCGGAAGTTCACGAACGCCGTGCGGTCCCCGAACCAGGCGAAGGGCAGATGGAACCAGTCCCGCACGCCCCGCTCGCGCAGCCAGGCGCGCTGCATGCGGGCCGCCTCCCGCTCCGTGACTCCCGGCTGCAGCTGTGCGGCGACCGCCTCCGCGCACTCGTAGGCGAGGCGTTGCACCTGCCTGAACCCCCGCAGCCGCGCGGAGAGTTCGTCTGTCACTGCCGTCGTCATGCCACCGCCCACCTCGTCCACACCGACTGCGGTACGTGCCCGTAACTTGACACTGGTGAATGTGACAGTTGTTAGAGGCTGCGTCAATAGGGAAGGTCCGGGCTGTGGATAACTCTGCGTAGCCCTCAGGTAGGGGGATCCCCTACGGACCCGTACGCCTGGAGGCTGATGCCAGGACAGCTCTGCGGTCTGACGACCGGCGTGGTCGGCGTCACTATCGTCTAAGCCGTGACTGTGATCGCGACCGAAAGCCTGAGCAAGCGGTTCCCCCGGGTGACCGCGCTTGACCGGCTCTCCGTCGACGTCGGGCCCGGGGTGACCGGACTCGTCGGAGCGAACGGAGCCGGCAAGTCCACACTGATCAAGATCCTCCTGGGTCTGTCCCCCGCCTCCGAGGGCCGCGCCGAAGTGCTCGGGCTCGACGTCGCGACCAAGGGTGGCGACATCCGTGAGCGGGTCGGCTACATGCCGGAGCACGACTGCCTGCCGCCGGACGTATCGGCCACCGAGTTCGTCGTCCACATGGCGCGCATGTCCGGCCTGCCGCCCACGGCCGCGCGCGAGCGCACCGCGGACACGCTGCGCCATGTCGGTCTGTACGAGGAGCGCTACCGCCCCATCGGCGGCTACTCGACCGGTATGAAGCAGCGCGTCAAGCTCGCGCAGGCGCTGGTCCACGACCCTCAGCTGGTCTTCCTGGACGAGCCGACCAACGGCCTCGACCCGGTCGGCCGCGACGAGATGCTCGGCCTGATCCGCCGTATCCACACCGACTTCGGCATCTCGGTCCTGGTCACCTCACATCTGCTGGGCGAGCTCGAGCGCACCTGTGACCACGTGGTGATCATCGACGGCGGCAAGCTCCTGCGCTCCAGCTCCACCACGGACTTCACGCAGACCACGACCACCCTCGCGATCGAGGTCACCGACAGCGACGAACACCCGGACGGCACGCGCGCGGTGCGCGAAGCGCTGCACGCGCGCGGGGTGGACGTCGCCGACGGCAGCGACGGCCTGCCGGGTGCCGGCCACATCCTGCTGCTCACGGCGCAGGGCGATCAGACGTACGACCTCGTACGCGACGTGGTCGCGGATCTCGGCCTCGGCCTGGTGCGCATGGAGCAGCGCAGGCACCACATCTCGGAGGTCTTCAAGAGCGAGGAAGAGCAGCGGAAGGAGGCGGTCGGCCATGGCAGTTGAGCACCCCTCGGCGGCTGCGCCGGGTGACCAGACCCGCATCCACAACATCGGCTACCGCAGCTACGACGGCCCCCGCCTCGGCCGCTCCTACGCCACCCGCTCCCTGTACTCGCAGTCCCTGCGCGGCGCCTACGGCCTCGGCCGTTCGATCAAGTCCAAGGTGCTGCCGATGCTGCTGTTCGCGGTGATGTGCGTGCCGGCGGCCATCATGGTGGCCGTCGCCGTCGCCACCAAGGCGCACGCACTGCCCGTCCAGTACACGCGCTACGCGATCATCATGCAGTCCGTCATCTGCCTGTACGTCGCCTCGCAGGCACCCCAGTCCGTCTCGCGCGACCTGCGCTTCAAGACCGTACCGCTGTACTTCTCGCGGCCGATCGAGACCGCCGACTACGTGCGCGCGAAGTACGCGGCGCTGGCATCGGCGATGTTCATCCTGACCACGGCCCCGCTGATCGTGCTCTATGTGGGCGCGCTGCTGGCCAAACTTGACTTCGCCGACCAGACCAAGGGATTCGCCGAAGGACTCGTATCCGTGGCACTGCTCTCACTGCTCTTCGCCGGCATCGGCCTGGTCATCGCATCGGTCACCCCGCGCCGCGGCTTCGGCATCGCGGCCGTGATCGCCGTGCTGATCGTCTCCTACGGCGCCGTCTCGACGCTCCAGGCGATCGCCTACAACCAGGGCAGCACGAGCGCCATCCCCTGGATCGGTCTCTTCTCGCCGGTCACGCTCATCGACGGCGTGCAGTCCGCCTTCCTCGGCGCGACCCCGGCCCTCCCGGGAGGCCACGGCCCCTCGACGGGGCAGGGCGTGGTGTACGTCCTGCTCACCCTGGGCCTGATCGCCGCCAGCTACGGCCTGCTGATGCGCCGCTACAAGAAGGTGGGACTGTGACCACGCTCCAGATCGACCACGTCTCCCGCTGGTTCGGCAACGTGGTCGCCGTCAACGACATCACCATGACGATCGGCCCCGGCGTCACGGGCCTGCTCGGCCCGAACGGCGCCGGAAAGTCCACCCTCATCAACATGATGGCCGGCTTCCTGGCCCCCTCCACCGGCACCGTCACCCTCGACGGGCAGCAGGTCTGGCGCAACGAGGCGATCTACAAGCACATCGGCATCGTCCCCGAACGCGAGGCGATGTACGACTTCCTCACCGGACGCGAGTTCGTCGTCGCCAACGCCGAGTTGCACGGCCTGGGCGCCAAGGCCGCCCAGAAGGCGCTGGCCACAGTCGAGATGGAGTACGCGCAGGACCGCAAGATCTCCACGTACTCCAAGGGCATGCGCCAGCGCGTGAAGATGGCGAGCGCCCTGGTCCACGACCCTTCGCTGCTCCTGCTGGACGAGCCCTTCAACGGCATGGACCCACGCCAGCGCATGCAGCTCATGGATCTGCTGCGGCGCATGGGAAACGAGGGCCGCACGGTGCTGTTCTCGTCGCACATCCTCGAAGAGGTCGAGCAACTCGCCTGGCACATCGAGGTCGTCGTCGCCGGTCGCCACGCGGCCAGCGGCGACTTCCGCAAGATCCGCCGTCTGATGACCGACCGCCCGCACCGCTACCTGGTGCGTTCCAGCGACGACCGCGCGCTTGCGGCCGCACTGATCGCCGACCCGTCGACATCGGGCATCGAAGTCGACCTCGCCGAGGGCGCGTTGCGCATCCAGGCCGTCGACTTCGGCCGTTTCACGACGCTGCTGCCCAGGGTCGCCCGCGACCACGGCATCCGGCTGCTCACGGTCTCGCCCTCCGACGAGTCCCTCGAGTCCGTCTTCTCGTACCTGGTCGCGGCGTAGGAGGCCGAAAGATGTACGACCCCACAGTCGCCCGGCTCACCTACCGGGCCCTGCTCGGCCGTCGCCGGGCCCTCATCCTGGGCGCACTGCCCCTGCTGCTGATCGCGATCTCCGTCGTCGTACGCGCCCTCACCGGCGCCGACGACCAGACAGCCTCCGACCTGCTGGGCAAGCTTGCGCTCGCCACGATGGTGCCGATCATCGGCGTCATCGCCGGCACGGGCGCGATCGGACCGGAGATCGACGACGGCTCGGTGGTGTACCTGCTGTCCAAGCCGCTGAAGCGGCCGACGATCATCTTCACCAAGCTGATCGTGGCGATCGCGGTGACGATGGTGTTCTCCGCACTGCCCACCCTCATCGCCGGCTTCATCCTCAACGGCAACGGGCAGCAGATCGCCGTCGCCTACACGGTCGCCGCGCTGGTCTCCTCCATCGCCTACGCGGCGCTGTTCCTGCTGCTGGGCACGGTGTCCCGGCACGCGGTGGTCTTCGGACTGGTGTACGCGCTCGTCTGGGAGGCCCTGTTCGGCTCCCTGGTGCCCGGTGCGCGCACGCTGAGCGTCCAGCAGTGGTCGCTGGCGGTCGCCCACAAGGTCGCCGGCGGCGACCTGGTCACCTCCGACGTCGGCCTGACCACGGCCACGGTGTTCCTGGTCGCGGTGACCGTCCTCGCCACCTGGTACGCCGGGCAGAAGCTGCGCACGCTGAAGCTCGCCGGTGAGGAGTGACAAGTCCTGACCTTGACGGGGACTTCACCTCTGTCCGGACAGACTGGGCACATGGGGACGTACGACTGACGCACCTGGGGACGTACGACTGAGAGGAACGGGAATGGCAGACGACTGGGACGAACTGGTCCTGGACGAGGACTTCATACGGGGCGCCGAGACCTCCGAGCCGTCTGCCCGTGCCCGCATGCTCGCCGCCCGCTGGCGCAACGAGGAGCCCGAGCCACAGCCCTGGCGCTCCGACGAGCCGCCCGCGGGCTGGTTCTTCAGCAAGGCGCGCCGGCGCAGGTGGCGGCGGCGCTGATCCCCGTACGCCCGTTGCCCGGTCGTTTTATTCGGTGGCGTCCAACTCGTCCGACAGGCACAGTGGTTGTGTCCACACCGCCGGACGCCCGCACTTTCGGATGCTGCTCCGGCGCCACGTTCTGGGAGAGGAGCCGGGCGATGTCCATGCACGACAGTTCGTCCAGCTCCCGACAGGGCAGCCCGCGGCGGGTTCCGGTGTAGTTACCCCACCGTCGAACCCGCTCCGCACGGGGAGCTGCCCGGGGCGGCCGCTTCGAGCACGCGATGTCGCTCTCGCGTGGGCCGCCCACCCGGAGGATTGGCCGAGTGGTAAGGCACTGGCTTGCTAAGCCAAGGTCGGGGGTCACACCCCGCGCACGTTCGATCCGTGCATCCTCCGCAAGAAGCCGAAGAACTAGCCCAGCAATTGCTCCAGCACCACCGCGACCCCGTCCTCCTCGTTGGAGGACGTCACCTCGTCCGCCACCGCCCTGAGTTCCTCGTGGGCGTTGGCCATCGCCACGCCCCGCGCCGCCCAGGCGAACATCGGGATGTCGTTGGGCATGTCGCCGAAGGCGATCGTGTCCGCCGCCTTGATGCCCAGGCGGCGGGCCGCCAGCGACAGGCCCGTCGCCTTGGACAGACCCAGCGGCAGCAGCTCCACGATGCCCTCGCCCGCCATGGCGACCGTGACGAAGCCGCCCGCGGCCTCGCGCGCCGCCTCGGCGAGCTCGTCGTCGGACAGCTCCGGGTGCTGTATGTAGATCTTGTTCAGCGGGGCCGACCAGAGGTCGGACGCATCCGCGAACGGAGTCACGGGAAGTTCGCCGGTGAGCGCGTACCCCGGCCCCACCAGCACATCGCCGTCCAGCCCGTCGCGGCTCGCCGCCAGGTGCAGCGGGCCGACCTCCGCCTCGATCTTCGCCAGGGCCACGCCCGCCAGCTGCCGGTCCAGGGTCACCGACGTCAGCAGACGGTGCGCCCCGGCGTCGTACACCTGCGCACCCTGACCGCAGACCGCGAGGCCCTCGTAGCCGAGGTCGTCGAGGATGTGCCGGGTCCAGGGGACCGCGCGGCCGGTGACGACGATGTGCGCGGCGCCCGCAGCGGTGGCCGAGGCGAGCGCGTCACGGGTGCGCTGCGAGACCGACTCGTCGGAGCGCAGAAGCGTTCCGTCGAGGTCGGTCGCGATGAGTCTGTACGGGAACCCGGGGGGCGCGGACGCGTCGCTCACTTGGCGACCGGCTCCAGGACCTCCCGGCCGCCCAGGAACGGGCGCAGCACCGGCGGTACGTACACCGAGCCGTCGGCCTGCTGGTGGTTCTCCAGGATCGCCACGATCGTGCGCGGTACGGCGCACAGCGTGCCGTTGAGCGTCGCGAGCGGCTTGACCTGCTTGCCGTCACGCACGCGGATCGACAGGCGGCGGGACTGGAACTCGGTGCAGTCCGAGGTCGAGGTCAGCTCGCGGTACTTGCCCTGCGTGGGGATCCACGCCTCGCAGTCGAACTTGCGGGCCGCCGAAGAGCCCAGGTCGGCCGAGGCGACGTCGATGACGCGGAACGGCAGCTCCAGCGAGGTCAGCCACTGCTTCTCCCACTGCAGCAGACGCTGGTGCTCGGCCTCCGAGTCCTCCGGGGCGACGTACGAGAACATCTCGACCTTGTCGAACTGGTGGACGCGGAAGATGCCCCGGGTGTCCTTGCCGTGCGAGCCGGCCTCACGGCGGAAGCAGGGCGAGAAGCCCGCGTAACGCAGGGGCAGACGGTCGGCGTCGAGGATCTCGTCCATGTGGTACGCGGCGAGGGGGACCTCGGAGGTGCCGACCAGGTAGAGGTCGTCCTTGTCGAGGTGGTAGACGTCCTGGGCCGCCTGGCCGAGGAAGCCCGTGCCCGCCATCGACTGGGGGCGGACCAGGGCGGGCGTCAGCATCGGCGTGAAGCCGGCCGCGGTGGCCTGCGCGATCGCCGCGTTGACCAGGGCGAGCTCGAGCAGGGCGCCGACACCCGTCAGGAAGTAGAAGCGCGAGCCGGAGACCTTCGCGCCGCGCTCCACGTCGATCGCACCGAGGAGCGTGCCGAGCTCCAGGTGGTCCTTGGGCTCGAAGCCCTCGGCGCCGAAGTCGCGGATCGTGCCGTGCGTCTCGAGGGTGACGAAGTCCTCCTCGCCGCCGACGGGCACGTCGGGGTGGACGAGGTTGCCGAGCCGGAGGAGCAGCTCCTGCGTCTCGGTGTCGGCGGCGTCGCGCTCGGCGTCGGCGGCCTTGACGTCGGCAGCGAGCTGGCTCGCCTTCTTCAGCAGCTCCGCCTTCTCGTCCGCGGAGGCCTTGGGGATGAGCTTGCCGAGCTGCTTCTGCTCGGCGCGCAGCTCGTCGAAGCGGACGCCGGACGACCTGCGCCGCTCGTCGGCAGACAGGAGAGCGTCGACGAGCGCGACGTCCTCTCCACGGGCGCGCTGGGACGCGCGCACACGGTCGGGGTCCTCACGGAGCAGGCGAAGGTCAATCACGCGGCCAAGGCTACCGGTGCCGGGATACGGCCCACGACTCACCATTCCCAACAGTCGCCAATTGCGGCTTACGTTCAGTTATGAGCGAATTGCCCACAGTGTCAACAAAAGGCGTCTCACTCCCTGGAACGGGCCAGCCGGTTGGCGCCCGGTTGACCCGATTCCCTTGTGAGGAGCGGGACTTGGGGTTTGGTTGTCCACAGCGATCCACACCCCCGAAGAGAGTTATCCACAGGCTGTGCGGGGGGTCTGTGGATTTCGGAATTGATCACTCCGAAACCGGTGGGTCACGCCGAGGAATCGTGCCTCAGACCCCGATTTACCACCACTTTCGAGTGGAAAGCGGTCGCCCCAAAGGATTGCCTAAAGGAAACAGGTGGACGAACGGTGACATGCGAGCTGATGGACACGAGAGGGCTCCGCAGGCGGATTTGTCGACAGAGTCATGGTTCCGTGTCGACTTGTCCCCAGGTCGAGAACCTTGCCTGTGGATAACTTCTGTGGACAACGAAAATGTGCAGGTAGGACCGGCCGGCCAGACCGGCTAGAAGCGGCCGTCCTGGCAGCGCGCGACCCAGTCCGACGCTGCGAGGAACTCCTCGTCCGAGGTCCCCTGACGCGGTGCGCGCACGTCCGCGACGCCGATGTCCGCACGCGGGTACGAGCCCAGGAAGCGCACTTCCAGGCAGATCCGCTTGAGTCCCATCAGGGCCTCGGCCACCCGGCGGTCGGAGATATGGCCCTCGGCGTCGATGCAGAAGCAGTAGTTGCCGATGCCGGCACCGGTGGGCCGGGACTGCAGCAGCATCAGGTTGATGCCACGGGTGGCGAACTCGCCCAGCAGATCACGCAGACCACCGGGATGGTCGTCGCGCTGCCACAGGACGACGGACGTCTTGTCGGCGCCGGTGGGGGCCGCCGGCCGGGCGGGCCGGCCGACCAGCACGAACCGGGTCTGCGCGTTCTCGGCGTCATGGATCCCGGTCTCCAGCGCCTCCAGTCCGTACCGGGCGGCCGCGAACTCGCCCGCGAAGGCGGCGTCGTACTGGCCCTCCTGGACCAGGCGGGCGGCGTCCGCGTTCGAGGCGGCGGACTCCCAGTGGGCGTCCGGGAGGTTGTTCTTCAGCCAGTTGCGCACCTGGGGCTGGGCGGCCGGGTGGGCGGAGACCGTCTTGATGCCGGAGAGCTTCGTACCCGGCCTGACCAGCAGCGCGAAGGTGATCGACAGCAGCACCTCGCGGTAGATCATCAGCGGGGCGCCCGCGACCAACTCGTCGAGGGTGGTGGTGATGCCGCCCTCGACGGAGTTCTCGATCGGCACGAAGGCGGCCTCGGCCTCGCCTGCGCGGACCGCGTCCAGCGCGGACTGGACGGACACGTACGGGATCAGTTCCCGGGTGGCCGCTTCGGGAAGGGTGCGCAGGGCGACTTCGGTGAAGGTGCCCTCGGGGCCGAGATACGCGTAGCTCGCTGGCATGACCTCACCCTAATGGGCCTTACACACGCGCGGCTCATCCCTCGAGCAGTCGCTGCCCCACGTACTCGCCCTGTGCCGCTCCGCCCGGTACCGCGAACAATCCGCTCGCCTCGTGCCGGATGTACTTCGACAGGGCGTCGCCGCGGTCGAGCTTGCGCTGGATGGTGACGAATCCGCGCAGCGGGTCGGCCTGCCAGCACACGAAGAGGAGCCCGGCGTCGGGGACGCCGTCCGCGTCGAACCCGTCGTGGTACGAGAACGGGCGGCGCAGGATGGCCGCCCCGCCGTTCTGGTCGGGGCGGGAGATACGGGCGTGGGCGTTGCCGGGGACGACGTAATTGCCCTGCGCGTCGGTCTTCTCCAGGTCCATCGCGGTCGTCTCGGTGCCCCCGGACAGGGGGGCACCGTCGGACTTGCGGCGGCCGATGACGTTCTCCTGGTCCGTGAGGGAGAGCTTCTCCCAGTCGTCGAGGAGCATGCGGATGCGGCGTACGACAGCGTAGGAGCCGTTCGCCATCCAGGCGGGGTCGTTGGAGCCCGAGGAAGGCACGAAGATCCGCTTGTCGAAGTCGGACTCGGTCGGCTTGGGATTGCGGGTGCCGTCCAGCTGGCCCATGAGGTTGCGGGCCGTCATCGGGTGGGCGGTTGCGCCCGGAGTGCGGTTGAAGCCGTTCATCTGCCAGCGGATACGGGCCGCGCTGCCCGCGTCCTTCTGGATCGCACGCAGGGCGTGGAAGGCGACCAGGGCGTCGTCGGCGCCGATCTGCACCCACAGGTCGCCGTTGCTGCGGGCCTTGTCGAGCTGATCGGAGGAGAAGTCGGGCAGAGGGTCGAGGGAGACCGGGCGCTGCTTCTCCAGGCCGGTGCGGGAGAAGAAGCTGTGGCCGAAGCCGAAGGTGATCGTCAGGGACGACGGGCCCGCGTCCCGTGCGACATCTGTGTCGTCGCTCGCCGCAGCCTCGCCCGCCATCAGCCGCTCGGCCGTCGCCGACCAGCGACGCAGCAGTGCGGCAGCCTCCTTGCGGCCCGCGCCCGCCGTCAGGTCGAAGGCGACGAGATGGCCGCGGGCCTGGAGGCCCTCGGTGATGCCGGGCTGGTGTTTCACGTGAAACATCACCCGATTGGAGCCGATTGAGCTGAGCGGGGTGGCCTCGGAGGGTGCGGCGGCATACCCCACGGCTCCGCCGGCCGCGCCGAGCACGAGCCCGGTGGCGCCGGCGGTGCCGAGCAGCTTCCGTCGCGAAATGCCGTCTCCGGAGAGCACCTTTTCGGAAACGCTCTCCTTCGGAGCCGCGTGGGGAGCTGCGTCGGGAGTGCGGGCCTCCCGAATGGACTTGTCAGCCATGGTGCGATTCAGCCGATCTGCGCGTTCTTGGAGACGGTCACCTGGTCGATGTCGGAGGTGCGCACGGTCACAGCGACCTTCCAGTCGCCGGCCATGGGGATCTGCACGCTGCTTGTCGCCCAGTGTCCGGTGGCGATGTGGTCGGGGTTGACGGGCAGCGGTCCGATCTTCTTGGCCTCCAGGGTGAAGGCGACCTTCACCTCGGGGATGTCGAAGGCGCGTCCGTTGGGCCGCTGGACGTAGACGTGCATGTCGTTGCCGCCCACGCGTGCGGGGTCGAGGTCCACGGACACCACGCCCTTGCCGTCCGTGCCGCCCGTGTCGAACGGCATGGTCAGGGTCAGCGCGCCGGACGACGAGTCCGCCGTCGACGAGGAGGACGAGGAGGCCGAGGTGGCGGCCTTGGCCTGCTGTTCCGTGCGTCCGGGCTCGGTCTGCGTCAGCACGGTGGTGACCGCGAGCAGGACCACGGCGACGCCCGCCTCGGCGAGTACGGAGCGCCGTAGGCCGAACCGGTCGGGGTCGGCGTCGCGCTGCCGCTTCTGCCGTGCGGTGGCCATGGCGGCCTTCTGGCGGGCGAGTTGGGCGGCGCGCTCGGAGTCGGCGGGGGCTTCGGAGTCACCGGAGGCGCGGGCCTCGTCGGCGCTCTCGGGCTCGTCGGGCTCCTCGGAGTCGGTCGTGGACGCGGTGCCAGCCTCGGCTGTGGAGCCACGAGCAGCCCTCGGCCCCGTGCCGGCCGAGGCGTCGGCGGACGTCGTCGCCGTCTTCGCCGAGCCTGCTCCGGCCCGGGCGGCGGCCGGTTCCTTCACGCTCAGGTCGTCGCCCTCCGACGGCGTGTCCTCCACCGCCTCCTCGCGTGGCTGCACGACGGCGGTGTCCGCCAGTCGTGCCGTCCACCGCCGGGAGATCCCCGCGATGCCGACGAGCAGCGCCACGAGCCCGATCTTGACGAGCAGCAGCTGTCCGTACGTCGTGTCGGTGAACGCCGACCAGGAGCCGAGCTGGCGCCAGGACTGGTAGATGCCGGTCGCGACGAGGGCGAGGACGCTGCCGAAGGCGACTCGGGAGAAGCGGCGTACCGCCGCGGCCTCGATCGGGGTGTCCGACCGGTACAGCGCTACGAGGAGCGCGCACAGGCCGCCGAGCCATGCGGCCACGGCCAGCAGATGGACGACGTCGACGGGCATCGCGACGCCCGGCTGGAGCCCGGTGGAGGCGTGCTCCGCCATCGCCCAGCTCGCCGCGAGCCCGGCTGCCACCACGGATCCGCCGATCGCGAGCCCGAACGTCAGGTCCCGCTTCTCCTCGTCCTCCCGCTTGTCGTAGGCGCCGAAGAGCACGGCGATGAACAGGGCCGCCGCGGCGAGCAGCAGCAGCCGGGAGATCAGCGCCGCGCCCGACTTGGTCTGCAGCACCTGCCCGAGCAGGCTCAGGTCGAAGATGGCGCCGACCTTGCCGGAGCTGGTGTAGGAGCCGCGCAGGAGCAGCAGCAGGAGGGTGGCCGAGGTGAGCGCGAGCCACCCGGAGACGACGAACCGCTGCAGCGCCCGTACGCCCGAGCCGCGCCGCCAGCAGGCGAGGACGAAGGCGGCGCCGCCGACCATGACGATGAAGCCGGCGTACGACGCATACCGGCCGAAGCCGTACAGCCAACCGACGATCCCGCCGCCCACCGTCCGGTCGGTGACCGAGACGGTGGTGGTGGAGGGGGCGCCGATGGAGAAGGTGAAGGCGCCGGCGACGGGGTGGCTGTCCGCGGACACGACCTGCCAGGACACCGTGTAGGTGCCGTCCGGCAGGCCGCTGTGCAGCGGCACGGCGTAGGACGTGCCGCTCACGTTGGACGGTTTGCCGGTGTCGACGCGCTTGCCCTTGGGGTCGAGGACGCGCAGTGAGTCCTCGGAGGTGGCGACCTTCTCGGAGAAGGTGAGCGTGACCTGGCTGGGTGCCTTGTCGACCACCACCCCCTGGGCGGGGTCGCTGCCGGTCAGCGCGGCGTGCGCGGAGGCCGGCCCGGCAGCGGCGAAGAGCATGCCGAGGACGGCCAGGAACAGCAGCGCCAGAGTCCGCACGCGGCGGGGGGTGATGGTCCGGGTCACAGTGGTCCCTCCCTCAGTGGCCGGTCGCGGGGTTGTACGTGGCCGACTTGACCGGCATCTCAACCTTGATCGGGCCGGACTTGGCGAAGTGCAGTTCGAGGGTCACTTTCTCGCCCTGCTTCGGCTTGTGCTTCAGGTTCTCGAACATCAGGTGGTTGCCGCTGCTCTTGAACACGAGTTGACCGTGAGCGGGGACATCCAGGGACTTGACCTCCTCCATGGACTGCCCGACCGTCTCGTGGACGGTCACGCTGCCCGCGGCGTCACTGGTGACGGAGGTCAGTGCGTCCTTGGTGCCGCCCTTGTTGGCGATGGTGAGGAAGCCCGCGGCCATGTCGGAGACGGGCTGGGGCATGTAGGAGGAGCTGACGGACAGGTCGGCCTTGGCGTCGCCGGAGCCGCCGCAGCCCGCCAGCGCCAGTGCTCCCGCCAGCACCGCGGCGGGGGCGACGAGGTGCCTCACGGGTTCTCCCCCTTGATGATCTTGGGGAGGTCCTTGGTGTAGTCGCCGACCTGGGCGTCCTCGCCGTAGAGGACGTAGCCGCCGTCGGTCTTCGGCGAGAACGCGATGACCTGGGTGCCGTGCACCGAGACGGTCTTGCCGGTCTTCTTGTCCTTGTGGGTCGGCTCGATGGAGATGCCGAGGGTGCGGGCGCCGGCCTGGATGGTGGCGAAGTCGCCGGTCAGACCCACGAACTGGGGGTCGATGCCCTTGAGCCACTTGCCGAGTTCGGCCGGGGTGTCGCGCTGGGGGTCGGTGGTGACGAACACGACCCGCAGCTTGTCCTGTTCGGCCTTCGGCAGCTGCTTCTTGGCGACGGCGATGTTGCTCATCGTCAGCGGGCAGATGTCGGGGCAGTGGGTGTAGCCGAAGTAGATCAGCGTCGGCCGGCCCGCGGTCTCCTTGCGGAAGTCGTACTTCTTGCCCGTGGTGTCGGTGAGGACGAGGTCCGGCTTCTCGAACGGCTTGTCGAGAACGGTCGCGGCCTTCTGCGAGGTCTCCTCGGAGACCACGGCGACGGGTGAGTTGCTGTCGTCGCCGCTGCCGCAGGCGGAGAGGGTCAGGGTGGCGGCGGCGAGCAGCGCGGCCGCGGCGAACGTCTTCTTGCGCATAGAAAAATGTCCCAGATGTGAGAGCTCCGGTGTGCACCGGGGGCCGTACGGCCCCCGGTGCACCACACGGAAGAACGGGCCTCAGGCGTCGCTGCGACGACGTCCGGCGAGCACGCCGTACGCCACGCCGAGCGCGCCGACGACGATGCCCACGACGGCGAGCACGCGCGCGGTGATGTCGCTGCCGTCGGAGGCGGAGGTGCCGGCGGCCGTGTTCTCGGTGGTCTTGGTCTCGTCGGAGGCGTCCTTGGCGGTCGAGCCGTGCGAGTGGCCGTCCTCGGAGGCGGCGGACAGGGTGAGCACGGGGGCCGGGTTCTCGGGCTCCTGCCCGCCGTCCTTCTGCACCTCGATCCAGCGCACGACCTCGTTGTTCGAGTACGTCTGCAGGGCCTTGAAGGTCAGTGCGTCGGCGTCCTCGGGCAGCGCGCCGACGGAGACCGGGAACTTCTCGAAGTAGCCGGGTTCGATGCCCTTGCCGTCGGCGGTCCAGGTGATCTTGGAGACGGCCTCGCTGATCTTCTTGCCGTGCACCTCGAGCGGCTTGGCGAGCTTGGACTTGGTGACCTTGATGTTCCAGCCGTTGATCGGCTCCGGCAGGGCGGAGGCCAGCGGATGGTCGGTCGGGAAGGCCACCTCGAGCTTGGTGGTCGAGGCGTCGTCGCGCTCGTTGGGGACCTTGAAGTCGACGACCGCGTAACCGCCCTTGGCGGCCGTGCCCTCGGGCTGCACGGTGACGTGCGCGAACGCGGGCGCGGACAGGACGACGACGGCACAGGCGGCGAGGGCGCCGGTGGCTGCGAGACGGGAAGCCTTCATGAACGGATGCACTCCACTTCGGGTTTCGAGTGAGTTCCGGTGGTCGGAGAACGCGTGCGCATGGGTGCCGAAAAATGCGGGCACGCGCGTGTGCCGCACGACGGCGGCCCCGGTCCCACGGATGTGGAGTGGCGGTCGCGTCGCGTCAGGCGGCGAGGACGAGGGCCGCGGCCGGCGGGCCGCGCCTGATCACCGTGTGCTGGAGTGCGGTGGTACGGGGCTTCGGCGGCGCGAGCAGCGCGGTGCGCGGCGGTCGCGGGCCCGCCTCGGGCGCGGCCGGGAGCCCGGCACACAGGGCGCGCACCAGCGCGAGCGCCGCGCGCAGGGACCGTACGAATGCGCCTTCGGCCATCGAGTGGGCCGAGAGTTCCATGAGCCGCAGCAGGGCCAGGTCGCCGCGGCGCAGCAGCCAGCCGGCGGCGATCGCCGCGAGGATGTGGCCGAGAAGCATCGGCAGGGACGGCAGCAGCGAGGCCGGGGAGGTGGCGGCGGACAGGGCGTCCGCCGGATGGTGCATGGAGCTCATGTCCATGCTCATGGCGGTGTCCGGGGAGATCCGGGCGTCGGCGAGGAGCCTGCGGGCCTGGGCGGGGCTGATCGCCGCAGCCGTCGTCCCGCACACGAGCCGCGCCGCCCGCTCCACCAGCGAGGCGTCGGAGGTCGAGGTCATGGAGGACATCGACATCGCGCCCGAGGAGACCGTCTGCTGGCCCAGCCCGAACAGCGTGTGCAGCAGGGTCTGTCCGGCCGCGAGCAATGCCGCGATCCCGGTCAGCGAGCGGACCCGCCCGGCGAGCGGTACCGCCACCAGGGCGGCCCCCAGGAAGCCCGCGCCCAGCGTCCACAGCGGAACCGTGGCGCAGGAGGCGAGGGTGTGACCGCCCGCGGCCAGCACGACGCAGACCGCGGCGAACACCGCGGCCCGCAGTATCCGGAGATCGTTTCCGGAGCGCACCGTGCGCTGGTGGGGGGCAGTCATGGCGTGCTCATCATCGCACTGGGCCCCTGGCCGCCATACGGCAGGTCCGCAAGGTTCCCTACCGACCGGAAGATCACTTTCTGCTACGACCGGCACGCACATACACCGATTCCGTTTCGGACGCATCGCCCATATGGGCGGCATCACGTCAACTCCGTGCTTACGCACGGCTGCGCGCGGCAATAAGAAACGGTATGTCGAGCCGCGGCCGGGAGGCTGGAGCATGAGCATCTGGTGGTCACTCCACTTGCGGCGTGAAGCCGCGAGCGTTCCGCTCGCCCGACGCCTCCTGCTCGGCACGATGGAGACGGCGGGCGTCGACCCGGACGTCTCCTACGACCTCTCCGTCGCCCTCACCGAGGCCTGCGCGAACGCCGTCGAGCACGGCGGTGACGCGGTGCACGGCGCCTCGTCGGAGGCGTACCGGGTCACCGCCTACCTCGACGGCGAGAAGTGCCGTATCGAAGTCACCGACTCGGGCCCGGGGTTCGCCTTCTCCGCGACCCCTCGCCCCGCCCGCCCCGAGGCCGAGCACGGCCGGGGGCTCGGGCTGATCAGGGAGCTGGCCGACCACGTCCACATCGGCCACAAGCCGGGGCGTGCGGGCACGGTGGTGAGCTTCGACAAGATCCTCAAGTGGCGGGACGACTCACCGCTGATGGCGGTGTGAGGGGCTCTCGGCTTCCTCGGCATTCACAGTCGGTTCTTGTCGGCGCCTACTCCGGTTCCCTGCGCTGCTCGGCCAGGGCGCTTGCGCCCGGACTCGCGGCGACGGCCGCCGCCCACCGCATCGGCGAGCCCACCCCGCAGCCGCACGCGGAGCGGTCGCCGGGCGTGTACGGCCGGTGTGAGGGGGCCTCAGGGCCTCTCCGGCGCCTCGGCGTACGCCTGCTCGGGGTTTCCTCGGCGCCCCCTGTTACTGGGCGCGCTGCCGGTCGGCACGCGCGCACCGCCCGTATGACCCGGAGGCTCTCTCAGGCCCCCTCCAGGACCTTGCCCAGGACCTCCAGCGCCTCCGGATACGCGCGCTCCCGAGGCGTCCCGTACCCGACCACGAGACCTTGCGGCCGCCCCTCGCCGGGTGTGTGCCAGTGGTCTCCCAGGTGCCCGACGGCGAGCCCCTCCGCCTCGGCCCGCTTCAGCGCCGCCTCCTCGTCGGCGACCTCCACGAGCGCGTGCAGCCCGGCGGCGATCCCGCGCACGTCGTGCTTTCCGCCGAGCCGGTCCAGGAGCTGGTCCCTGCGTCTGCGGTATCTGAGCCGGCACGCGCGCACATGCCGGTCGTAGGCATGGCTGTCGATGAGTTCGGCGAGCGCCAACTGGCCGATGGACTCGGTGTGGTGGTCGCTGTGCAGCTTGGCGTCGGCGACCGCGTCGACCAGGTGCGGCGGCAGCACCATCCAGCCGAGCCGCAGCGCGGGCCCGAGCGTCTTGGAGGCGGTGCCCAGATAGACGACCCGCCCCGGCGCCATCCCCTGGAGCGCGCCCACGGGCTGCCGGTCGTAGCGGAACTCCCCGTCGTAGTCGTCCTCGACGATCAGCCCGCCACGCGCGCGTGCCCAGTCCGTGAGCGCCCGCCGCCGCTCGGGGTGCAGCGTCACACCGGTCGGGTACTGATGCGCAGGCGTGACGACGACAGCCTTGAGGTCCCCCAACTCCTGTGCGCACAGGCCTCGTTCGTCCACCGGCACCGGCACCACACGTCCCCCGTTGCGCCGCACCACCTCCCGGTGGAACGGCAGCCCCGGGTCCTCCATGGCGATCTCCGCACCGTCCAGCACACGTGTGAGCAGCGCCAGCCCCTGTACATACCCGGAGGTGATCACGATCCGCTCGGGCGGCGCGATGACGCCCCGGGCCCGTCCCAGATAGCCCGACAGCGCGGTCCGCAGCTCGATGCGGCCGCGTGGGTCCCCGTAGTCGTACGCCAGCAGCGGCGCCGTGGCGATGGCCCGCCGCAGCGCCCGCAGCCAGGCCGCCGCCGGAAACGCCCCGACGTCGGGACTGCCGGGCCGCAGATCGAAACGCGGGGTACGTGCGCGTGCGGCCGCCTCCGGCGCATCCGCGTCCAGCGAGGGCAACGAGGCGACCTGGGTTCCTGACCCCTGCCGGGCCGTCAGATACCCCTCGGCGACCAGCTGGTCGTAGGCGGCCTTGGCGGTCCCCCGCGAGACACCGAGCTCGGTGGCGAGCCGCCGGGTGGCCGGCAGCCGCGTCCCGGGCGCGAGCCGCCCGTCCCGCACGGCGTCCCTGAGCGCCCGCTCTAGCCCGACCCGCCGCCCGTCACCGGAATCGGGCTCGAGATGCAGGTCGACTCCGACGCCGGACCAGAAGTCGTCCACGACGACGCTCCCCCCAGGTTTGGTGATTCCAGGCACGTCAATGGCCGGGCACCTCCCTGGTACCCGGCCATCCGTCTCGTATCAGCTCTTGAGCGAGGCCATCCACGCCTCGACCTCGTCGGACCGGCGCGGCAGCCCGTCCGACAGGTTCCGGTTGCCGTCGGCCGTCACCAGGATGTCGTCCTCGATCCGGACCCCGATCCCCCGGTACTCCTCCGGCACCGTCAGGTCGTCGGCCTGGAAGTACAGCCCCGGCTCGACCGTGAGCACCATCCCGGGCTCCAGCGTCCCGTCGACGTACGACTCCACGCGCGCGGCAGCGCAGTCGTGCACGTCCATGCCGAGCATGTGCCCGGTGCCGTGCAGCGTCCACCGTCGCTGCAGCCCGAGCTCCAGCACCCGCTCCACCGGCCCTTCGACGAGCCCCCACTCGACGAGCCGCTCGGCGAGCACCCGCTGCGCGGCGTCGTGGAAGTCGCGGTACTTGCCGCCCGGCTGCACCGCCGCGATACCGGCTTCCTGGGCGTCGTACACGGCGTCGTAGATCTTCTTCTGGATCTCGGTGAAGCGCCCGTTGATCGGCAGGGTGCGCGTGACGTCGGCCGTGTAGTACGTGTGCGTCTCGACGCCCGCGTCCAGGAGCAGCAGGTCGCCCGAGCGCACCGGCCCGTCGTTGCGCACCCAGTGCAGCGTGCAGGCGTGCGGTCCGGCGGCGGCGATCGTGCCGTAGCCGACGTCGTTGCCCTCCACGCGTGCGCGGAGGAAGAACGTGCCCTCGATGTACCGCTCGGAGGTCGCCTCCGCCTTGTCCAGAACGCGTACGACGTCCTCGAAGCCGCGCACGGTCGAGTCGACGGCCTTCTGCAGCTCGCCGATCTCGAACTCGTCCTTGACCAGCCGCGCCTCGGAGAGGAAGACCCGCAGCTCCTCGTCGCGCTCGGCGGTGACCTTGTCGGTGAGCGCGGCCTCGATCCCGGCGTCGTACCCGCGCACGACCCGCACGGGACCGGTGGCCTCACGCAGCGCATCGGCCAGTTCCCGCACGTCGGAGGCGGGGATGCCGTACAGCTTCGCCGCCTCGGCGAGGGAGTGCCGGCGGCCGACCCACAGCTCGCCCTGGCCGGAGAGCCAGAACTCGCCGTTCTCCCGGTCGGAGCGGGGCAGGAGGTAGATCGTCTCCTGGTGACCGTCCGCGGTCGGCTCCAGGACCAGCACGCCGTCCTCGGTCTGGTTGCCGGTGAGGTACGCGTACTCGACGGACGCGCGGAAGGCGTACTCCGTGTCGTTCGAACGGGTCTTCAGGTTGCCCGCCGGGATCACCAGACGCTCGCCCGGGAACCGCGCCGACAGTGCGGCGCGCCGCGCGGCGGTCTCGGCGGCCTGGGCGATCGGCTCCAGGTCGTGCAGCTCCGTGTCGGCCCAGCCGGACTTCATGTTCTCGGCCAGCTCGTCGGACACGCCCGGGTACAGGCCGTTCTTCCGCTGCTTGATCGGCTCTTCGGTCTCTTCCTCCGGGCCCGCTGCGTCAGCAGCAAATGTCTCAGCCGGGGTGAGCTCGTCGGCCACGGTCATCCTCCTCGATACGGCACTGGACCGCCTCCATCGTACGGTCGTACGGAAGGAAGCCCAGGCCCGGAAGACCCCTGCCGACCGCTACTCGAAGCGGGCCGCCAGCAGCACCACGTCCTCATCGCTCTCCGCCGCGTCCAGCCCGTCCGGCAGCACCGTGCGCAGCACATGGTCGGCGATCGCGTCCGGGTCGTGCCGCAGCGCCCTGGGGACGCCGGCCGCCGCCGCGTGCAGCCGGGCGAAGGCGCGGTCGGTGGGGTCGCCGGTGCGGTGCAGCAGACCGTCGGTGTAGAGCAGCACCGTCTCGCCGCGCTCCGCCTGGAACTCCATGCTCGGCGCCTCCCAGCAGGCGAGCATGCCGAGCGGCGCGGACACGGACGTCTCCACGTACTCGGTGCGCCGCTCGCCGATCAGCAGCGGCGGGCTGTGCCCGGCACCGGCCAGCGTGATCTTGCGCAGGGAGGGCTCGCAGTAGGCGAACAGGGCGGTCGCGGAGCGGGCGGGCTCGGTGAGGCGGAGCAGCAGTTCCAGGTCGGACAGGACCGCCACCGGGTCCTCGCCCTCCATCACGGCGTACGCGCGCAGGGACGCCCGCAGCCGCCCCATCGCGGCGACCGCGCTCGGCCCGGAACCGGTGACCGAGCCGACCGCGAGACCCAGCGCGGCATCCGGCAGCGGCAGTGCGTCGAACCAGTCGCCGCCGCCGCGCGGACCGGTGCGGTGGCGGGCGGCGAGCTGGACGCCGGCCACCCGGGGGAGCCGGGACGGCAGCAGCTCCTCGGCCATCGTCGTCATGCACGCGCGTGTGCGTTCCACCTCCACCAGCCGGGCCAGGTGCTCGCCGGCGTAGCGGGCGTAGAGCCCGACGAGGTGGCGCTGCCGCTCGAGCGGTTCGGCGGGCTCGTCGTAGAGCCAGACGGCGGCGCCCAGACGGCCCGAGCGCTCGCCGGCCAGGGGAAGGGCGTAGCAGGCGGCATAGCCGAGACGGGCGGCGACCTCGCGATGCCGGGGGTCGAGCCCGTCCTCGGCGAACAGGTCCGGCTGGGCGATCTCGGCGTCCCCGCCCGGCAGTCCCTCGAGGATGCGGCCGTACGACATGGCACTGCGCGGCACCGTCTCGATGTGCCCGAGGTCGGCGCGGGCGAGGCCGAGGCCGATGGTGGTGTCCGGTCCGAGGCCGTCGACCGGTTCCAGTACGACGAGACCGCGCCGGGCGCCGACGAGGGCGGCTCCGGCGCGCAGCAGTTCCGTCAGGGCGTCCGCGACCGAGTCCGTGCGGTTCAGGCGTTCGGTGAGCTCATGGAGGGTGGTGAGGTCCGAGACCCAGCCGGCCAGCCGGTCGGTGAGCAGCGCCCCCGGGGGGTTGGGCGGCGGGACCGGAGAGGTACCCGGGGCTGCGGGCGCGGGTGCGGCAGTGTGTGCGGGCGACGGAACCGTTGAATCGATTCCGGCCACTTTCGGAGGGTGAGGGGCGTTCATGGCGTCCGGCTTCCCGACCGGTGCGTATTGCTCAAAAGCATCGCAAACCCCCATGTCATTCTGCGCCGCTAGCAGTGTCTCCACATGTACACGCACTCGTAAGGGGATGTCCAGCATTGTCCTGCTGGGATTCCTGGTGTCCATGGGCACCGAGTGATCCCCTTGTCTAAAAGCAAATTTGGCTTAAAACTGACTCGGGTAACGGGGTATTGCGGTCGACTGGGCTTGCTCGACGGAGCGTCACAGCGGTCGTGATGGGTACGTACTCGGAGAAGGCCAGGGGTGGTGGAGCGCCACCCGGAACCTGGTGACCGACTCCGGGCGTCTTAGCCACCGACGACCGAGCCCCATCCTCCCGTGGCGGAGGCGAAGAGAAATACGCGCGACAGCAAAACGCCAGACTTCGCCACCCCCACGCCACGCCCATGCTTTTGATGGATGCAGCATGGACGAGGCTGCCGCGGATGCAGTCAACGTTCGGCCCATAGGGGTTCCCCTTGCCCGGGGCAGGGGTGTGATGCGCCAACAGGTACGCACAGTGAAGTGATCGACACATGGTGTGATGTGGCCCCCACGGTGTTGCCAGCGGTGCAACGGAAAGGAACGAGCGCTCATGCGCGAGATCCTCGGAAGGCGACGCAGGCTCCTGTCCAAGCGCAGCGACGGAAGGCCTGAGTTGATCAGCGCGGCCCTGACCTTCGCGACGGAATGGCAGTGGCCCGTACTCCCGGGCGTGGCGGCGAACCCGCAGGCGCGTTCCCGCTGCGGCTGCCCCGACGCGGAGTGCACGGTGCCCGGCGCGCATCCCTTCGACCCCGGGCTGCTCGCGGCCACCACCGACGCCCGCATGGTGCGCTGGTGGTGGAGCAACCGGCCGGCCGCACCCGTCGTCCTGGCCACCGGCGGCAAGGCACCCTGCGCGGTGAGCATGCCGGCCCTCGCCGCCTCGCAGGCCCTGACCGCACTCGACCGCATGGGCATGCGCCTCGGTCCGGTCGTCGCCTCGCCGAGCCGCTGGGCGATCCTGGTGAAGCCGTACAGCATGGAGCAGTTGGGCGAGCTCCTCTACGCCAAGGACTTCGTCCCCGGCTCGCTCCGCTTCCACGGCGAGGGCGGCTATGTGGCCCTGCCCCCGTCCGAGACCGGCGAGGGCGAGATCCGCTGGGAGCGCGCGCCGCTGCCCGGCTCCGCCTCCCCCTGGGTCCCCGACGTCGAGGCCGTGGTGGACGCGGCCGTCGAGGCCCTCACTCGTACGGGTGTGAGCGCGCCCGAGTTGTAGGGGTGTCCGGCGCGCGCGGGACGGCACGCGCCCGCGTGCTCGTTATCTTCCGCACATGCTGCATGATCCTGGGGGACACCCCCCAGACCCCCGAATCCGTCTGCTCGCCATGGCGGGCGTAGTGGTGTGCGCAGTCGTGCTGCCGCTGGCCGTGGCCTCCGCGGGACCGGCGGGCGACGAGGGGCACACCGTGGTGCGTGCCCCCGCGCGCGCATCCGTACGTGCCTCCCCGCGTCCCCAGGACGCCAAGGCGCCCTCCGCCGCCCCCGCCCCTTCCCCCCTGCTCGATCTCGGCCTGGACACAGCCGTCCGCTGCGGCCCCGAACTCACCTCCCCCGAAGGCGTCGAGGCGCAGACCTGTGTGCTCACGCAGGGCGAGGACACCTGGGCGCGCACCTACTACCGCAATGTGACCGGCAAGGCCCTGGACTCCGCACTGAGTCTCATGGGGCCCGGGGGCCGCACCGTGCAGCTGAGCTGTGCCGTGGGCGCCGAGGACGAGCCGGGGATGTGCGAGACACCCCGGCAGCACACCCGGGGCGCGCTGGACGGCTACACGGCGGTCGCGGAGTTCGCGGGGCGGGCCGGGCACGGTCCGCTGCTGCTGCGCTCCGGGAGCAACTCCGGGAAAACCAGCGGGAGTTGACGGGCGCCCGCATTCCGTAAAGGAACCGCGCGCATGAAAAGACCCGGTTGCTGGCGACGGGGGATGCACCAGCAACCGGGCTACTGGAACGGTAACAAGAGATCCGCGGTTCGCAAATTCGATCCGGGCTTTCCAGTCACGTATTTGCTTGTTTCCAGCGGGACTTGTGAGCGGAGGCACCGGTTCCGGAAGATCGGGTCCCGCTGACTGGTCGGTCAGCCGGACCCGGTCTCGTCGCTCTTCGTCAACTCAGCGTGACCTGGCGGTTGGTGAGGCCGCCGCGTGCGCGGCGCTCGTCGGCCGTCAGCGGAGCGTCCGAATCGAGGGCCGTCGCGAGGCGTTCGGCGAACTCGGCCGCCGGCTTCTCGATGTCGTCCGCGCCGACCCCGCTCGGCAGGTCCCAGACCGGGACGGTGAGCCCGTGAGCGCGGAAGGAACCCACGAGGCGGGTGCCTTCACCCAGGTTCGACCGGCCCGCCGCGTGCAGCCGCGCGAGGGCGTCCAGAAGCTGCTCCTCCGGGTACGGCATGACCCAGCGCAGGTGGTTCTTGTCAGGCGTCTCGCACCAGTACGCGGCGTCCACCCCGGTGAGCTTCGCGGTCGGGATGGCTGCGGCGTTCGCCCGCTCCAGGGAGGCGGCCACCTCCGGCGTGGCGTTCTCGGAGTCCGGGACCCAGAACTCGAAGCCGCTGTGCACAACTGGCTCGAACACGCCTTCGGGATCGAGCAGATCCTGCAGCCGCGGACCGTCGGCCGGAGCGCGCCGGCCCTCGACCGGCGTGCCGGGCTCGACGGTCAGCGCGCGCTGGAGGGTGTCGGCGAGGTCGCGGCTGATGTCGCCGGACGCCGTGTCGTTCTGCAGCCCCAGCAGCACCGAGCCGTCGTCGCGGCGCAGGGCCGGCCAGGCCATCGGCAGCACCGTCGCCAGCGTGAGGGACGGGACGCCCTCGGGCAGGCCGCCCTTCAGGGGCAGCTCCACCGTGGCGGCCGGCACCAGCTCACGCAGCGCCACCCAGTCGCACTCGCCCGGAAGTCCCTCGAAGGGACGGTGTACGAGCTCGGTCACGGCGTGCGCGGCGGCCCGTCCGTGACAGGCCTTGTAGCGGCGGCCACTGCCGCACGGGCAGGGTTCGCGCGCGCCGACGACCGGGACCTCACCCTCCGTGATCTGCGGGCGCTTGG
Organism: Streptomyces sp. NPDC002092; assembly: GCF_053593775.1. NCBI lineage: Bacteria > Bacillati > Actinomycetota > Actinomycetes > Kitasatosporales > Streptomycetaceae > Streptomyces > Streptomyces sp. NPDC002092. The sequence continues at coordinate 664,566 of NZ_JBSFDG010000002.1, forward strand.
CCTTCGTCTGGGGTCGCTTCTTGGCCATCGTGGGTGTCTCCCGGTTACGGCTCGTCTGGTACGGCGGGAGCCTAGCCGTTCACGCCGTGCGCCACGGGGACCTGTGGACAGCCAGGTGTTCAGTCCAGGTCGTCGAACGCGTCCGCGAAGTCCAGGCCCGGCATCGCCGGGATCCTCGACACCGTCGGTGCGGTGACGCGCGTAGCGAAGTCGTCGCGTCGCAGCCGGGCGTCCGGGTCGTGGACGTCCTTGTGCACGACCACCCACACGGTGACCTCGCCGCGGGCGTCGTCCCGTACGCCCCAGTCGTCGGCCAGCGCGGTGATGATGTTCAGTCCGCGGCCGCCGTGCGCGGTGACCGAGGGCGTGGCCGGAGCCGGGCGGGTGGGCCCGCCACCGTCCGTCACCTCCACCATGAGCCGACCGCTGGGGTCCACCCGCCATGCGGCCCGGACGTCGCCGTCCCCGGCCAGGGCGTCGCCCAGTGGCCGGCCGTGCTTGCACGCATTGCTCAAGAGTTCGGAAAGAATGAGTACGGCATCGTCGATCACGGTGTCCGGCACGCCGCCCGAGCGCAGTTGCTCGCGCATACGGTGTCGCGCCTTCCCCACGCCCGCAGGGCCATGGGGTACGGCCATGCTCGACGACGTGGGCACCTCCTGTGCCACCACCAACGCCACCCCCGAGACCTCCTTTGCCCCACGCCACGGTGTGGATGCCCCATTGGCCTGTACCGGAAACCGGCCAATCCACGTTCAGTGACGCATTCGCAACGATCAAATACGGAGCGAATGCGCCGGGGCACTCCCTGTAGTCGTGTGGCTGGATTTCGACTGTGGCCGAGTCTGGAGGATGGTGCCCGAGTGCCTGGTGGGTCAAGGGTTCTTCACAGGTCTTTACCGGTGATGAACGGTGACGAAAAGTGACGAACCGCAGTCACGGACCGTGGTGACCAACAGCGAGGAGCGCCGCTCAGCGGCCGAGCTGACGCAGAACCGCACGTGGGCGGTTGGTGATGATGGCGTCGATGCCCAGGTCGACGCAGAGATCCACGTCCTGGGGCTCGTTCACCGTCCACACGTGCACCTGGTGGCCGGCCGCCTTCAGGCGCTCGATGTACGCGGGGTGATTGCGCACGATCCGGATCGAGGGGCCCGCGATCCGGACACCCGCCGGCAGCCGTCCGTCGCGCAGCCGGGGTGAGAGGAACTGCAGCAGATAGACCGTCGGCAGGGTCGGTGAGGCGGCACGCACGCGATGCAGCGAGCGCGCCGAGAAGCTCATCACGCGCACGGGCGACTCGGCGGCCGACGCCGGGGCGTCAAGGCCGAACCGTTTCAGCAGCACCAGCAGCCGCTCCTCCACCTGTCCGGCCCAGCGCGTCGGGTGCTTGGTCTCGATCGCCAGCTCCACCCGCCGCCCCGCGTCGGCGACCAGCTCCAGCAGCCGCTCCAGGGTCAGTACGGAGGTGTCCTCCCGGTCCTCGGGCCGGAACTCCCAGTCGGGCTCCTCGTCGCGCGTGCGCCACAGCTCCCGGGTCTTGCGCGAGCCGAAGTCCAGGGCGGCGAGCTCCGCGAGCTCCAGCGCCGAGACCGCCCCGCGACCGTTGGACGTGCGGTTGACGCGACGGTCGTGGACGCAGACGAGATGGCCGTCCGCCGTCAGGCGCACATCGCACTCGAGGGCGTCCGCGCCGTCCTCGATCGCCTTCTTGTATGCGGCCAGGGTGTGCTCGGGGGCCTCCTCGGAGGCTCCGCGGTGGGCGACGACTTGAATCCGGTGCCGGCGTGCGTGGGTCACCGCGTCATGGTGCCACCGCAGGGGGGTAGTCGTGCGATCGGAGGAGCATAGATTGCGCCCCTTTTGCCTGTCATGGCCTATATAAAGAATGGCCCCGGACCCACAGGCACCGCTTATGGTGCCCTGACGGCTCATGGGAAAAGCTGACGGCATACAAAAGAACATGCACAGCTGCATCGCGCCGGGCCGTCGAGAACGTGAACGAGCGTGACCGAGTGCGACCGAGTGCGACCGAGAACAACAGCCGTGGACCGAGGAGAGAAGCTGTGAGCACCGAGAACGAGGGCACCGCGGTACCCCCGGCCCCGTCCGCACCCCCCGTGCCGGTGGACGCTCCCACTCCCTCGGCACCCGCCGCCCCCGAAGGGAGCGACCAGACGGCCCCGCTTCCGCCCGTACCTCCGAGCGCCCCCGGCGCGCAGGAGCACACGCAGGAGCAGCAGCCGGCGCCCGCGGGCCCGGCTCCGGACGCCTCCTGGCCGCCCCCGGCAATGCCCTCGTACGCCGAGGGCGGCGCCGGCGGTGCGGGCTCCGGCTGGGGCTCCTCGTACCAGCAGCAGCCCGCACCGAAGTCCGGCCGCGGCGGTCTCGTGGCCGCGATCCTGGTGGCCGCGCTGGTCGCCGGCGGCCTGGGCGGCGGCCTCGGTTACACGCTGGCCAAGAACAACGACGACAACACCGGTTCCACCACGGTCTCCGCCTCCACCAGCGGCGGCGCCGTCAAGCGGGACGCGGGCACGGTCGCGGGCGTGGCCGCCAGGGCGCTGCCGAGCACGGTCACCATCGAGGCCGAGTCCACCAGCGGCGAGGGCGGCACCGGCACCGGTTTCGTCTTCGACACCCAGGGCCACATCGTCACCAACAACCACGTGGTCGCGGACGCGGTCGACGGCGGCAAGCTCACGGCGACCTTCCCGAACGGCAAGAAGTACGACGCCGAGGTCGTCGGCCACGCGCAGGGCTACGACGTGGCGGTCATCAAGCTCAAGAACGCCCCGTCGGACCTCAAGCCCCTGCCCCTGGGCGACTCCGACAAGGTGGCCGTGGGCGACTCGACGATCGCCATCGGCGCCCCCTTCGGTCTGTCCAACACGGTCACGACGGGCATCATCAGTGCGAAGAACCGCCCGGTGGCCTCCAGCGACGGCTCCGGCAGCAGCAGTGCGTCGTACATGAGCGCCCTGCAGACGGACGCCTCGATAAACCCGGGCAACTCCGGCGGGCCGCTGCTGGACGCGGCGGGCAATGTCATAGGCATCAACTCCGCGATCCAGTCCACCGGCAGCGGCGGCCTCGGCGGCTCCAGCCAGTCCGGCTCGATCGGCCTGGGCTTCGCCATCCCGATCAACCAGGCCAAGTACGTCGCCCAGCAGCTGATCAAGACCGGCAAGCCGGTCTACGCGAAGATCGGCGCGTCCGTCTCCCTGGAGGACTCCTCCAGCGGCGCGAAGATCACCGAGCAGGGCGCCGGCGGCTCCGCGGCGGTCGAGTCCGGCGGACCCGCCGACAAGGCGGGCCTCAAGCCCGGTGACGTGATCACCAAGCTCGACGACCGCGTCATCGACTCCGGCCCCACCCTGATCGGCGAGATCTGGACGCACAAGCCCGGCGACCAGGTCACGATCACCTACCAACGCGACGGCAAGTCCCACACGGTCCAGCTCACCCTGGGCGCGCGGCAGGGCGACAGCTGACCTCGCGGTTCGGACCCCGGCGCGGGCCACGGCCCGCACGACACACTCAGGGCCGGTACGCTGTACCCGCTCCGCCCCTGGTGGGCGGCAGCGGGGTGGGTTGCCCGAGCGGCCTAAGGGAACGGTCTTGAAAACCGTCGTGGCGCGAGTCACCGTGGGTTCAAATCCCACACCCACCGCTGGTTGTTGAGCCTTGGTGCCGGAACCGCTTCCGGCACCAAGGCCCTCTTGCTTCACGTGGCAACAACACGCTTCCGCATCTCAGCCTGGGTTCTCCTGCCGACGTTCTTCCTCTCAGCGTGCACGTCAGGGCCCGGCGCCGAACCGGTGCACGCGAACGCGGCTTTTCCGAGCCGAACCACCACGACCGCGGCACAGCAGGAGAAGAAGCTCGGTGCAGTAGCCCGGTCGGCCCTGCAAGCCACCGCGACCGGCTCGACGGTGGCCTCCGGTCTGGAACGGGTGCCGGACGGACTGCACACTGATCCGGGCCTTTCCGCGGGCACCGCCTACCGTCTGACCGTGGTCTGTGCCGGCACCGGAACCGCCGCCATCGAGTTCGCACCGGCAGGCGCGGTGGCCAGGAAGCCGTTTTCCTGCGACGGGACGCCGGTCCTGGAACGCTTCACCGCGAAGAATGAGCAGCACGTCGACATCAACGGCGGCCGGGGCGCCACGGGGATGATTGCCTGGCGGATCGAAAGGGTGTGAGCCGGACCGGCCGGCTACAGCTCGCAGTCCCGCGCCAGCCCCTCCCAGTCCACCCCGCGCAGCGAACTCTCCGCATCGCATTCGCACGGCACCCGGGCGGTCGGCTGGAACCAGATGACCGTCAGGGCCGAGTGGTACAGGACCGGGTCGTGGGACGGGTCCAGTGCCGAGGACCGGAAGGAGCCGACGCAGGCGACGGACGGCAGGACCTCCACGGGGCCGAAGGCGCCCGCGTACTGGTCCGGGTATGCGCGCGGGGGCGGGACGAGGTGGACCGGGGTGGCGGGGGACGTGCGTGCGGCGGTGCTCAGCAGGCCCTCGATCACCATGTCGTTGACCGGCTTGCAGGGGTAGCCCGGGCAGTCCTCGGGCATGCCTGCGTACGTCGACGACAGCCGTAGCGCGGCGAGGTCGACGCGGCGGCCGGAGGAGAGGACCACGCGGGCCAGCGACATGGTCCGCGCTCTGGTGCGGTGGTGCATGGACGTCCTCTGCTCATGTGCTCCAGGTTTCGCCCGGCCTCACGGCCGGTGCCCCGTCATCCGCGCCGCCGAAGCGATCGTCGCCCGTGCCTCGCGTTCCGACAGACCGGTGTTGAGTGCCGCGTCCAGTAAGGGGGCGACCAGGGCCGGCCCGATGCCGTTCTCGTATGCGCGGCAGGCGGCCCAGAACAGACGGGTGTTGCGCTGTCCCTCGTGCGCGGCGAGGACGAACTGGACGAGGCCCTGGCCGTGGTCGCCGGCCGAGGGGTGCGTCGAGGGGTGGACCGGGCGCGGCGGCGGCAGCAGGAGACGCAGGAGGGCCGGCGGGCAGGCGGCGGGCGCGAGATGGGCCGTGCCGGGTGCCGCCGTGTAGACGCCGTGGTCGGTGCGGGAGCCGGGGCCGACGAGGTAGCCGCCGGCGCCGCGGATGTCGATGCCGGGGGCGAGCCGGCCGGCGGAGTTGGGGACGGCGGCGTCGGGCGGGCCGCTCAGCCAGAGGTGGCGGCCGCCGCTGGGGGTGAGGACGACGACCGTCTCGGGGATCGTGAAGAGGTGGCGCAGGGCGAGTTCGCGCAGGGCCGCCGAGGAGTCCGTATTGGATTTGGTGTCGAGGTCGACGCCGATCAGATGGTGGGGCGGAAGGCCGCAGGCGATGCCGTAGCCGGTCGCCCAGGGGGCCGCGGCGAACAGTTCGCGGATGCGTGCCGGGTCGGTCGAGGCGTCGTACACCCCGTGTCCGAGGCGGCCGCACTCGCCGTGGCAGGGCCGGGGGTCGGGGTCGTCGCGGTGGGGGGAGCGCAGGGCCGGGAGTTTCGTCCGGGACAGGGGGATGACGGCCAGTCCGCGTTCGGCGGCTGACAGGGCGTGTGCGAGGGCCAGCGTCGTGGCCTGCCGGTCGGTGGTGGCCATGCCTCTATTTTCGTACACGCGTTCGAAAAAAGGAAGAGGGGCTGGGTTCGACGCGCCGGGGTGCGGAGGTTGGCCGGAAAAGTGCCGGACCACTGCACCCCTTGCGGCGCTTGGGATGGAGACGCCCGGACTGTCCTGACCTGGGCGTTGAAAGTGGCGATAGGGGTTTATCGATATGTCGTAGCACTTGAGGAGGAATAGCGCGTTCCGGGGTGGTTCGCCGGGGATTCGGTGGGCAACTCTGATCTTGCGACGTCGTGCACAGCGCCGGGGCGGTCGGCCAACTGCCTTGGTAACAGCCGTACTTCACGTTGGTGTTCTGGAGGAACAACATGGCAAGCATCCGTACCGCCCGCGTCATCGCCGCAGTCTCCGCCCTTCCGCTGGCCGCCGCGCTGTTCGCCGGCGTCGCGGCGGCGGACAACGGCGCCATCGCGGACAACGGATCGAACGCGGGTGTCGCAAGCGCCGTCGGCAGCGGTGTCGGCGACGACAACAACGGCAACTCCTCGACCACACAGCAGAACGCGGTCGGCTCCGGCGCCTCGAACCAGAGCAACACCGCCCAGGTCAAGGGATCAGCGTTCACGGCCGTCAACCAGGGGAACAGGAACGTGGCCATCAACTTCACCGAACTGTGGTGAGCGGGCGCCCCTGACCCGCAAGGTCAGGGTGTGCGCTGGGGTGCAAGGGCGTCTGCGCGGCGGTACTCCGGTGCCGCCGCGCAGGCGTTTTCCCGTGCGGGCCGACGACCTTGACACTGCTCTTCATCTGACGGACAGTCAGAAACTCTGGCGGGCAACGACGGAACCCGCTCGACGGCTGCGGTGTACCAGAAGTGTCGGTGCGATGCGCGATGCAGGAGACGGCGAGGGGGCGACGATGGGCGAGGACGAGCTGGGGGCACGGCTGAAGGCCTTCGAGGGGCGGCGCGCCGCCGTGTCGGGCAGAGGCAGGGATCCCGTCAACGCACCCATGATCCGGCACTGGTGCGAGGCGATGGGGGACACCAATCCGGCCTATGCGGGCCCCGACGCCATAGCTCCTCCCACCATGCTCCAGGCCTGGACCATGGGCGGCCTCTCCGGCCACGAGGGCCGCACGGGAGACTACGACGAACTGCTCGCCCTGCTCGACGAGGCGGGCTGCACCTCGGTCGTCGCCACCGACTGCGAGCAGGAGTACCTGCGACCCCTGCGCCCCGGGGACGAGATCGCCTTCGACACGGTGATCGAGTCGGTGTCCGAGCAGAAGACGACGAAGCTGGGCAAGGGGTACTTCGTCACGACACGGACGGACGTCCGGGTGGGCCACGCCCTCATGGGCACGCACCGCTTCCGCATCCTCAAGTACGCCCCCGTACGCCGGAAAAAGCCCGAGCAGCCGGCCCGGCGCCCGCGCCCCGTCGTCAACCGTGACAACGCCGGCTTCTGGGAAGGAGTCGAGCGCCACCGGCTGCTCATCCAGCGCTGCACCGACTGCGCGACCCTCCGCTTCCCCTGGCTGCCGGGCTGCAACAAGTGCGGCGGCCCCGACTGGGACACGGTCGAGGCGAGCGGCGAGGGCACGGTGTACTCGTACGTCGTCATGCACCACCCGCCCTTCCCGGCCTTCTCCCCGCCCTACGCGGTCGCCCTCATCGAACTCGCCGAGGGCGTACGGATGATCAGCGACGTGGTCGGAGTGCCGTACGACAAGGTGCGCATCGGGATGCCCGTGCGGCTCGAATTCCAGGTGTACGACGAGGAGTTGGTGCTGCCGGTGTTCCGCGCCCGGGAGGAGGAGGCCGTATGAGGGCCGGTGAGAAGCTGCCGCCGCTGGAGATCCCGATCACCCGCACTCTGATCGTGGCCGGCGCCATCGCCTCCCGCGACTACCAGGACGTGCACCACGACGCCGAGCTGGCCCACAAGAAGGGCTCCCCGGACATCTTCATGAACATCCTGACGACGAACGGCCTGGTCGGCCGCTACATCACCGACCACTTCGGCCCGACGGCCGTGCTGCGCACAGTGGCCATACGGCTGGGAGCGCCCAACTACCCGGGGGACACGATGGTGTTGACGGGCACGGTGGAGAAGGTCGTCGAGCAGGCCGACGGCGACACGGCGACGGTCCGGGTGGTGGGGGAGAACGGCATCGGCAGCCATGTCACGGGCACGGTGACGGTCACCGTCCCCGCGCAGACCCCCGGAGGTGCCGGATGAGCGTCCGCACCCGGGACGGCCTCGGCGGGCGGGCCGCGATCGCCGGCATCGGCGCCACGGAGTTCTCCAAGGACTCGGGGCGCAGCGAGCTGCGGCTGGCCGTGGAGGCGGTGCGGGCCGCGCTGGACGACGCCGGGCTGACCCCGGGGGACGTGGACGGACTGGTCACGTTCACGATGGACACCAGCCCGGAGATCACCGTGGCCCAGGCCTGCGGGATCGGCGAACTGTCCTTCTTCTCCCGGATCCACTACGGCGGCGGCGCGGCCTGCGCGACCGTCCAGCAGGCGGCGCTCGCGGTGGCGACGGGCATCGCGGAGGTCGTGGTCTGCTACCGCGCGTTCAACGAGAGGTCGGGTCGCCGCTTCGGCTCCGGGGTGCAGCACCGGGAGCCGTCCGCGGAGGGCGCGGCACTGGGCTGGTCCCTGCCGTTCGGGCTGCTGACCCCGGCGTCCTGGGTGGCGATGACCGCGCAGCGGTATCTGCACACCCACGGGCTGACCCCGGAGGCGTTCGGGCAGGTGGCGGTGGTCGACCGCAAGTACGCGGCGACGAACCCGGCGGCGTACTTCCACGGCCGTCCGATCACCCTCGCCGATCACGCGGCCTCGCGCTGGATCGTCGAGCCGCTCAGGCTCCTGGACTGCTGCCAGGAGACCGACGGCGGCCAGGCGATCGTCGTCACCTCGGTGGAGCGGGCCCGCGATCTGCCCCATCCGCCGGCCGTGATAGCGGCGGCGGCCCAGGGTGCGGGCCGCGCGCAGGAGCAGATGACGAGCTTCTACCGCGACGACCTGACCGGCCTGCCGGAGATGGGCGTGGTCGCCCGGCAGCTGTGGCGCACCTCCGGGCTGACGCCGGCCGACATGGACGTGGCGATCCTGTACGACCACTTCACGCCGTTCGTGCTGATGCAGCTGGAGGAGTTCGGGTTCTGCGGGAAAGGGGAGGCGGCGGAGTTCGTGGCCGGGGAGTCGTTGCCGATCAATACGCACGGAGGGCAGCTCGGGGAGGCCTACCTCCATGGGATGAACGGGATAGCCGAGGGGGTGCGCCAGCTGCGCGGGACGGCCGTGAACCGAATACCGGGGGCGGGACGGGTCCTGGTCACCGCAGGCACCGGCGTGCCCACATCCGGCCTGGTCCTGACCGCGGACGGCTGAGCGGCCGGGTCCGGGAGCGCGGGTGGCGGGGCGACCCCCAGGGGTCATCCCGCAGTATCCCGGGGCCGCTCGTCCACCTACAGGAGGTGCAGCTACCTCCACCCCTACAACCTGAGGGGGACTCGGCTTCGGGACCTGCGGCCGATGAGCCGGAGGCACCCCCGCTCATAGCGTGGAGCCATGACCACACCCGTCTGCACCAGCGCGTCGACCGCTGCCGAACCGGCGGCGCTGACCCTCCCGTATCCGTCGTTCGCGTCGTACGTGAGGGCCCGGCAGCCGGTGCTGCTGCGTACCGCCCGGTCGCTGACCGCGAACCCGAGCGACGCGGAGGACCTGCTGCAGACCGCGCTGACCAAGACGTATGTCGCCTGGGAGCGGATCGAGGACCACCGTGCGCTCGACGGCTATGTGCGGCGGGCGCTGCTGAACACGCGCACCTCGCAGTGGCGCAAGCGCAGGGTCGACGAGTTCGTGTGCGAGGAGCTGCCCGAGCCGGAGCCCGTGCCCGGCGGTGACGACCCGGCCGAGCGTCAGGCACTGCACGACGCGATGTGGCGGGCGATCATGAAGCTGCCCGCCCGGCAGCGGGCGATGGTCGTCCTCAGGTATTACGAGGACCTCAGCGAGGTCCAGACCGCCGAGGTGCTGGGCGTGTCGGTGGGTACGGTGAAGTCGGCGGTGTCGCGTGCGCTGGGCAAGCTGCGCGAGGATCCTGAGCTGGGGCTTGTGCGGTAATGCGGCTACCTGGTGCCCCGGCGAGGGGTGACCTGGTGGCTATTGGGGGCCGACGTGACGCGATCGATCATCGGCACCTAGTGACATACCGCGCGGTATGTGCGCAGAATCAGCGCAACCCTTACCGCCGCGTAGGCAATGTCGCCACGGGAGGACACCGTGCTGAGCACGATGCAGGACGTACCGCTGCTGATCTCGAGGATCCTGACCCACGGGTCGACGGTCCACGGGACATCGCAGGTGACCACCTGGACCGGGGAGGGCGAGCCGCACCGCCGCTCCTTCGCCGAGATCGGAGCCCGCGCGGCCCAGCTCGCGCATGCGCTGCGCGAGGAGCTGGGGGTCGCGGACGCCGACCGGGTGGCGACCCTCGCCTGGAACAACGCCGAGCATGTCGAGGCCTACTTCGCGATCCCCTCCATGGGCGCGGTGCTGCACACGCTCAACCTCCGCCTTCCGGCCGAGCAGCTGGTGTGGATCGTCAACCACGCGGCCGACAAGGTCGTCATCGTCAACGGCTCGCTGCTGCCGCTGCTCGCCCCGCTGCTGCCGAAGCTGCCCACGATCGAGCACATCGTCGTCACCGGCCCCGGTGACCGCTCCCTCCTCGAGGGCGCGCGCCCCCAGGTGCACGAGTACGAGGACCTGATCGCGGACCGGCCGACGACCTACGACTGGCCCCAGCTGGACGAACGCCAGGCCGCCGCCATGTGCTACACCTCCGGCACCACGGGCGACCCCAAGGGCGTGGTGTACAGCCACCGTTCGATCTATCTGCACTCCATGCAGGTCAACATGACCCAGTCGATGGGACTGACCGACCAGGACACCTCGCTCGTCGTGGTCCCCCAGTTCCACGTCAACGCCTGGGGCCTGCCGCACGCCACCTTCATGACCGGCGTCAACCTGCTGATGCCGGACCGTTTCCTGCAGCCGGCGCCGCTCGCCGAGATGATCGAGTCCGAGCGCCCGACCCATGCCGCGGCCGTCCCCACCATCTGGCAGGGCCTGCTCGCCGAGCTGACCGCCAAGCCGCGCGACGTCTCCTCCCTCACCCAGGTGACCATCGGCGGCTCGGCCTGTCCGCCCTCCCTCATGGAGGCCTTCGACAAGCTGGGCATGCGGGTCTGTCACGCCTGGGGCATGACCGAGACGTCCCCGCTCGGCACGGTCGCCCGCCCGCCGGCCCATGCGGTCGGCACCGAGGAGGAGTTCGCGTACCGCCTGACGCAGGGCCGTTTCCCGGCCGGCGTCGAGGCCCGCCTCAGCGGCCCCGGCGGTGAGCGCCTCCCCTGGGACGGCGAGTCCGCCGGCGAGCTGGAGGTCCGCGGCAACTGGATCGCGGGCGCCTACTACAACGGCCCCGACGCCGAACCCCTGCGCCCGGCCGACAAGTTCAGCGAGGACGGCTGGCTGAAGACGGGGGACGTCGGCACGATCTCCCCCGAGGGCTTCCTCACCCTCACCGACCGCGCCAAGGACGTCATCAAGTCCGGCGGCGAGTGGATCTCCTCCGTCGACCTCGAGAACGCCCTGATGTCCCACCCGGACGTCGCCGAGGCGGCCGTGGTCGCCGTTCCCGACGAGAAGTGGGGCGAACGCCCGCTGGCCACGGTCGTGTTGAAGGAGGGCGCCACGGCCGACTTCGAGACCCTGCGCGCCTTCCTCGCCGACGAGGGGCACATCGCCAGGTGGCAGCTCCCGGAGCGCTGGACGATCATCGAGGCGGTGCCGAAGACGAGCGTGGGCAAGTTCGACAAGAAGGTGCTGCGCAGGCAGTACGCGGAGGGGGCACTGGACGTGACCAAGCTCTGAGCGAAGGCCCCCGGCACCGCTTACCGGGGCCGGGGGCCAGAGCTGTCACCGCCGTATGGGGGGCGTCCACCGGCCGCCGTACGGCGCCCTTCATCACGGCGGCGTCCACCGCCCGCCGTACGCGGGGCGTCATCGCCGTACGGCGGTGGTCCCCCACCCCAGCACCAGCCACAGCCCCGCCACCGCGCACACCCCGCCCCAGCCCCAGTGGCCGAAGGCGAGGCCGGCCAGGGCCGAGGCGGTGGCGCCGCCGGCGAAGCCTGCGACGACGTAGGCGCTGTTGGCGGTGGCCGGGGCCGAGGTGGTGGTGAGGGCGAGGGTCTGGTTGGCGACGTGGGAGGCGACGAGGGCCGCGTGAACGGCGATCGCGGCCACGAACAGGGCGGCGATCATGTGCCCGCCCAGCCAGAACAGCGGCACGGACACGGCGGCGAGCAGATACGCCGACCGTACGACCTTGGCGGCGCCGAAGCGGTCGACCAGTCCGCCGGCCAGGGGCGCCACCGCGCTCGCGGTGAGCCCGAAGAGGCCGAACAGACCGGCGGCCGCGGTGGACAGGCCGTAGGACTCGCCGGTCAGCAGCAGGGCGAGCGAGGTCCACAGGGCGCTCCAGGCGCCGTACATCCCCGCCTGGCGTATGCACGCCCGCCACAGGTCCGGCGAGTGGCGCACGACGGACGGCATGGCGGCGAGGCCCGAGAAGAGCGAACCCTGGCGGCGGGGCGTCTCCGCGGGGAGGACACGCGCGGTCGCGAGCCCCAGTACGGCGGTCAGCGCCGCCGCGCCCACGAAGGCCGTCCGCCAGCCGAAGGCCTGACCGACCAGGCCGCCGAGCACACGAGCGGCCACGATGCCGGCGAACAGACCGGAGATGACGGCGGCGACATGCCGGGCGCGGCGGTCGGCGGGGGCGCGTGCGGCGACCAGCGGGACGAGGAGCTGGGGGACCACCGTGGCCGCGGAGGCGACCAGCACGGCGGCCGCGAGCGCGGTCGTCCCGGCCGCCGTGGCACCAGTGACCAGGGCCGCGGCGGTGACCAGGGACAGGACGGCGACCAGACGGCGCCGGTTCACGCTGTCGCCGAGCGGGGCGAAGAAGAGCAGGCCGGCCGCGTAGCCGAACTGCGCGACGGAGGCGATCCAGGCGACCGCGGAGGGGGTCGAGCCGAAGTCGTGGGCGATGAGGGGGAGCAGGGGCGCCGCGAGATAGATGTTGGCGGCCGTGACGGCGGTGCACAGGGCGATGAGGGGCAGGAGCAGGCGTGATGCGCCCGCCGGCGCCGGAGCGGCGGTCCGGACCGGTTGTGCTGCGGTGGTGGACTGCATAGCGGACGGACTCCTTCGAGTTCTTCGGCTCTTCGGCTCTTCGGTTCTTTTGGTTCTCAGGTTCTTCGAGTCAGCTCCAACAACTAACTGGTTGGTTGGAAGGAAGAACACCGTGCACCTCCCGCCGATTCCCTGTCAACCAAATAGTTGGTTACCGACCTCGGAGCGGTACCCTGCCCCCATGGCAGTCAGAGACCCCGAGGCCACCAGGGCCCGGATCTTCGAGGCGGCGGTCGCCGAGTTCGCCGCCCACGGCATCGCCGGGGCCCGCATCGACCGCATCGCCGCCGCGGCCAAGGCCAACAAGCAGCTGATCTACGCCTACTTCGGCAACAAGGCAGCGCTGTTCACCCAGGTCCTGGGGAAGGTCATGCTCGACCTGGCCGCGGCCGTCCCCGTCGACCCGGACGACATCGAGGGCTGGATCGACCGCCTGATGGACTACCACGAGGCCCACCCCGAGGTGCTGCGCCTGCTCTTCTGGGAGGGCCTGGAGTACGGCACCACCGACCTGCCGGACGAGGCCGAACGCCAGGAGCACTACCGCCGCAAGGTGGCGACCCTGGAGGACGGCCAGGCCCGCGGCGTCATCACGGCCGCCATCCCGCCCCGCGACCTGCTCCTCCTGCTGACCGCGCTGGCCAACTGGGCCGTCGTCGTCCCGCAGATGCGCCGCATCCTCGCGGGCACCGACGACACCGACCGCGACCGCCTGCGCACCTCGATCAAGGAGGCGGCACGCAGGCTCGTCGCGAAGTAGCGAAGCAGCCCTGACCGGGGCCTAGTTGGTCCCGATCCGCGACAGCAGATCGACGATCCGGCTCTGCACCTCGCTGCTGGTGGACCGCTCGGCGAGGAACAGGACGGTCTCGCCGGAGGCCAGCCGCGGCAGGTCGGCCTGATCGACGGCGGCGGTGTAGACGACGAGTGGGGTGCGGTTGAGCTGCCCGTTCGCCCGCAGCCAGTCGATGATCCCGGCCTGGCGCCGGTGCACCTGCATCAGGTCCATCACCACCAGGTTGGGCCGCAGCTGCCCCGCCAGCGTCACCGCGTCCGCATCGCTCGCGGCCCGCGCCACCTGCATCCCGCGCCGCTCCAGCGTCGCGGTCAGCGCCAGCGCGATCTCCGCGTGCTCCTCGATCAGCAGCACCCGAGGCGGATGCTGCTCGCTGTCCCGCGGCGCGAGCGCCTTCAGGAGCACGGCGGGGTCGGCGCCGTACGCCGCCTCGCGCGTCGCCTGCCCGAGCCCCGCGGTCACCATGATCGGCACCTCGGACGCCACCGCCGCCTGCCGCAGCGACTGCAGCGCGGTCCGCGTGATCGGCCCGGTCAGCGGGTCCACGAACAGCGCGGCGGGGAAGGCGGCGATCTGCGCGTCGACCTCCTCGCGCGACTGCACGATCACCGGCCGGTAGCCGCGGTCGCTGAGCGCCTGCTGGGTCGTCACGTCCGGCGCGGGCCACACCAGCAGCCGCCGCGGGTTGTCGAGCGGCTCCGGCGGCAGCTCGTCGTCCATCGGCACCGGGCGCGGGGTGTCCGCGATCTCCACGGCCCCACCGGGACCGTCCAGCGGCTCCGGCCCCTCGGCCGCGTTCTCGTCCGGCGCCCCTATGGCATAGGACCGCCCGGTGCCCTCGGTCATCTGCGCCAGCCGCGACTGCCCGGCCATCGAAGGCTGGGGCTGTGCCGGTACGGGCGTCTGTTCGGCCGCCGGGTGCGGACGGGCCGCCTGCTCCGGGCCCGCGGCGGGCTCGGTCCGGTTGCCCAGCTTGCGACGCCGACCGGAACCGCTCGGGTTGTGCGGCGCGGGCGTGGACGACGGCTGCTGCACCTGCGCGGCCTGCCGCGTGAACGGCACCCCCTGGCCCAGCGTCCGCACGCTGATCGCCTGGCCCTGCGTGGAGTTCGGGTCGACGGGGGCGGCCGGCGCGGCGGCTGCTTCGGCGGGAAGCGGCTGGGCCGGGCGGGCCGGTGCCGCGGGGGCCTCCGGGGGCTGCGGAGTGCCGGGGGCCGGGGTGGACTGACCGGGGGCCGCCTCCACGGGCGCTGCGGGAAGCGGCTGAGCGGTGGCGGCCGGTGCGGTCTGGCCGGTGCCGTTCTGCCCGGCGGCCGCCTGATCGGGAACGGGCGCGGCCTGCTGCACCGGCGCCCCCTGCCCTGCGGTCTGCCCGCCGGCCTCCTGCGCTCCGGGCTGCGCCACGGCACGGCGACGGCGACCCGTCGGCGCGCTCGTGGGGTGCGGCTGCGGCGGAGTGTGGTCGCCGGACTGGTCGTGCGGAACGGCATCGTGACGACCGTCGTCGACCAGGCCGTCACCGGAAGCATCCTGGCCGCCCTGCGCGGGAACCTGCGGCTGCGCGGGGACCTGCGGCTGAACAGGGACCTGCGACTGCCCGGGGACCTGCGGCTGAACAGGGGCCTGCGGCTGAACAGGAACCTGAACCGGCGCCTGCCCCTGCGCAGGTACGGCTGCCTGCCCAGGCACCGGCGCCTGCCCCTGCGTACCCGCGGCGGGAACCCGGTCCGCCTCCGCCGGCGGCAGGGCGAACACCGAACGCGGGGCCGCCTCCTGCGCGGCGGCGCGGTCGTTCGCGGCGGCCAGGGCGCGACGGCGGCGCCCGGTCGGCTCGCCGTTCTCGGCATTCAGTGCGGCTACGGCCTGCCCGGCCTGGACCGGCTGCTCGGCCGACGCGGGGCCCGCGGGCAGCGCCGCGGGCAGGGCGGGCTGCGCGCCGCCGTCCCGTCGCGCACGCCGGCCGCCGGGCGCGGGCACGCCCTGCGGCGGAACCGTCCCGCCCAGCCCCGTACCGACGGCCGCGGTCCCGGCGCCGTGCTCGCCGGCCATCACGACGGCACCCTCGGCGACACCGTCACCGGCGTCGGCCGGCCGCCCACGCCGCCGCCCGGTACCACCGGAAAGCTCCAGCGCTGCCGAGGCCGCGGCGGCCGCCGACTCCTCCACCGCCCGCCTGCGACGCCGCCCGGTGGGCA
This sequence comes from Streptomyces sp. NPDC002092, assembly GCF_053593775.1. NCBI lineage: Bacteria > Bacillati > Actinomycetota > Actinomycetes > Kitasatosporales > Streptomycetaceae > Streptomyces > Streptomyces sp. NPDC002092. The sequence continues at coordinate 680,402 of NZ_JBSFDG010000002.1, forward strand.
CACCGCCCTCCGCGTCACCGGCCTCCGCCGGCCCCTCGCTCTCCAGGAACGCGTCGACGGAGGACCGCCGGCCATGCCGCCGCCCGCCACCGTAGGTCTGGTCGGAAGCGACACCCTCGTCGGACTCGGCACCCGGAACCTCGACCGGACCGTCGGCCGCAACGGCCCCGGCCCCGCCCCCGATGGGCACCTCCAGCACATACGCGCTGCCGCTCATCCCGGGCACTTCGTGCGTCTGCAGCACACCGCCATGAGCCCGCACGATCCCGCGCACGATCGGCTCGTGCACCGGGTCTCCCCCGGCATACGGCCCGCGCACCTCGATCCGTACGACCTCACCGCGCTGCGCGGCGGCCACGACGACCGTGTTGTCCATGTAACCGCCCGCCGACACGGGCGCGTTGCCGGTCGCGTCGACACCGGCGACGTCCGCGACCAGATGGGCGAGCGCACTCGCGAGGCGCTGCGGGTCGACCTCGGCCTCGATGGGCGGCGCGTGCACGGCGAACTGCACCCGGCCGGGCCCGATCAGCTCGACGGCCCCGTCGACACCGGCGGCGACCACCGCGTCGAGCATGACCTTCGTACGAGTGATCTGCTCGCTCCCGGCGTCGAGCAGCTGATAGCCGAGGACGTTGTCGATGAGCGTGGTGATCCGCGAGTAACCGGCCGACAGGTGGTGCAGCACCTGGTTGGCCTCCGGCCACAGCTGGCCGGCGTCGTCGGCGGCGAGGGCGGCCAGCTCGCGCCGCAGTTCGTCCAGCGGTCCGCGCAGCGACCGGCCCAGCAGGGTCAGCAACTGCTCGTGCCGCCCGGCAAGGGCCTCGAAACGGTCCTTCTCCCGCTCGCCGAGTGCGGCATACCGCTCCTCGCCCGCCGCGAGCTCCTCGTCGTGCTGTTCCTGCAGCGCTTCGACCTCGGTGACGTGCTTCTGACGCAGAGCGGTGAGCTCGGAGGCGTGCTCCTCCTCGATCCGTTCCAATTCCTGCGCGTGCCGCTTCTCGACGGCGGCCTTCTCCTCGGCGAGCGCGTCGTACGGCCGCCGGTCGGCGAAGGTCATCACGGCACCGACGAGCTGGTCCCCGTCGCGCACCGGTGCGGTGGTCAGATCGACGGAGACCTTGTCCCCGCCCTTGGAGAACAGCACCTGCCCGCGCACCCGGTGCTTGCGCCCGGAGCGCAGGGTGTCGGCGAGCGCGGACTCCTCGTACGGGAAGGGGGAGCCGTCGGCTCGCGAGTGCAGCACGAGGGCGTGCAGCTCCTTGCCGCCGAGATCACTGGCCCGGTAACCCAGTATCTGAGCGGCGGCCGGATTGACGAGGACGATGCGCCCGTCCGTGTCGGTCCCGACCACACCCTCGGACGCGGCCCGCAGGATCATCTCGGTCTGCCGCTGCGAACGCGCCAGCTCGGCCTCGGTGTCCACGGTCCCGGTCAGGTCGCGCACGACGAGCATCAGCAGCTCGTCGCTGCTGTAGCCGTAACCGTCGTAGGCCTGCTGTCCGTTCTCGAGGTTGGCGCTGGTGACCTCGACGGGGAACTCCACCCCGTCGGTCCGCCGCGCGATCATCCGGGTGGGCTTGGTCCGGCCGGCGGGGTCCATGTGATCGGGCCGCCGCATGGACCCCGGGATCAGCTTGGAGTCGAACTGCGGCAGCAGATCGAGGAGCCCCCGACCCACCAGTGCGGTCCCGGGCGCTTCAAAGGCCTCGAGCGCGATCGTGTTCGCGTTGACGACGGTCCCATTGGCGTTGACCAGCACCAACGCATCGGGAAGCGCGTCGAGTATGGCTGCGAGGCGAGCAGCGCCTCGGGATGGCCTGCTGCTCACGAGACGCTTCCTCCCTGTTACCGCACCTTGCCGACCGCTCGGGCCATCTTGCCAACCGGCCCGCGACGTGTCACGCGAGGGAGTCTAAGGGCAGTGGTTGCGCTCGCGACGCCGGATGAGAGGGAGGTCGCACGACGAGTTGAAGTAGAACGTGTGCCCGCATCCTCTGGCCTGCGCAGGGCTTCGCGAGACCTTCGCCAGACCCTTACGGAGTTCTGGGTTTCCCGGGCAAAAACCCCGTGCGAGTCCCTACGTGCCAACGTCCCTACGGCTGCCCCTGGGGCCGCAGATCGGGCAGCAACGGCACGAGCCGGTCCCAGCGCCCGATCTGGCATCCGTCGCTGCGGTCGTACGAAGCGTCGACGGGCCGCCCGGCCCACCTCCCGGTGACATGCGCGGTGGCGGGCCCGCCGTACTGCATGGTGCAGACGCTGCCCTCGGGGACGGGCGCGAAGGTGTCCCTGCCCCACCGGGCGACACGATCGAGCATCTCGCACGCACCGCTGACATCGGGATGGTCGCCGCTTGCGGGATGGCAGTACAGCTCGTACGTCCCGTCCGTACCGTCGCCCGCGTGCCGGACGGTGACGGTGAGGTGGTCGCCGACCCGGTCCTCGTCCTGCACGGGCGGCGGTGCGAGGCCGGGGCGGCCGACGTCGGCGTGGGCGACGGCGGGCACGACGGAGGCGGCGGCGGTGGCGGCGACGACGAGAATCCGAGCGAACATGCCCTGACTAACGCCCCACCGTCCCGGTCGGCACGGAACCCTCGGCACGGACGCGTCGGCACGGACCGGAAGGGCTTTGCTCTGCGGCCTGCCTGCCTAGTACCGTGGGAGTCGATTGGTGACAGCACGCTCGACTGTGTCATCATCTGCACGCACCACTCGCGCTCGCGCGGGCGGCTGTGCTGGAGGCGTCGCCTAGTCCGGTCTATGGCGCCGCACTGCTAATGCGGTTTGGGCCTTAAAGCCCATCGAGGGTTCAAATCCCTCCGCCTCCGCGCAAGATCACCGAAGCCCCGGTCCGAGCGACCGGGGCTTCGTCGTTCCCAGAACTGCCCGCAGAGGCGTTTCCGCAGGTCACAAGGGGTGTGGCAAACGGATTTCACATGGCGGCGGCAGTCATGTAATGTTCTTCCTGTCGCCGCGAGCGGGCCGAAAGGACCAGGACCGGCGGGAAAACAAAACAAGCACTCGTAGCTTAACGGATAGAGCATCTGACTACGGATCAGAAGGTTGCAGGTTCGAATCCTGCCGAGTGCACACAGGTCAAAGCCCCCTCGGGATCATTCTGGAGGGGGCTTTTTCGTGCCGTACAGCAGCGAAGTACAGCAACGGCTGATGTCAGCGGTTGATGTCGTCAGCCGTCAGTCCGTGATCCGCCCATCGCTTCGGACAGCTTGCCGAGTGCGGCGCGTACCTCCTCCTCGCTCGCTTCCGCGTAGACCTCCATCGTCATGGCGATCTGCGAGTGCCGGAGGATGCGCTGTGCCACCTTCGGGTGGACCTTCAGGGCGACCAGGAGCGAGCTGCAGGTGTGCCGGGTGTTCCGGAGCGGGATGACCCGGAGACCGGCACGGCGGGCGCGCAGGGCGAACATGCGGGTGAGGTTGCCGGGTTCGATCGGCGTCCCGTACTTCGTGGTGAAGACCAGGCCGCGGCTGTCCTGCCAGAGCTCCCCAGCCGCCTTCCGATCCCCGTCCTGCTGAGCGCGGCGCATGCGGAGCGCCTTGAGGCAGAACTCCGGGAGGGGAAGGAAGTCGTCGGACTCTTCGGTCTTCGTCTCTCGGTGCAGGATCTGACGGCCTGCCCGCTGAATCTGGTGATCCACGTACAGCTCCCCCGTCTCGAAGTCGATCGACTTCCACGTGAGGCCGAGGACTTCACCACGGCGGAGCCCGAGGCAGAGCACCAGAACCCAGGCCCCGAACAGCGGATCTTCCCGAGCCAGGGAATCGGCGAGGAAGCGGCCCGCTTCGACGACGGACCAGGGCTTGATCCGGCGCCGACGAGGCTTCGGGACCTTGACGAGCGAGGCCACGTTCTTGCTGATCTCCTCCTCGGTCACGGCGTGGGTGAGCGCGGCTCGCAGGGCGTCGCGCGCCGCCTGGACGACGCGCCGGGACGGGTACGCCTCACAGCACTCCCCGACGGCACAGCAACGCTGCCGTTCCTTGGACCGCTTGGCGTCCTTGCCCTGCGCGCAGCACTGGCAGATGCCAGCCAACTTGGTCAGCCACTCGCGCACGTCCCGGACGGTCAGCTTGTCGAGTCGCTTCGTGCCCAGATGCGGAGTGATGTAGAGCCGTACCGAGCCCTCGTACGAGACGTACGACAGCGGGGCGAGGTTGGGCTTCACAATCGAGTCGAGCCAGTAGGAGAGGAACGCCGCCACCGTGCGGTGACGAGTCTGTACCGGACCTTTGGTGGCTTCGTTGTGGAGCTTGATCCACTTCTCGTGGGTCTCGTCGCGTGTCTTGCCGTAGACGTACTTCCGCTTGCGGTCGCCCTCTGGGGTGGTGACCCAGACGTAGGCTGCGAAGCCGCTCTTGTACGGGTAGATGGACCCCTCCCCGTTGGCTCGCTTCCCGCTCATGCCGCCCATCCCTCGTCATCGGCCGCGCAGCGGTTCACGTATTCGTCGACCCAAGCGGGGAGGATGCGCCGGTTGCGGCCGACCTTCACAGAACGGATCTCGCCGCTAAGGACGAGCGCCTTTGTCTTGGAGAGGCCGAAGCCGAGCATCTCGGCGACCTCGGCCGTCGTGTGCCACTTGCGCTGGATCGTCACCGTGGTCACTTGGTCGGTTCTCCTTCCGTTCCGGGGGCGGGTTCGAGGGATGCAGCAAGCCAGGCTTCGGCGGAGGACAGGCCGGTTCCGGCGAAGACCCAGTGCGCTAGGACGTACGTCGTCTCGGGCTCGCGGTCGTTGGCTGTGGCCGCTGCGGCCTGTGCGCGGCGCCATTCGGCGCGGGCGTCTCGGAGGGCGCCGAGGGTGGTGGAGTAGCGGCGGGACTTGGTGGAGAAGTGGCCGCGGAAGCCGAGCATGTGGGCCCAGGCGCGCAGGCGGAGGTGTTCGAGGCTCTTGCGTGCGCCGAGGTCCCAGGCCGTTCGGATCAGGCGGCGTGCGTGGTTGCTGATGTCGAGTTGGGCGAGTTCGGCGGCGAATTTCAGGGGGCGGTCGAGAGCTCCTGTGGCGGTTTCGGCGCCCTTGGTGGCGTACTTGGCGATGTACGCGGCGACGGCGCGCTCGGTCAGTTCTTGGCCGTCGTTGAAGTCGGCGGATCGGATGGTGCGGACGTCGAGTTGACGGCCGAAGACGAAGGAGTGCGTACGGCCGTCGATGACCGGGCCGTCCACGCGGACCTTGCGTGCAGCCGCTCGTATGGCATCGGTGAGCAGTGCGGCGGTGGCCCAGGGAGGAGGCGGGGTGTCGCCGCCAGTGGGGCCGTCGATGCGGATGACCGCGTGGAAGTGGACGGCGCCGCGCTTCTGGTACTCGGCGACCTTGGCGAACGACACGCGTGCGTGGTCACGGAAACGGCGCTGCGAGAGCCCCGCGCGCTTGGCGACCTCCCGGCGCAGATAGGTCGAGAAGCGTCGCCACAGTGCACCGGCATGGGCGTTCCAGAGCACGGCCGCTTCGTAGTCGTACGTGTCAGGGTCGAGCGGGGTGCCAAGCGTCTCGTCCTCCTGGCCGTGGTGGACGCCGCAGCGGCAAGTACGTCCGCTGGAAGGACGGTTGTGGACCGGGCCGAAGCTCGGTGCGGTGAAGGTGGCGAAGACGCGCGGGTGAGTGGCGACGTGCTCCGGGATGCCCTTGCCGCCGTGCAGGCCCGAGGCGATCAGGTGGAAGGTGTCGCGGCGGTAGACCTCCGCGCAGGCCGGGCAGCGGGTGGTACGGCGGTTGTTGCAGCGGACGAGGAGTTGGCCGGCCGGGAGCTCGGTCGAGTCGAGGCGATGGAGGACGGCGCCGACCTCACCGGTCGTGGTGTCGACGTCGTACTCGGTGCGGTGGCCGTCGAGGCGGATCGGATGCGTGCAGCCGCCGAGGGTGGAGAGCTGGCGGAGGATACCCGGGAGCGTGCCCTGGGCGGCCAGGTTCGCGACTTCCGGGAGTGGGGCCGGAGTGGTGCGGGTGAAGATGGCGGTTCTCCTTCTGGCTGGCTCGGTCGGGAGGAACAGGCCCCGGGGCGGCGAGATGCTTGGTCGTGTGCCGCCGCCCCGGTGGCCGAGGCGGGGCTCAGCGCCGGTTGTGGTCGCGCAGCATCGAGCGCAGGACGACGGCCGCGACAGCGACGGAGATGGCCGTGACGGCGACGGCGGCCAGGAGCGCGGTGAGGACGACTCCGCCGACGAGCACGACCGCGACGGTGTTCTTGTCGATCGAGACCGACGGGAGCGAGCGCGGTATGGGCGCCGGGTCGGTCGGGGCGTGGGTGTGCGCGGGCGGCGGGGTCGGGTTGTCGGGGTACTTGGGAAGGAACACGGCGAACCCTTTCTCATCTACTCGTCTAGTTATGTGTGCCGTTTATGACGTCCACGCCGGAGCGCGTGCCGGACTCGATGGCGGGCGCCATGAAGGTGTGGGACAGCCAGAAGCCGAAGAGGGCGATCAGGACGACGACCCAGGTACGGACGCCGAGGAACTTGACCGCTCCCCAGGCGAAGAGGCCGAGGACGAACACGAGCGGGAGGCTGACGGTCACGGTCTTCCGGGTCCTTTCAGCGCACGGGGCAGCGGTGGGTGCGGGCGGCCAGTTCGGCGGCGGCGCGGCTGTCGTAGTCGGCGGAGAAGCCGCAGCGTGGTGCAGTGCAGGCGGCGGTGTGCTTCTCGCGGCCCCGGTTGTCGTACGACGTTGCGACCTGGACAGGGCCGATGCGGGTGACGTTGCGGAAGCGGCGGTTGGCGGTCATGCGGCGGCCCTCCCTTCAGAGTTGGGCGGCGATGGCTTCGGCCATGGGGGCCGGGACGCCGAGGCGGGCGCGGAGGGTGGGGGTGTCGATCGGGGCTCCGGTGCGGGTGTGGTGCTCGGCGGCGACCTTGCGCGCGTGCTCGACCAGGGCGGCCGGGACCGGTACGGCTGGACGCTCGGGTGCCTCGATGGCGGGGTAGGCAGGTGATTCGGGGGCGGGTTCGGGCGCGTGCTCCTGGTCCCCGGTCACCTCGACGTCGTGGTCGGTGGCGTTGTCCGGTGGGGTGGGAGAGGAGTGGGCGAGGAGGGTGCCGCCGAGGAAGGCGACGGCGGGCCAGCCCGCGACGAGGATGCGCAGCCAGGCCGGCACGTGGGTCATGTCGAGCAGTCCGGCAGTGGCGACGTTGGCGCCGAGGGAAGCGGTCAGGGCGATGACGAACCAGCACCAGGAGGACGCTTTGCCGCCCCCTGTGCGCAGTCGACGCCAGGCGGCGACGAGCAGCAGGTCAACACTGATCGGATAGGCCCACGCTTTCCAACCCGCCTGTCCGGCCGCCACAGCGATGTCGTGCAGGTGGGCGAAGGACAACGCGGCGGCAATGAGCGCCTGGACGAGCACCGCGTCGACACGGGCCAGTTGGGCGCGCATGAGGGGCTCCTTTTCGGGTTCAGGCATGGGAGGGGTAGGGACGTGGCGTGAGGCGGTCACGCCGACCGGGGTGAGGGTGGTGGCTCAGTCGGTCACCGGGCGTGGCTTGACGACCGGGGCCGGGGCCTCGACCGGTCGTACGGGTACGTCGGGCCGGAAGGGCTTGAGCGCGGGCAGGTCGGGAACCAGGTGCGCCGACTCTCGGCAGATCTCGGCGGCGTCGCCGAGGGAGAGATAGGGAGTACGGATGCGGGACCAGCCGCCGGAGGTGTCACCGGCCACGGCCAGGCCGGGCAGTTCAGGTGCGATGGCGCAGGCGGCGTAGACCGCTTCCGGGGCGATGTCGCCGAGCGCCATCTTGGCGGAGGCTTCGTCGTTGACGCGGTGGCAGACTCGGCCGGTCAACTGGGCTCGGAGCATGGTGGCACCCTTGCCGAGTTCGGCGCCGAAGCGCTGACCGCAGACCTCCAGGTAGATGCCGGCGGCGCGGCCGAGTTGGGCGAGCCGGATGAGTTGGGTGACCATCTCGTCGCGCCGCTCCTCGTCCTTGCGGGTGGCGACGAGGAAGAGTTCGGCGACCTCATCGACAAACAGGACCATCGGCGTGGGGCGTTCGCGCTCGGGCAGCCCCCAGATATCGGAGGTGATCTCCTCGTCCGGGGTGTCCGGGGCGATGCCCTGCCGCGACTTGATCAGGTCGTATCGGTCCTCCATTTCCTTGACGAGCACGGGCAGCAGCTCGGCCGCCTGCTCCTGGTCGGTGGCGAGCGCCGAGAGCCGGGCCGCGAACGGCGCCAGTTCCACCCCGCGCTTGCAGTCGATACCGACCAGAGCGACCGGCTGCCGCGCGAGTCCGGTGATCAGATGGCGCAGGTACATGGACTTGCCCGACAGCGTGGCACCGAGGGTGAGTTGGTGCGGGATGGTGCGGTAGTCGCGCACGAAGGGCATGGCGTCCTCCCGCAGCGCGACCGGCACCTTGAGGAAGCCGCCAGCAACCTTGCGGGGCATCCGGACATTCCGCAGGACGTCGTATCCGACGAGCCGCAGTTCGACGACGCCGGGCTTGACGGTGGTGACGTACACGGCGTGAACGCCCCAGGCATGCCGCAGCCGTTCGGCCGAGGCCGCGACGTCGGCGGGTTCCTGCCCCGGCGCAAGCCTCAGCCGAAGACGCAGCCCGGTCGAAGTGGGCCGGATGAGACCCCGCCGAGGCGGAACCGGCCGCACCTCACGGCGGGTGGTGGCCTTGACGGCGAGGACCCGCAGCCGGGACGGCGCCACGGTCAGACCACAGGCCTCCATGACCGAGCCGTACGAGCCGAGCAGCCGGGCCGTGGATATCGGCAGGCCGACCGTGGACCAGTACACGCCCGGGTGCTTGGCGCGGGCGTAGGCGGCCCCGCCGCCGAGTGCGGCGACAGGACCACCCACCTCCAGAAGCGTCGTCAGGTCGGACATCAGGCGGCAGCCTGGGTGTCAGTCCCGGTGACGGCCGGGAAAGCGGCCGGGGTGACGGCGGCGGCGCGGAAGGCGATGCCGTGTCGCTGCTGCCCGTTGAACACGGACTCCCACGGCCGGGCGACCAGCCCCGGCAGCGAGACCGGCGCACCGAGCGCCAGCCCCTCGGACACACCGCTCTCGGGAACGGTGACCTTGATGAGCGACGACTCCCCGTCCTCGATGTGGACGACGCCCAGCGTCATCAGCGCCTCGCCGCTGACAGCGTCCTTCGCGATCTCGCCCGTCTGACGGTCGCGGACCTTGGGCTCGGGAGCCTCGGTCAGCAGAATCGTCGCGGTCGAGGTCTCAACACGGATGGTACGCAAGGGACTTCCCCTATCTACTCGTCTATACATGTAGCGGTCTGCGAACCCGATCGCCGGGAACGTGCGGACCACCCTGCCACACAACTTGCCCACTCGTCTATACGAGTATGCACGTTGGGGTGTACGAGTTCGGGAGAACGTCCCCGCGCACCACCGCAAACCATGACGGATCAGGTCGCCGGAAGCTGGTACGACAGCACGTACGCGTCCGCCGCCATGACCGTGTCGCAGACCTCCACGGCTCGCCCCTCGGTGTCGAAGGCGGTCCGGATGAGATGAATGACCGGCACGCCGGAGGCCAGCCGGAGCGTCTTCACCTCTGCCGGCGAGGGCATCCGGGCCCGGATCTCCTCCTCGAAGTGGTCGAGGCGGTGGCCGAGTTCTTCGAGGCGGGCGTAGATGCCGCCGGGTCCGGGGTTGGGTTCGGCGATCTGCGTACCGCGGGCGATGTCGAGGGGCAGGTAGGAGGTGGCGAACTCGACCGGCCGCCCATCGAGCAGATACCGCCGCCGCCGGGCGAGCACCCGCCGCACGGACCCGAGCCGGGCGGAGACGTCCGGACTGGCCTTCTCCTCCTTCACCTCCAGCGAGTCGACCTGGGGGTGACTGCCGGCCGCATCGGCCTCGACGATGAAGGCGGACTTGCCCTGCTCCCTATGCCGGCGCGCGAACCGGTCCGAGGCGAGACGCCGTACAGGCGGCCGGGGCCGGACGAAGACGCCCTTGCCGTGCTCGGCGTGCACGAGCCCTTCCCCCTGAAGGATGGAGAAGGAGTTCCGGACCGTCATCCGGGATACCCCGTAGTGCTCGACGAGGTCAGCTTCCGAGGGCAGCTTGTCGCCCTCGTGGAATCGCCCACGGTCGATGGCCTCGCGCAGCTGGTCGGCGATCTGCCTAAAGACCGCACGATCACTCGTGGGGTCCAGGTCGCCGAGGAGGCCGGAAGGAAGAGAAGGGCTCACGCGTGTACTCCTTTAGGTATCTAGACGTGTGGGCGAGTCTTGTTGCTACGGTGGAGAGCCTAGCCAGCCGAGAGGGCCGAGGAACGTGAGCACCGACCGTCCGCACTCCGTGAGCGTCGCCGGAGTCATCGTCGACGCCCAAGGTCGCGCCCTCCTGATCCAGCGCCGCGACAACGCCAAGTGGGAACCCCCGGGCGGCGTCCTCGAACGCGGGGAAACCATCCCCGAGGCCCTCCAGCGCGAAGTCCTCGAAGAAACCGGCATCAAGATCGCGCTTCCCGCGACCCTGACCGGCGTCTACAAGAACATGACGGGCCTGATCGTCTCGCTGGTCTTCCGCTGCGAAGCCGCCGACGGCGTGCCCACCACCGGCGACGAGACCCGCGCCCTGCGTTGGGCCACCCGTGAAGAAGTATCCGAACTCGCCGACGAGGCGTACGCAATCCGCGTCCTCGACGCACTCGACGCGACGTCCCCGCCGGCCATCCGCGCCCACGACGGCGTGAAACTCGTCTAGCCCGAACCCGCTGCACATGGCGGCCTACCAGCACGAAGGAACTTGTATGCACGAGTATACGGGTACAGCACGGGTCTGGGGGCTCACTTGCCCAGGATTTCCGGAAGAGGTCAGCCGGGCCCGCCGCTGGACCCGCGACATCCTGCGCGACTCGCCCTTAGCAGAGGACGCCGAACTGATCGTGAGCGAACTGAGCGCCAACGCGATCCTCCACACCGCCAGCGGCCAGGACTCCGGCAGCTTCCACCTGGCCCTCGCGGTATCCCCGCAGATCATCGCCCTGTCCGTCACCGACGACGGAGGCACCGGCACGGCCCCGAAGATCGAGCACCAGGACCAGGAGGCCGAGCACGGCCGGGGCCTGAGCATGGTCAGCATGATCGCCCACCGGGTCGTGGTCCACGACAGCGACGGCGGCCACACCATCACCGCGGAACTCTTCACCGACACCCGCAGGGGAGGTCACCCGTGCTGATAGACAAGCCCCTGCACGGCTTCTGGTGCGAATGCTGGACCGAAGACCTCACCGACGACGCAGGACAGCCGACACTCCGGGCATCCTTCGACGCCTACACGGCACCTCAGGCCGACCGATGGGTCGCAATCACCCTCCTGAGGGGCCACGAAGTTTCCGGACAGGCACCCAATAGGGTTGTCCTGAACAAGGAAACGAGGAAGAAGTGGCGCCACCCAGTAAGTATTCGCCGG
>NZ_JBSFDG010000003.1:0-148764 GCF_053593775.1 Streptomyces sp. NPDC002092
TCCCAGTAGACGACTGGGTTGATAGGCCGGATCTGGAAGCACCGCAAGGTGTGGAGGTGACCGGTACTAATAGGCCGAGGGCTTGTCCTCAGTTGCTCGCGTCCACTGTGTTGGTTCTGAAACCACGAACAGCCCCACGTCCGGTCACGGCGTGGTGCGGCAGAAGTTCGACAGTTTCATAGTGTTTCGGTGGTTATAGCGTGAGGGAAACGCCCGGTTACATTCCGAACCCGGAAGCTAAGCCTTACAGCGCCGATGGTACTGCAGGGGGGACCCTGTGGGAGAGTAGGACGCCGCCGAACAATTGTTGAGAAAACCCCCGCACCATTCGGTGCGGGGGTTTTCTGCGTTTAGGCTACCGTGGCCTGCATGAACTACAAGGTCCGTTCCATACGCGCAGACGAGTGGGCCCAGGCGAAGGCTTTGCGGCTCGCCTCGCTCCAAGATCCCGCAGCGCCTCTCGCCTTTCTGGAAACCTACGAGCAAGCGATCGCCCGGCCGGATTCCTTCTGGCAGGAGCGGGCGGCCGGGGCCGCCGAGGGCGCTTCCGGGGCGCAGCAGATCATTGCCGAGGGGCCCGACGGAGAGTGGGTGGGGACGTTGGTCGTGCTGGTCGAGGAGGCCGGGTCGACCGACTGGGCCGGGTTTCCGGTGGAGCGGAAGCAGGGGCATGTCGTAGGCGTGTTCGTGCGGCCGGAGTGTCGGGGGATCGGGCTCACCGAGGTGCTCTTCGATGCCGGCCTGGAGTGGGCCTGGGCGCAGGGCGTGGAGCGGGTGCGGCTCATCGTGCACGAGGAGAACGGGCGGGCTCAGCGGTTTTACCGGAAGATCGGCTTCGCGTCGACCGGGGTGACCGTGCCGTTGAAGGAGAGGCCGGGGGAGGCCGAGTTGGAGTTCGCCTTGGTGCGGGACGAGGTCGGCTGACGGCTACACCTGCAATTCGTCGTGCGGCCAGCGGGCTCGGCCCTGTTCGCGGGAGCGGAGCAGGGCCAGGGTCGGCAGGCCCCGGTCCGCTCCTGTGGCCAGTAGCTCCGGGAGCTGGGGAAGCGGAGCCACCGCTGCGACGTCGTCGAGGACGAGGGTTAGTGGTGGGTCGAGGCGACCGGAGGATGACCGTTCGGCCATGCGCCGGCCACGCTCGACCACGCTTGAGACGAGGGCCGTCAGAAGGGGCATCGCGCCAGGGTTGCTTCTGGGGTCCTCGATGGATTCCCCCACCACATAAAGCGTGCCCCCTTCATGGACGAAGGAATCCAAGGTGAGGGCATCTGTTCGGTTTGGAGTGCAGGCCTCGCGGATGTTGACCGTGAAGAGCGCGGAGAGCGCTCGGCTGGTCAACTCCTGGGCCATGTCCCGGCGTTCTGGGTGTGCGGTGAGCGCGGCTTCGAGTTCGCCCGCGGAGCCGGGGGCCGCCTTGGGATTCGTACGGAGGATGCGGACCGCGTCCTGGATCTGGGTGCCCTGGGACCAGCGGTGGACGTGGCGGATGGTGCGGCCGTCGACGGCGGCGGCGTGCACATAGCTGCGCAGGAGCGTTTCGGCTGTGGCCGACAGGGCCTGGTCGAGTTTGGCCGTGGGGCGGATCGGGGCGAGGAGGGCGGCGGCTCTCGCCGTGGCCGTCTCCTTGTCCTCGCAGCCCGTGGTGGGGGACCAGTGGAGGCGGGCCGGGGTGTCGCAGAGGTGGGCGGGGTCGTAGAGGAGGACGGGGCCCAGTTTTGCCCTGGCGTCCTTGGTGTCCGACCAGATCGCCGGGTTCGAGGTGATGACGAGGGCCGGGCCTTCCGCGTCACGTACGGCCTGGGTCGCGGTCGCCTGGCGGCTTTCTCTGGGGGCTACGACGAGTTTTTCCCGGCTGCCGGTCACTCCGCCCACTCCGGTCATCACGCCCACCGTCGCCGGGTCATCGGTGAACGGGGAGGGGGCGGGGTCGGGCATGGGTGCCGGTTCCTGGAGGAGTTCCGTCGGCTGCGGTTCGGGCGGTGCCGTGCGTGGCGTCGGGACCTCGTAGTGCGTCGGTGACGGCTCGGGTGTGGGGCGGCCGAGTGGTTGCGTGCGGCGCTTCAGGCGGCCTGCGCGCCAGCGCGCGAACGTGCCCATCGCGAACACCGTCAGTACGAACAACACCATCAACTGCCCGATGAACAGGCCCCAGAACAGGCCGTAGCCCGAGAGCTGGGTGTCGGGGGTCTCGGGCCAGGCGCCCGGGATGTCGTGCGGTTGGCCGATGAGGTGGCGCATGGCCGTGGGGGTGCGCGTGAAGGTGACGCCGGCCGGCCAGCTGCCCTTGGTGAACAGGCCGGCGAGGCCCGTCGCCGTCCACACCAGCAGGGTCATGCCGAGGAGGAAGGCGAGTATGCCGAGAAGGAGCCCGTCCGGGATGCCGCCCTGCCCGTCCCGGGGGTCTCTTCGCCGGTCGTCCGGTCTCACCACGTCCCGCCTCCCCTTGCTATGCCACCGTCGACTCGGACGGCCCCTCGAAGTCGCTCAGGTGCTGTTCCACGAAGGCGGCCGCGCGTTCCTCCGCCTCCAGCTCGGCGGCGCGCAGGGCGTCGTCTCTCAGGTCGCGTTCGGCGGACGACTCCGTCATGGCGCGGTCGGTGAAGACCAGCGGGCGTTCCGTCTCGGTGATCAGGTGTTTGACGACCTGGACATTGCCGTTGACGTCCCAGACGGCGATGCCGGGGGTGAGGGTGGGGATGATCTCCACCGCCCAGCGGGGGAGGCCCAGGACGCGGCCCGTCGCCCGGGCCTCGTCGGCTTTCTGGGCGTAGATCGTCCTCGTGGACGCCATCTTCAGGATGGCCGCGGCTTCCTTGGCCGCCGCGCCGTCGACGACGTCCGACAGGTGGTGGACCACCGCCACGAAGGACAGACCGAGCCGGCGGCCGAACTTCAGCAGTCGCTGGAACAGCTGGGCGACGAAGGGGCTGTTGATGATGTGCCAGGCCTCCTCGACCAGGAAGATGCGCTTCTTCCGGTCGGGGCGGATCCAGGTGTGTTCCAGCCATACGCCGACGATCGCCATCAGGATCGGCATGGCGATGGAGTTGCGGTCGATGTGGGACAAATCGAACACGATGAGGGGGGCGTCGAGGTCGATGCCGACCGTGGTCGGCCCGTCGAACATGCCGCGGAGGTCACCGTCGACCAGGCGGTCCAGGACCAGCGCCACGTCCAGGCCCCAGGCCCGTACGTCCTCTATGGCGACGTTCATCGCCTCGGCCGACTCGGGTTCCGGGTGCCGTAGCTGCTCGACGATGTCGGTGAGGACAGGCTGGCGTTCGACGATCGTCTCGTTGACGTAGGCGTGCGCGACCTTGAGGGCGAAGCCGGAGCGTTCGTCCAGGCCGTGGCCCATCGCGACCTCGATGATGGTCCGGAGCAGGGCCAGCTGACCGGTGGTCGTGATCGCCGGGTCCAGGGGATTGAGGCGGATGCCCATGTCCAGGGCGGCCGTCGGGTCGAGCCGGATGGGAGTTATCCCCAGCTGCTCCGCGATCAGGTTCCATTCTCCGACGCCGTCCTCGCCCTGGGCGTCCAGGACGACGACCTGGCGGTCGCGGAAGCGCAGCTGTCGTAGGACGTAGGTCTTCTCCAGGGCCGACTTGCCGTTGCCGGACTCGCCGAGGACCAGCCAGTGCGGGGCCGGGAGCTGCTGGCCGTACAGCTGGAAGGGGTCGTAGATGTAGCCCTTGCCGGAGTAGACCTCGCGGCCGATGATCACGCCCGAGTCGCCGAGGCCCGGGGCGGCGGTCGGCAGGTAGACCGCCTGGGCCTGGCCCGTGGAGGTGCGTACGGGCAGGCGGGTCGTCTCGACCTTCCCGAAGAGGAAGGACGTGAAGGCGTCGGTCAGGACGGACAGCGGATCCCGCATCAGAACTCAGCCCCTACCTTCGGATGCCGGTGGCGAACGGGAGCGTGTTCACGAAGGCGCGATGGTGCTCCCGGTCGCACCACTCCAGCTTCAGGTACGACTTTCCGGCCGAGGCGCGGATGGTCCGCTTGTCGCGGGCGAGGGCCTCGGGGGAGCGGGAGGAGACGGTGATGTAGCCCACCAGGTTGACGCCCGCCGCGCCGCTCGCCAGGTCCTCGCCGCGCTGGTCCAGGCGGTTGTGGGCGGCGACGTCACGGGGGTCGACCGTGCGGTTCATCTTGGCGGCGCGGGAGGCCTCGGCCACGTCGTTGGTCTTCTCGGTCAGCATGCGTTCGATGGCCACCTCGGTGGGTTCGAGATCCATCGTGACGGCGACCGTTCGGATGACGTCCGGCGTGTGGACGAGCAGCGGGGCCAGGAAGTTGACGCCGACGGGTGTCATCGGCCACTCCTTCACCCAGGCAGTTGCGTGGCACCAGGGCGCGCGGGTGGAGGACTCCCGGGTCTTGGCCTGGAGGTACGTCGGCTCCATGGCGTCCAGTTCGGCCGGCCAGGCGTTGCGCTTGGTCATCGCCTGGATGTGGTCGATCGGGTGGTCCGGGTCGTACATGGAGTGGATGAGGGAGGCGAGCCGGCCCTGCCCGAGGGGCTGGCGGACGCGGATGTCGGCCTCCTGGAGGCGCGAGCAGATGTCCGTGAGCTCGCGGGCCATGACGACCGCGAGACCGGCGTCCCGGTCCACCTTGCGGCCGTTCTGGGGGCGGGCCGCGCGTGCCATGGCCTGTGCCTCGGCCGCGAGCTCGCGGGTGAAGTGCATGCAGGCGACGAGGTAGGCGCGGTGCTGCTCGCTGCTCGTGGAGACCATCGACTGCAGTTGGTCGTACGACTGCTGCAGCCAGCCCAGCGACTTCTCGTCCCCGCGGATGGCGACGTCCTTGGCGTGGGCGTCGGGGTCGGCGGGGAGGGTGCGGGCGAGCATCTGCAGGCGGGTGACGAAGCCGTCGCCGTTGGCGACGTGCTTGAGGAGCGTGCCGAAGCGGTCGACGAGGGCTTCCTGGTCCTCGGAGTCGCGCAGGCCGACGCCGGGGCCCTCGATCTCGATGGCCGCGGTCACCGTGCGGCGGTCCGCGTGGAGCAGTACGGCGATCTCGTCGGGGCCGAAGGGGGCGGCCAGCCAGGTGATGCGGCCGATCCCGGGGGGCGGGCCGATCTCGACCTCGCGTCCGTCGAGCCGAGTGCCGGCCTCGATGACGCCGCTGCGGTAGAGGGTGCCCTGCTTCAGGGTGCGCTTGTAGCTGCGGTTGATCTCGAACCACTTGTAGAACGTGCGGTGCTTGTACGGCACGTAGACCGCCGCGAGGGCGATCAGGGGGAAGCCCATCAGCAGCACGATGCGCAGGGAGAGGACGGGGACGAGGAGCCCGCACATCATGCCGAGGAAAGCGCCCGCGATGATGAGCGCGATCTCGCCGGATTCACGATTCCGGCCGACGATCGCGTTCGGCCGGGCGCGGCCGATGAGATATGTACGGCGGGGCGTGACCGGATGGGACAGGTGGGACTCGGTCGTCAACGCCCTTCACCTCCCGTGCGGTTGGTACTGCTGTTGCGGGTGTTGCTGGCGTGCGGGGTGTTCACCGGGCTCGACGAACGGGGTGCGGGTGCGGCGGTGGGGACGGAGCCGCCGCCTCCGTTCGAGGGCCGGGTGCTGTGGGCGGCGACTCCGCCGGTGGCCGGGTTGGCCGGGCGGGGGCCGCCGTTCGAGGACGACTGGCCGCCGCCCCCGTTGTCGTTGGCGCGGGCGCTGTGCGTCTTGATGCCCTGCGCGACCATGGTCGCCGGGGAGCTGATGACCGCGGCTGCCTTGCCCTCGGCGCCGGCCATGATGCGGTTGTTGCGGCCGCTGGCGATCTCGTCGCCGAAGCCGGGGACGAATCTGTAGATCATCGCGCTGGCGAAGATGGCGAGCAGGATGATCGCGAGGCCGGAGACGACGGCGGAGAACGAGTCCGGGCCGTTCGCGGAGGACAGCGCGCCGGCGAGGCCCAGCACGATCACGATGATCGGCTTGACGAGGATCACCGCGATCATGATGCCCGCCCAGCGGCGGACGTGGCCCCACAGGTTCTTGTCGACGAGGCCCGCGTAGACGACGGTGCCGAGGAGGGCGCCGACATAGAGGAGCGCGGCGCGGATGACCAATTCCAGCCAGAGCACGCCGGCGGCGAGGATGCTGACCAGGGACACCACGATCAGCATGATGGGGCCGCCGCCGATGTGCTCGCCCTTGTCGAGGGCGCCGGAGAACGTGCCGAAGAAGGTGTCCGTCTGGTCGCCGGTGGTCTTGGCGAGGACGTCTGTGATGCCGTCGGTCGCCGATACGACGGTGTAGAGGATCAGGGGCGTGAAGGCCGAGGCGAGCACCGTCAGCCAGAGGAAACCGATCGCCTCCGAGATCGCCGTCGTGAGGGGGACACCTCGGACGGCGCGCTTGGCCACGGCCAGCAGCCAGAGCAGGAGGGTGAGGATGGTGGAGGCCGCGAAGACGACCGCGTACTGCTGCAGGAACTTCTGGTTGGTGAAGTCGACGTTCGCGGTCTCTGTTACGGCCCCGCTGAGCTTGTTGATGGTCCAGGAGGCGGCGTTTGCGCAGCCCTTGGCGAGGGAGGAGAGGGGGTCGAGGGTGGAGGTGGGGTCCAGGGAGGTGACTCCGGAGGATCCCCCTCCGGAGTCACCTTCGCAGATCTGCCTGGCCTGGCCTGTCAGGAGGCCGCAGTTGCCGGCGGACTTGGTGGGGGTGGGCGTGGGCGTGGGTGCCGCCGAGGCGCGTGTGGCCAGCAGAACGGCGGCGGTCTGAACGGTGGCGACTGCGGCGATGACCTTGGGCGCGAAGCGCTGGCTACCGGGCATAGGTGAAGCCTCCGAACTCCTCGACGGCCTTTGCCATTGCGTCAGCGCTGGAGGCCTTGGCGTCGCCGGGGACGGGCGCAGGGCCGTCCTTCTGGGACTGGTTCACGATCTTCCAGTCACCGTTCGTCCACTCGAGGCGCATCGTGGTGGTGAACCAGCTGTTCGTCACGGGGTTCGTCGAGCTCTCCCCGGCAAGTCCCAGGAGGCCGCTGCACCAGACCTCCACGGTCGCGTGGCTGTCAGTGGCTTCGGTGACGGTGGTGCCGATCGGGCTCGTACGCGATACGAACGTGGAGCCCGACGGGGCTGAGCCGTCCTCGTTCAGGCCGACGGACTTGTTGAGTTGCGGGGTGTAGGCCTTGTCCAGATTCGACTCGAAGTCAGCGAGCCGGGAAGGCGTGATGATGGTCTGCAGGATGGCGTCACGCCTGGTCTTGTTGAACATGTCGGCCGAGCCCAGCGCCACCGCGTAGTTCGCCGCAGCGCTCTGTGCCCCCTGCTGGTCATGTGCGAACCCTGCCGGAATCCCGGCCGCCTTCGCCTGCACCGGCTTGGTCCCGCTCGCAGCCGTAGACCCAGCCTCAGGCTTGGCCCCGCTTCCGTTGCCCGAAGAGGAATCGCCCCCTCCACGGTTCGCGAAGGCGATCGCTGCGATCAGCAGTACCACCACGCCCACCACCGTGATCAGGCTTCGGGACGACGAGCGGCCGCCGCGGCGTGCGCCGCCGTACACATCGCCGCCGCCGTCGGGCAGCCGGGTCCGGGTCTGGCCCGTGCCGCCGTAACCGCCGGAGGCCTCGTGCTCGTCTCCGAGACTCATGCCGTGTACGCCCTCTCCAGCTCGTAGACATACGACGGTAGCCGTGCTGGTTCCCGCGCGGGCGCGGTGTGGTGACTCGACATCAGGGAAACGCAACCTCAGCCGGTGGGCACGACGGGCGGGTGGGGGTAGAGGGGACCGGGCGTGCCCGGAGGGACTGGCGGACGCCTGCCGCAAACGGCCTGCTAGACGGCCATCTAGACAGCCATGCCGTACACGATGGTGAAGAGCGTGCCCAGCGAACCGATGATGAATACCCCGGTGAGACCGGCGATGATGAGGCCCTTGCCTTGTTCCGCGCTGAAGGTGTCGCGGAGCGCGGTCGCGCCGATGCGCTGCTTCGCGGCGCCCCAGACGGCGATGCCGAGGCAGAGGAGAATGGCGACGGCCATCACCACCTCGATCATGACCTTCGCCTCGTTGCCCAGGCTGCCGAAGGGGCCCCAGTCCGGAGCGATCCCGCCGATGATGGTGTTGATGTCTCCCTTGTCGGCCGCAAAGAGCATGTAAGTCACCGCCCCTGGTGGGTAGTTCCGCAGTCCCCTGCGGGGGTGCAGAGGTCAGGCTCATTCTCGCCGACAATGCTGCCTTCGTATGTCGACTTGGCGTCATTGCATGGCGGGTTTCGTACGAATAGCTGTTATGTCACTCTGTGTATCACGGCAGGTCACGCCGGGCAATGAGGCCTGAGCGGAACCTGTGGTGGGGTTCCGTCGTTGACCCCTCTTACGACCTGAATCGTTCCTGACGGTGGATCGGGTGAGGGGTCGAGCCGATGTTCTCCGGGTGACGGGCGAACGGATGAAGCGTATCCGGTACGGCGAACGGGCCGCGGCTGGCGACCGTGGCCCGCTGGTTGACGGAGGGTCAGGCGTCAGCCGGTGGAGGCGGAGACTCCCTCCGGAGCCCCAGGCCGGGTCAGCTCCGCTAGCGCGTGGTGCACTTGGGGTAGCTCGAACCCTCGGTGCAGTTGTTGTAGGCGCTGTAGCTGACGTCGACCTCCTGCTCGTCGCCGCCCTTGGGGCGGACCATGAGCTCGTACTCGGTGTGGCAGCTGCGGGTCCTCTTCGTGCCCCTCTTCTTCGTCTTGCACTCGTGGTCGGTGTTCTTGCTGACGACGGTGCCGGTGATGTTCTTCGACTTGCTGCTGCTGCAGCCGGCCAGTGGGGCGGTCAGTGCGGCGACGGTGAGCAGGACTGCGAGTGTGCGCTTCATGCGTGTTTCCCCCGGGGCGTCGTGGATCGGACGTCGACGTTCTCCGGAGATGGTGCCCGACGGGCTGTCACGCCCGGACGTCGGGGCGTACGGGAAAACGGGCCGCGGCCGGCTGCCGTGACCCGTTTCCCTTTCCGTGCCGCCCCGGGAGGCCCCACGTACTCCCTCGTGCGGGCGGCGCCCCGTGACCCGACGGGGTGGTTTTGCCCCGTACTGCTGTCAGCTCGCCGTGAAGGCGGCGAGGCCCTCGGGGGTGCCCCAGCCGGTCGGGCCGTCGTAGCCCGACTTGGCGGTGCAGAAGTAGCTGGTGGAGCAGGTGCCGTTGCTGCCGCTGGTGACGTCGTTCAGCGCCGAGGTGCCGGCCGCGTTGTAGGGGTACTGCGCCGGGTAGTCGCCGGCGCCCGGGGTGCCGGCGAGGGCGTAGACCGAGGCGATGAGCGGGGAGGACGCGCTGGTCCCGCCGTAGGTGTTCCAGCCGGTGCCGTCGGAGCCGTAGGTGTCGTAGACGGAGACGCCGGTGGCGGGGTCGGCGACCGCGGAGACGTCACCGATCATGCGCTTGCTGCAGCCGGTGTCGGTCTGCCAGGAGGGCTTCGCGTCGTACGCGGAGCAGCCGGAGCCGGTGCCCTCCGTGCTGCTGGTGTTCCAGACGCTCTCGGTCCAGCCGCGGCTGTTGGAGGACGTCGAGAGCTTGGTGCCGCCGACTGCCGTGACGTACTTGGAGGCGGCCGGGTATTCGGCACCGTAGCCGCTGTCGCCGGCGCTCGCGGTGATGGCGACGCCCGGGTGGTTGTAGTACCTGGAGTCGTACGTCGTGTCCGAGGAGGACTCGGAGCCGCCGTAGCTGTTGGAGACGAACTTGGCGCCGAGCTTGACGGCCTCGTTCACCGCGGTGCCCAGGTTGGCGTCGGACGCCGACTTGGCCTCGACGAGGAGGATGTTGCAGTTCGGGCAGGTCGCGCTGACCATGTCGAGGTCGAGGGAGATCTCACCGGCCCATCCGCTGTCGGCGGAGGGGAGGGAGGTCGTGGAGCCGGTCTGGCTGACCTTGGAGAAGCAGCCGTTGTCCGTGGTGCAGGACGGGAGGCCGTAGTAGTCGCGGTACGTGGCCAGGTCTGCCTCGGCGTTCGGGTCGTCGTAGGCGTCGACGATGGCGACGGTCTCGCCGGAGCCGTTGGAGGAGGCCGCGTCCGTCAGGCCGTAGGCCGTCTGGATGTCCGACGGGCCGTAACCGGTCGGGGTGTCGGTGGCGGCGTTCGGCTTGATGGTCTTGGGGGCGACGCCCTTGAGGGCGGCCTGCTTCTCCATGAAGGCGGTGGTGCCGCTGGTGACGCGCAGGGCGTTGCAGGCGGCGTAGCCCTTCTTCGGGGTGGCGCCACAGGCCTTCGTGTACTGCACGTGCGCCTTGGCGACCTGCGCGGCGATCGCCTTGGTGCTCACCTTGTGGGCGGCCGTCGTGGCCGTGGTGGCGGCGCTCGCCTGGACGGCGGTGCCGAATCCGGCGAGGAGCAGCGCCGTGGTGGCCGCGGCGGCCGAGCCGACCCGGCGCCATCTGCCGGATATCTGGGGGGAGTTGGGGGTGGTCGTACGCAACGTACAGCCTCCTGGAAGTGGTGGGCAGAGGCCTGCGGTGGGGGGACTGCCGGGTGTTCTCGGCAGGGGCGGCGACCCGCGTAGACCATCGCTTGTTGAGTACGCGACAAACAAGGCAGTTTCGGAATTCTGACTTCCGCATTACTGAAGGGGGTTGGCGGATTGCTGCTCAATGGCGGGGCGATGAAGGGGGGTTGGGGGTGGCTTGACTTCGTGCACAGCATTCGGACAGGTGGGGGACAGGTTTACGCGCGTCACCGCGGGCCCGTGGCCGTCCCTGTCCGGGCGGGGTGGGGGTCAAGACTGCGTCATGTGGCATCGGCGGCTGAGAGGGCGGGAGTTGGCCGACGTATGTAGTGGACATGTGGATGGCGACCCCGAAGAGGGGCAACCCTGTGATCCAGCACCGCATCGTCCTCGCTTCGGCCGCGGGCCTCGTCTGCGCCTTCCTGCTGGCGGCGTGCGACTCCATGAACAGCGGCGCCGCCGGTACGAGTGCTGCCGGCGTCGGGCCGGTCACGTCGGCTCCGGCGGCCTCGGCACCGGTCGGCGGTGAGGCGTCCGGGAGCGGGCAGACGGCCTCGGCCGTCACGGTGAGGACCGAGGCCGTGAAGGGCGGGGGCACAGTGGTCACCGACGGGAAGGGGGCGACCCTCTACCGGTACGACAAGGACCGGCCGAATCCGTCCCGGTGGACGTGTGCCGGTGCGTGCGTGAAGACGTGGATTCCGGTCATCGTGTCGGACCCCGTGCAGACGGTGGGCGTCGAGAAGAGCCTTCTCGGCACCGTCCACCGCCACGGCAGGAAGCAACTCACCCTGGGCGGCTGGCCGTTGTACCGGTATGTGGGCGATACGGGTGCCGGGCAGCTGAACGGTCAGGGGAAGGGCGGGCAGTGGTATGCGGTCACTCCGGCCGGGGGCAGGGCCGATGTGACCGGCTGAGCATCATGGCGCTGCGGCGGGCAGGACGCCTGTGTGCGCCTCCGCCTTGGCCTCGCGTACGCCGCGCAGCGCGCCGGACCAGGCGATGACCTGGTCGAGCATGCCGCGGACCGCGGCGGCGAGGCCCTCCGCCGGGACGAAGGCGCCGGTCGCGAACGCAGGTATCAGGGCAATGGCGGGTTGAGCGCGGACCGTGGCCACCTGGAGCTCGGCGAGCACGAGCCGCAGCGCCTCGGCGGCTCGAACGCCCGCGGCCCAGCCGCCGTAGCTGATGATGCCGGCGGCCTTGTCGTTCCACTCCCGGTAGACGTAGTCCAGTGCGTTCTTGAGCGCGCCGGGGAAGGAGTGGTTGTACTCCGGGACGAGGAACACGAAGCCGTCGAAGTCGTCGATCAGCGCGGACCAGGCGCGGGTGTGCGGGTGCTCGTACCGCTCGTGGGTCGGTTTTCCGCCCTCGTCGAGGTTGCCGAGGCGGTGGTGGGCGAGGTCGATGAGTTCGTAGTCGGCGCCGCCGTGGGCGCGTGCCGTGTCGAGCACCCAGGAGGCGATCGGCTCGCCCCGGCGTCCGGGGCGGGTGCTGCCGAGGATGATGCCGATGCGTAGTGCCATGGGCGTTCCTTCCCAAGGAGTTGACGCGTCAACTCTAGGAAAAGGAGAGTTGACGCGTCAACACCCTGGCTCGGTATGCTGCCCGCCATGGCTCAGATGCGCACGCTGGAACCCGAGGAGTGGGAGTTCTGGGACACCTGGATGCGCGCGCAACGCCTGCTCACCCAGGAGCTCGACCGCGGTCTGCAGCGTGACTGCGGCATCTCGAAGGCCGAGTTCAGCGTGCTGGTGACGCTGTGGCAGGCCCCCGGCCGCGAGATGCGCGTCGGCGAGCTCTCCGAAACGCTCGACTGGGAGAAGAGCCGCGTCTCGCACCAGCTGACACGCATGGAGAACCGCGGCTTCGTGGAGCGGACCGAGCGCGGCGCCGGTGGCCGCCGTACCGGGATCAGGCTGACCGATAAGGGGCGCGGCGCCGTGCAGAGCGCCGTCCTCGTGCATGCCGGAAACATCCGCCACTACTTCCTCGACACGCTCACACCTCAGCAGGCCGAGGCCTTGCGGGCCTGGAGCGGGCAGCTGATCGAGCGCATCCAGTCGCGCGGCAGCGGGGCCCCCGGCGACGCCGGGTAGGACTCCGCCAGGACCGTGTCGGCGGGCCGAATGTCAGTCCTGTGGCCTAACGTGATGGTGTCGGTTCGGAGAGTGAAGGGAGGGTGTTGTGGTGAACGTGCAGTCACGCCATGGGTGGGCTGCGCGGCCATGTGCGGAGCGTGACGCGGAGGCGGAGTCGGCGGTCGCACCGTACGGTGGTGGCGACGCCGAAGCGGTGGAGAGACGGAGGCAGCGAGCCATGTCCGTGTCGCCGGGCGCCCTGCCCCGTCTGCGACCCCGGTGCCCGGGTGTCGCGTACGGCGCTTGCGCGCGCGATCCGCAGTCGCAGCCGCAGGGAGGATCGTTCACGGAGAGATCCAAGTGAACGCCGGACGTTTTTCTCACCTTCGTGGGCCACAGTGGGCGCCGATGAAGCGCATCCCACGCATCAGCAGACGTGTCACCAGCCCCCTGTGCGCGGCTGTCGTGCTCCTTGTGCCGGCGCTCACCTCCGCTTCCCTCGCCAATGCCGACGACGGGCCGGGGCCCCTCGGGGTGACCGTCGTCGCGCCGGACAATGCGCAGTCCAGGAAGGTCGGAGCCCTCTTCGACGCCGACCGGCGATCCTCACTCGCCGGCGGGCACTTCTGCACCGCCTCCGTCGTGTACAGCCCGCACCGCAATCTCATCGTCACGGCGGCCCACTGCCTGAACGGGAGCAAGGACGGCGACCTCATCTTCGTGCCGGGCTACCGGGGCGGGCAGGCGCCGTACGGGACGTGGACGGTGCGGAAGGCGTTCCTGCCCGACGGGTGGGCCAAGGGGCAGCACGAGGACAGTGACGTCGCCTTCGCCGTCGTCGAGAGCAAGAGCGGGAAGAGCGTCGAGGACGCCGTCGGCGGAAACCCCTTCGTGGCCGGCATGGCCACCGGGGCCACCGCCGTCACCATCACCGGGTATCCCAGCGCCCGTGAAGTGCCCGTCAGCTGCACCAACAGACCTTCCAGGCACAGCCCCACCCAGCAGCGGATCGACTGCCCCGGACTGTCGGGAGGGACCAGCGGCAGTCCTTGGGTCAACGGGGACAAGGCGGTCGTCGGGATCCTGGGCGGGCACGAGAAGGGCGGGAGCACGGACGACATCTCGTACAGCGTGGTGTTCGGGGCGGAAGCGGCCGAGTTGTATCGGGATGCGACCAACTGAGGCCTCGGCGCTCCGCTGGGGTGCGCGGATTTGAGGCTCCGCCGCGGGGTTGGGATGTGCCGTCGGTCGTCTGCAGCGCCTTCGTGGCTGGTCGCGCCCACGCGGCGGAGCCGCATGTAGATACAGCCCCGCGCCCCTTCGGGGCGCTTTTGAGCTGCCGGAACGATGGACGCGCCCCTAGACTGACGTCGGCTTCGGACTCCCGGGCGGTGAGGGGCGGTTGACGGTGCGTAAGGCGTGGATCGTTGCCGGCGTTGCCGTCGGCTCTGCTCTGTCCTTCGTCATGCTGCTGGTCGTCGGGGTGTACGTCGTCGCCGGGAACCTCATCAACGGGGTGGGCGGCGGTACCAAGGCGCTGGCCAAGGGGGCCGTTCCCGCCGCGTACTCGGCCATCGTGCAGAAGTGGGGCAACCTCTGCCCCGCTCTCAACCCCGCACTGCTCGCCGCCCAGCTCTACCAGGAGAGCGGGTTCAATCCGAACGCCAAGAGCCCGGCGGCCGCGGAGGGGATAGCTCAGTTCATTCCGGGCACCTGGGCCACCCACGGCGTCGACGGCAACGGAGACGGCGTCAAGAACGTCTGGGATCCGGCGGATGCCATTCCGTCCGCCGCCTCGTACGACTGCCAGCTCGCCTCGTACGTCAAGGACGTACCCGGGAATCTGACCGAAAACATGCTCGCGTCGTACAACGCGGGGGCCTACGCGGTGATCAAGTACGGGGGCGTGCCGCCGTACAAGGAGACCCAGAACTACGTCAAGACGATCACGACGCTCGAGGAGAGCTTCGCCGCGCCCGTCAGCCGGGTGGATCCCAGCAAGCAGGCCGCCGGGGCCATCTACTACGCGCAGAAGAAGCTCGGGACCCCCTATCTGTGGGGCGGCGACGGAACCGCCGCGGACAACGGGCGTTTTGACTGCTCGGGGCTGACCAAGGCCGCGTACGAGAGTGTCGGGATCACGCTGCCGCGCGTCGCCAACGACCAGTACAACGCCGGGCCGCACCCCAAGCGGGACGAGCTGCTGCCGGGCGATCTCGTGTTCTTCTCCACGGACCCCACCGACTCCCGGGCCATCCACCATGTGGGGATCTATGTGGGCGGCGGGTACATGATCGACGCGCCGAGGACGGGCGCGGTGATCCGGTTCGACCCCATCGACACCTCCGAGTACTTCGGAGCCACGCGAGTCACCGAAGATGGCGCGAAAGCACTGCCCACCACGGTGTGAACCGAGCGTGAACCCACCCCCTGAGCTGCAGAGATGAGTCTCTCTTCGATAACGTCTGCGTGATCATTCGGTGGAGTGTGGAACGTAGTAACTGGGACCGTGCGTTCCTGTTCTCGTAGTCATCCGACAGTCATCCCGGTGGCTGTCGGCGACGTGACCTACAACCACGGGGGTGGACAAGCGGGCGGGCGCGAGTACGTCCGGCAGCAGACGACGAAGGGGCCGCAGCACCATGGCTGGACTCGCCGAATCCGGGTCGAACCCCGACGTCGACCTGCTCTACGACATCAATGGCCTGGCCAAGGACGCGCCGCACTGGTTCGACCGGGCCGTCTCCTTCGTGGGCGAGTACGGGCTGCTGCTGGCCATGGTGCTGCTGGTGGTGTGGTGCTGGTGGTCCGTGCGGCGGCGGGGGGACGAGGACGCCGCGTCGTCCGTCGCCGCGTTGGTGTGGGCGCCGGTTGCTGCGGCGCTGGCGGTGCTGGTGAATGTGCCGATACGGGGGTTCGTCGAGCGGCCTCGGCCGTTTCGGACGCACGACGGGCTTGATGTGCTGGTGTCCGGGAAGACCGACTTCTCGTTTGTGAGCGATCACGCGACGATCACCATGGCCATGGCGGTGGGGGTGTTCGTCGCCAACCGGAAGTTCGGGGTTGTGGGGATCGGGTTGGCGCTGCTTGAAGGGTTTTGCCGGGTTTATATGGGTGTGCACTACCCGACTGATGTGGTCGGGGGGTTTGCGCTGGGGACTGCTGTGGCGTTGTTGCTTTCGCCGGTCGCCATGCTGCTGCTTACGCCTGTGGTGAGGGCTGTTGAGGGGTCGGCTTGGGGTGGGTGGTTGGTTCGGGCTCGGGGGCGGGTGGCTGTGGGTCAGGGCTCGCTGATTCCCGGGGCCCGGCAGGAAGCGGCGGAGGAGCGGGACCTGGCGGCGTAGGCGCTCCGCTGGAAGGTCGGAACCTCTCTGCGGGTACTTCGTGGCTGGTCGCGCCCCGCGGCGGAGCCGCAGATCGATACAGCCCCGCGCCCCTTCAGGGCGCTACAGGGCCTGCGGGTAGGTGAAGAAGCGGTTCGGGTCGTACTGGTTCTTCAGCTGGGACAGTCGGGGTGCCGCATCCCCGTAGTACGCCTGGCGCCAGTTCGTCAGGGTCGGGTCCGTGTAGTTCTGGTAGGCCGCGCCCGAGGCGTACGGGCGCATGGCGTTGTGGGTGTTGGTCAGCCAGGTCTGGGCCGCCCCGCCTGTCGTGCCGGCTCGCCAGGATGCGATGTACTGGGCCAGCATCCGGGAGCGGCGGTGGACGAAGGCCGTTGCCGTGGGGGAGACCCGGTTGACCGCGCCGCCCAGGGCCGTCAGCGCGATGCTGCCCGCGCCGCCCGGGACCGAGCCGACGTTCCTCAGCAGGGTCTGGATGCCCGCCGAGGAGATCGAGCGGTCGAAGAAGTCCGAGCGGGCCGTGTAGGTCTCCCGGCCCAGAGCGCCCTCGGGGTTGCGGTTCGGGGTGGAGCCGGGGAGGTGGCACTGGGCCTCGGTGCGGAAGGACGAGCAGCCCGCGTACGCCTCCATCGCCCCCTCGTAGGTGTGCCGCTTGAGCGTCTCGCTGCGGGTGGGCGCGCCGACCGCCGAGACGAGGCGGTCGAGGGCGTTCTGCAGTTCGCCGTAGGTGCCGATGGAGAACGCGGCGACCGACACGGTGGGCGAGCCGCCGTTCTCCAGGTGGCAGGAGGACCAGATCTCGTCGGGCTGGTCGGGGCCCCACTCCTGCCAGGCCTTCAGCACGGCGGCGGCCTTCGGCCAGGGCCAGGTCAGGTACGCGGAGACGGCCTGCGGGGCCGGGTGGGTCTTGAAGTGCAGTTCGGTCACGACGCCGAAGTTGCCGTTGCCCGCGCCGCGCAGCGCCCAGAACAGGTCCTTGTTCTCGGTCGCGTCGGCGGTCAGCTGCTTGCCGTCCGCCGTGATCAGGGTGGCCCGGGTGAGGCTGTCGCAGGTCAGACCGTACGCCCGGGAGACCACGCCGTGGCCGCCGCCCAGCACCAGGCCCGAGACGCCGACCGAGGGGCAGGAGCCCGCGGGTATCGTCACGCCCTTCGCGGTCAGCGCCCGGTAGACGTCGATCAGTTTGGAGCCGGCGCCGACCACGGCCTGGCCGCCGCCCACCCGGATCTGCTTCAGCTTCGAGACGTCGACGATCAGCTTGCCGTTGCCGGAGGACCAACCCGCGTAGGAGTGGCCGCCGTTGCGGATCGCGACCCGGATGTTGTGGGCGCGGGCGTAGGCGAGGGTCGTCCGTATGTCGTCGGTGTGGGCGACATAGGCCACGGCCGCCGGCTTCAGGCCGTCGAAGCGGGTGTTGTACAGCTGGTGGGCCGTGGTCCAGGTGGCCTCGCCCGGGCGTATCAGGGCGCCGTCGAGGTCGCGGGAGAGCGCGGTCCAGTTCGCTGGGGCGGCCTGGGCGGACGTCGACCTGATCGCCGTACCGGAGGAAGCGGAAGTACTGGTGTCCGCGTCGGCCGAACCGCCCCTGCACGCGGCCGTGGCCACCGCCGCCAGCGC
This sequence comes from Streptomyces sp. NPDC002092, assembly GCF_053593775.1. NCBI lineage: Bacteria > Bacillati > Actinomycetota > Actinomycetes > Kitasatosporales > Streptomycetaceae > Streptomyces > Streptomyces sp. NPDC002092. The sequence goes on from NZ_JBSFDG010000003.1 coordinate 17,479, forward strand.
GGCCGCGCCGCCTCCGATGAACGTACGACGTTCCATGGTGTGCCCTCCCGGATTGCTCTCGGGGAACGAGACGGCTCGCCGATCACACGGGTTCCCGCGGGAATGTCACTCCTGTGTCACCGTGGAAAGAGACACCGAGTAGGCCGGAACCTTCATGTGCTCTCCCCGTAAGCGTTCCGTGACCTAACCACACCGTCGGCAGGGGTTCACCTGTCGTTCATTTCCGGCCGTAGGCGCCTTCACCTGGTCTGCCTAATTTCGGCCTTACGCGATGTGGGTCGTGCCTCGGGGAAGGTGCGTCCTGTCGTCGCCGGGACTTAAAACCTCGCACGCCGCCGAATTCAGGACGGCGGCTCCTGGAAGGAACTCTTTCAAGTGAAGCTTCAGCGCATGAATCGGCGGGCCATCGCCCTCGCTGCTCTCGCCGCGTCGAGCGCCCTGGTCCTCACGGCGTGCGGCTCGGACAACACCGGCAGCGGCAGCAGTGGCGGCAGCAGCGCCTCCTCCACCACCGGTGCCAGCAAGATCAAGTGTGACGGCGCCAAGGGCCAGCTGCTCTCCGACGGCTCGTCGGCGCAGAAGAACGCGATCGACGCGTGGGTGGCGCAGTTCTCCCAGGCCTGTGGCGTGCAGATCAACTACAAGGCCGGCGGCTCCGGTGCGGGTGTCACCTCCTTCACCCAGGGCCAGCTGGCTTTCGCGGGTTCCGACTCGGCGCTGAAGCCCGACGCCGTCGCCGCCTCGAAGAAGGTCTGCTCCGGCGGCCAGGGCATCGACCTGCCGATGGTCGGCGGCCCGATCGCGCTCGGCTACAACCTCTCCGGCGTGGACAACCTGGTCCTGGACGCTCCGACCATTGCGAAGATCTTCGACAGCAAGATCACCAAGTGGAACGACCCGGCGATCGCCGCGCTGAACAAGGGCGTGAAGCTGCCCGACCTCAAGATCCAGGCGTTCCACCGCTCGGACGAGTCCGGCACCACGGACAACTTCACCAAGTACCTCATCGCCGCGACGCCCGATAACTGGAAGTACTCCGGCGGCAAGGCCTGGCAGGCCAAGGGCGGCCAGTCCGCCGCGCAGTCCTCCGGTGTGGCCGCCCAGGTCAAGCAGACCAACGGTGCCATCGGCTACTTCGAGCTGTCGTACGTCGGTGACGGCGTCAAGGCCGCCAGCATCAACACCGGCGCCAGCGCCCCGGTCGCCCCGAGCAGCGACAGCGCCACCAAGGCCATCGCCGACGCGAAGGTCGTGGGCACGGGCAAGGACCTGTCGCTCAAGCTGAACTACAACACCAAGGCCGACGGCGCGTACCCGATCACCCTGGTCACGTACGAGATCGTCTGCGACAAGGGCAACAAGGCTGACACGCTGCCCGCCACCAAGGCGTTCCTGCGCTACATCGCCTCCGAGGACGGCCAGGGCCTGCTGCCGGGTCTGAAGTACGCCCCCGTTCCCGCCGACATCATCGCCAAGGTCCGCACCACCATCGAGGGCCTGAGCTGATCTGAGTGCGGTCCGGTCCCGGGCCTGAAAACCCGGGACCGGACCGCATCGTCCGGTGCACCGCCGCCACGAGCCGTACGTCCCGTACGGCTTCGCAGAGCCGCACTCCACGTGAGGCTCCGCAGACCGGAGAACCCGATGGACACTTCCACACAGATAACCGACGCTCCTCCACCCGTCCCGCAGCCCACCGCAGAACAGAAGCGCGCGGCCCGCGGCGCCACCCGACCCGGTGACCGGATCTTCCTCGGTCTCTCCCGTGGGTCGGGCATCTTCCTGTTGGTGGTCATGGCCGCGATCGCGGTCTTCCTGACCTACCGTGCGTCCCTCGCCATCGGCAAGGACCACGGCAACTTCCTCACGACCCTCGAGTGGAACACCAACATCCAGCCGCCGTCCTTCGGCATCGCGGTCCTGGCCTACGGCACGATCATCTCCTCGATCATCGCCATGGCCCTCGCGGTCCCGATCGCGGTGGCCATCGCGCTGTTCCTCACGCACTACGCCCCGCGCCGCCTGGCCACCCCGATCGCCTACGTGATCGACCTGCTCGCCGCCGTGCCGTCCATCGTGTACGGCCTCTGGGGCGCGCTGATCCTCGTACCGCACATGAACGGCCTCTTCGGCTGGCTGAACGACTACTTCGGCTGGACCGGCCTCTTCTCCTGGGACCAGGGTTCCCCGCGCTCGATGCTCACCGTCGGCATCCTGCTCGCGATCATGATCCTGCCGATCATCACCAACGTGAGCCGCGAGGTCTTCCGCCAGGTCCCGCAGATGCACGAGGAGGCGGCCCTGGCCCTCGGCGCCACGCGCTGGGAGGTCATCCGCATGGCGGTCCTGCCCTTCGGCCGCTCCGGTGTGATCTCCGCCTCGATGCTCGGCCTCGGCCGTGCGCTCGGCGAGACGATGGCCGTCGCGACCGTGCTCTCCCCGGACTTCCTGATCCACGGCAGCCTGCTCAACCCGGGCGGCGGCACCTTCGCCCAGAACATCGCCAGCAAGTTCGGCGAGGCGGACGAGTTCGGCCGTGACGCGCTGATCGCCTCCGGTCTGGTCCTGTTCGTCATCACCCTGCTGGTCAACGGCGCGGCTCGCATGATCATCGCCCGCCGCAAGGAGTACTCGGGGGCCAACGCATGAGCCACAGCGCCAACGCCGCCATCGTCGAACGGCCCGCCTCCACCCTGCGCGGCGCCCGTCTGCCCAAGTGGTCGCCCTGGGTGATCGCCGCCGGCTCGCTCGCCGTCGCGGTCGCCATCGGCCTGGGCGCCGGCCTCGACAGCAAGGTCCAGTGGGGCCTGATCGCCGGGCTGGTCTTCCTCGTCGCCACGTACGGCATCGCCGCGCGCGTCGAGGGCCGCCGTCAGGCCAAGGACCGCATCGCGACCGCCCTGGTCTGGGTGGCCTTCCTGCTCGCCGTCGTCCCCCTGGTCTCCCTGGTGTGGACGACCGTCTCGCGCGGTGTGAAGGTCCTCGACGTCTACTTTTTGACCCACTCGATGGGCATCGTCGCCGACTCCCAGCCGGGCGGTGGCATCTACCACGCCATCATCGGCAGCCTCGAGCAGGTCGGCCTCGCCACGCTGATCGCCGCGCCGATCGGCATCCTCACCGCGGTCTACCTGGTCGAGTACGGCCGCGGCAGGCTTGCCCGGTCCGTCACCTTCTTCGTCGACGTGATGACGGGTGTCCCGTCGATCGTCGCAGGTCTGTTCATCCTCAGCCTCATGCTGATCTTCAAGTTGGAGCCCTTCGGCTTCGCCGGTTCGCTGGCCCTGGCCATCCTGATGATGCCGGTGGTCGTGCGCTCCACCGAGGAGATGCTCAAGCTCGTCCCGAACGAGCTGCGCGAAGCCTCCCTGGCGCTCGGTGTCCCGAAGTGGCGCACCATCCTGAAGGTGGTTCTGCCGACCTCCATCGGCGGCATCACGACGGGCATCATGCTGGCGATCGCCCGTATCACCGGTGAGACGGCTCCCGTGCTGCTGCTGGTGTTCGGCAACCGGTTCATCAACAACAACCCCTTCGAGGGTGCGCAGCAGTCGCTGCCGCTGTACATCTACCAGCAGTACGCGGCCGGCGCGGACACGTCGTACGACAGGGCATGGGCGGCCTCGCTCACCCTGATCGCCTTCGTGATGATCATGAACCTGGTGGCCCGCGGCATCGCCCGCTGGAAGGCCCCGAAGACCGGTCGCTGACGCGGCCACATGCGACCGAGAATTCTGGAAGTGACGTAATCATGGCCAAGCGAATCGACGTAAGCGGACTGACCGCCTACTACGGCGCCCACAAGGCGATCGAAGACATCTCGATGACGGTCGAGCCGCGTTCGGTGACGGCGTTCATCGGCCCCTCCGGCTGCGGCAAGTCGACGTTCCTGCGCACGCTCAACCGTATGCACGAGGTCACGGCCGGCGGCCGGGTCGAGGGCAAGGTGCTGCTCGACGACGAGGACCTGTACGGGCAGGGCATCGACCCGGTGTCCGTGCGCCGCGAGGTCGGCATGGTGTTCCAGCGGCCGAACCCGTTCCCCACGATGTCGATCTTCGACAACGTGGCGGCGGGGCTGCGGCTGAACGGCTCGTACAAGAAGAGCGAGCTCCCGGACATCGTGGAGAAGTCCCTGAAGGGCGCGAACCTCTGGAACGAGGTCAAGGACCGGCTGAACAAGCCCGGTTCGGGGCTCTCCGGTGGTCAGCAGCAGCGTCTGTGCATCGCTCGGGCGATCGCGGTGGAGCCGAAGGTGCTGCTCATGGACGAGCCCTGCTCGGCCCTCGACCCGATCTCGACGCTCGCCATCGAGGACCTGATCGGTGAGCTGAAGGAGCGGTTCACGATCGTCATCGTGACGCACAACATGCAGCAGGCTGCGCGTGTCTCGGACCGTACGGCCTTCTTCAACCTGGCGGCGGTCGGGCAGCCCGGCAAGCTGATCGAGATCGACGACACGGAGCGGATCTTCTCCAACCCGTCGGTCCAGGCGACGGAGGACTACATCTCCGGCCGCTTCGGCTGAGCCTTCGAGACCCCTCGCGGTGCTGCATGGCGGTGCCACCGCGAGGACGATGAAGGGCCCGCCCCTGGCTCCCGGGGGCGGGCCCGTCGTCGTACCTGGGGGCTGCCGCCCCCAGACCCCCGCTTCGGCCCTTCAGGGGCCTTGTCCTCAAACGCCGGACGGGCTGAAAGATGCGGACCGGCGGCTGAATGCACCTGGGCGGGGGCGAGAAAGGTGGCTACAGGAACGCCAGGTTCACGATCCCGAATGCCCCCGCTGCGACCAGGGCCGCTGCCGGCATCGTGATGAACCAGCCCATGACGATGTTCTTGGCGACGCCCCAGCGCACGGCGTTCACGCGCTTCGTCGCGCCGACGCCCATGATGGCCGAGGTGATGACGTGGGTCGTCGAGATGGGGGCCTTGAACAGGTACGCCGTGGTGAACATGATCGACGCACCGGTCGTCTCGGCGGCGAAGCCCTGCGGGGGGTCGAGCTCGATGATCTTCCGGCCCAGCGTGCGCATGATGCGCCAGCCGCCGGCGTACGTGCCGAGGGACAGCATGAGGGCGCAGACGATCTTCACCCAGACCGGGATCGGATCGGCGAAGGTCTGGTGGCCGGAAATGACCAGTGCCATCACGACCACGCCCATGGTCTTCTGCGCGTCCTGAAGGCCGTGGCCGAGCGCCATGCCGGCCGCCGAGACGGTCTGCGCGATGCGGAAACCGCGCTTGGCCTTGTGCGGATTGGACCGGCGGAAGATCCACATGATCGCCAGCATCACCACATAGCCGACGATCAGGCCGACCACCGGCGACACGAACATCGGGATGACGACCTTGTCGAGGACGCCGCTCCAGAGCACGTCGGTGCCGCCCGCGAGCGCCGCGCCGACCAGGCCGCCGAACAGCGCGTGGGAGGACGAGGAGGGAAGGCCGAAGTACCAGGTGATCAGGTTCCACGCGATCGCGCCGGTGAGCGCCGCGAAGAGGATGCCCATCCCCCTGGAGCCTTCCGGCGTCTCGATCAGGCCCTCACTGACCGTCTTGGCCACGCCGTTGCCGAGGAACGCACCCAGCATGTTCATCGCCGCAGCCATCGCCAGCGCCGCCCGCGGCGTCAGCGCCCGGGTCGACACCGACGTCGCGATCGCGTTCGCAGAGTCGTGGAAGCCGTTCGTGTACGTGAAGAAGAGCGCGACCGCGATGGTCACGACCAGAGCGAAGGTGTCCATGGAGGGGTCAGGACTCCTTGACGGCGATGGTCTCCACCGTGTTCGCCACGTGCTCGAACGCGTCCGCCGCCTCCTCCAGTACGTCCACGATCTGCTTGAGCTTGAGCACCTCGATCGCGTCGTACTTGCCGTTGAAGAGATGCGCGAGCAGCTTGCGGTGGATCTGGTCGGCCTGGTTCTCGAGGCGGTTGACCTCGATCCAGTACTCGGTCAGATTGTCCAGGGTGCGGAGGTTCGGCATGGCCTCCGCGGTCAGCTCGGCGGCCCGCGCGAGGACCTCGATCTGCTGCTCGACGCCCTTGGGCAGTTCCTCGACGTTGTAGAGGACGACCAGGTCGACGGCCTCCTCCATGAAGTCCATGATGTCGTCGAGGGACGAGGCGAGGGAGTAGATGTCCTCGCGGTCGAAGGGCGTGATGAACGAGGAGTTCAGCTGGTGGAAGATCGCATGCGTGGCGTCGTCACCCGCGTGTTCCGCGGCCCGCATACGCTCTGCGATCTCGGCCCGGGCAGGTGCGTCCGCCCCGAGCAGTTCCATCAGGAGCTTGGAGCCGGTGACGATGTTGTCCGCGGATGCGGCGAACATGTCGTAGAAGCTCGTCTCCCTGGGGGTCAGACGAAAGCGCACGTGGGGTCCTCGGGGTGCTTCGGTTTCGGTCAGGCTGATGCTAGGCGCATCATCCGGCCACGGCTAATGGGCCGTCCCCCAGTGTCGCCCATCGGGCAGAGTGGTCGGCACGGGGGCGGTGTGCAGGCCCGGTCCCGGCAGGGGCCAAGGGCCGTATACCCAGCAAAGTTCGATAACATATACCCACCAGGGGTATATGTCCGCATGTCTTACGGGAGGACGCGATGACGACCACCGAGGCCGGCGCGACGGCGCCCTCCGACGACAGCACGCAGAACGCGACACACGGCTACCACAAGCAGAAGGACGAGCACCTCAAGCGCCTGCGCCGGATCGAGGGCCAGATCCGCGGCCTGCAGCGGATGGTCGACGAGGACGTCTACTGCATCGACATACTCACCCAGGTGTCCGCCTCCACCAAAGCCCTGCAGTCCTTCGCGCTGCAGCTGCTGGAGGAACACCTGCGGCACTGCGTCGCCGATGCCGCCCTCAGGGGCGGTGAAGAGATCGACGCCAAGGTGGACGAGGCGACGAAGGCGATCGCCCGGCTGCTGCGCACCTGAACCTGCGGGGCGGGGCCTCCGGCTAGCTGCCGCGGCGAGTCCGGCGCGGGGCTGTATCAATATGCGGCTCCGCCGCGTGGGCGCGACCAGCCCCCACCGGCCTGCGGGTTCGTCACCGCGCTTCCAGCAAAGCGCTCATTCGCCGGAGGCGGCGCGCTCTTCGGCCACTTTCAGCACCTCGTCGATGCTCTCCAGGCTGAGCCGGTCCTCCGCGGCCGAGGCCGCGATGATCAGCTCTCCGCACAGCTCGATCTCGGCGAGGGCCACGTGGTCCTGAACTGCCGTACCGCCGACCGGAGCCACGTGCATCACCTCATCTCTGCCGTTACCGACTTCCTAGAGTAGGGAGCGGCCTACACACCGCGCATGGCACGGACGGGCTAGTTCTTGACGCCCGGCGATCCTCCCCGAGCAGGGCCGGCTACTCGGCGATCTTCCCTGCGTAGATGTCCTTCGAGGCCGGCAGCCGTACGTCGACGGGGGCCCCGAAGTCGTACAGCAGCGCCGTCGAGGCGACCGCGACGGTGCCCTTCTGGAGGCCGTTGACGAAGCTGAACCGGTGCCGGATCTTGCGGATGCGGCCCTGGTCGTCGAGGTAGACGTCGAACGGGACCTCGGCCGTGGCGAACCCTTTCGCCGCCGCCGAGAGCGCCTCCCGGACGCCCTTCGAGGCGTGCCGCGCGGCCAGGGTGAGATCGGCGGTGCCGCGGTAGTGCCGCACCTCGACGCCGGCGAATTCGCTCCGGCCGAGATACGTCGCCGTGCGCGTCCCGCGCAGCAACTCGGCCGCGGCATACGGGTCGGTGGCGCCGCCGGTCACCAGGTTGCCGTCGGAGAGGGTGGCCGTGTCGACCCGTACCCACTTGTCGGCGGGCACTCCCGCGCCCCGGTTCTTCATGAACAGGGCGCCGGGCGCGAGGAGTTCGGTGATGGGGCGGTGGTCGTCGGTGCCGGCCGGGCTCTGCGGGAGCTGCACCTTCAGCCGGCCGATCTGCCGACGGTAGTTGTAGTCGCCCTCGCCCCGGATGGTGACGCGGGTGCCGCCGATGGCCATCTCCATCGAGGTGGTCGCCCTCGAACTGCCCGACTCCACCAGGGTTTCGGCGGCGCGGTGCAGGATCTCGACGGGGTCGGAGGCGCGGGGGTCCTCGGCGGCGGACCCGGTGCCGGAACAGCCGCCGGCCCCCATGCAGACGCAGACCACGAGCCCTGCCGTGACGACCGTCCCCCTGTGCTGCCGCTCCGCCATCGCCTGTCTACCCCCAAGCCGGTACGTCGGTCACGGGCCCCCTGTCGTTCCGGATAACGACGGCTGGGGTGGGGCCGTCACGCGCATCCCGGGTCCGCTGCCGCAGGCAGCTGAAGTACACCGGCCATGGGGTGGGTAACGTTGTCAGCGTGGCGCAGCACGAACATCGGACGACGACCGTCGAGCAGGGTCGCTTCTGCTTTGCCAGGTGCAGCTGCGGATGGCGCGGACCGGCGCGAAGAGCTCGCAGCCAGGCCCGGACGGACGCCGAAGGGCATGTGGGCCTTCAGGCGTGACGCAGCGTCGCGAGCAGCTCGTCGACCAGGGTGCGGTCCCGGTACTGGGTCAGCCGGCTGCGGGCCGCGGCGGGGGAGAGCCACAGGATGCGGTCCACCTCGGTGGTGGGGGTGAAGCCGCCCGAGACCGCCTCGGCCGCCCAGTAACGGACCTGTTTGGGGCGGCCGTTCGCGAAATAGCGCAGGGTGGAGAGCTCGGCGCCCGGTTCCGCCGTGTAGCCCGACTCCTCGGCGACTTCACGCAGGGCGCCCGTCAGGTGGTCCTCGCCCCGCTTCAGCTTGCCCTTGGGGTGGGACCAGTCGTCGTACTTCGGCCGGTGGACGAGACAGATCTCCAGCTCGCCGTCGACGGGTGAGCGTCGCCACAGGACGCAGCCGGATGCCTGGACGATGGTGTCGTTGGTGTGGGTCACGGGTGGGTCACCGCCTCCTTCGACAGGGGTTGAGGGCGCCGGGGTCGCCGGCTCAGGGTGTGGTCACCGCCTGCTTCTGCCAGGACTGCTGGAAGGCGAAGCGGGCCGCTTCCACTTCGTGCCGCTGGTCCGCGTGGAGCACCCCGAGCGCGTACGCCGTCGCCGGGGCGATCCGGGGGGTACGGGCCGCGGAGGCCGCGGCCGCCGCCGCCTCCGAGGCGTCGCGGTGCCGGTCCAGGGCCTGGCCCGCGGTCAGCAGGCGGAGGTCGGTCGGGCCGCCGGTGCCGTGGAGGGCCTCGCGGGCGTAGCGGTGCAGGCGCAGCAGCAGGCGGACCTGGTGCCAGGGGGCGTCCTGGGGGTGCGGGGACGGGTCCGGGGAGAGGCCGTGGATGAGGGCCTCCGCGTTGTAGGGGCTGCCTGCGGTGACCAGGGGGAGCGCGGCGATGGCGTCGGTCAGGCGGTCCTCGGCTGCGGCGGCGAGGGGGTGGAGGGGTGTGGTGGGGGCGGTGGGGGTCAGGGGGACTTCGCTGGCCAGTACGGCGATTTTGTCTGCGACGGCGTGGAAGCGGGAGGAGCCCAGGGCCTGGAGGGCTGTTGAGTGGGCTCGTGTGCGGGCGAGTGTCAGCTGGCGTTCGAGCAGGGCGCCTGCTTTGGCTGCGCCAACTGTGAGGTTGCCGCGGTCGGTTGTGGACGGCGGGGTGGGGGGCCCGGCGGTGCCGGGTGCCGCTTTCACGGGGACGGGCGTCGCCCTGGCGGCACGATTGCCCGCAGCTGCGTCGGCACGACTGCCCGCAACTGCCTCGACGGTAACGCCAACTGCTGCGGTTGCCACCTGTGTCGGGAACGCGGTTGCCCCGGACAGCCGGTGCAGCGCCAGCAACAGCCGTTCCTGCCTTGCCGAGTAGGCGTGTTCCATGGCCAACGTGCCGGAGAGCCAGGCCAGTTCGGGCTGGAGGGACTCCGACCAGTCCGCTTCCAGGAGGGGGCGGAACGTGTGCAGGCTGGCGCTGATGCGGCGGACCGAGCGGCGCAGGGCGCGGGCCGCGTCGACCGGGTCCTCCGTGCCGTTGCCGGTCGCACCGCCGGTTTCCCGGTGCAGCCGCAGGGCGCGGAGGAACTCCGTGGCCTGGGCCCTCAGGTAGCCCGCGAGGGCCTCGCCTGTGGGGTCCGTAGGGTCAAGGTGTCGCTGTGCCACGCCGGCGCCTCCGGGCGTCTATGAGCATCTCCTGGATGTTTCGCAGGGGCCCGCCGTCCGCGTCGGTGGCATGCCGCGTCCACTCGCCGTCCGGGCCGAGGTGCCAGGAGGCGGTGGTGTCGGACATGCCGGTCTCCAACAGCCGGTTCAGGGCGGCGCGGTGGGCCGGGTCGGTAACCCTGACCAGGGCCTCGATACGGCGGTCGAGGTTGCGGTGCATCATGTCGGCGCTGCCGATCCACACCTCGGGCTCGCCGCCGTTGCCGAAGGCGAAGACCCGGGAGTGTTCGAGGAAGCGGCCGAGGATGGAGCGGACCCGGATGTTCTCCGACAGGCCCGTGACGCCGGGGCGGATCGCGCAGATGCCGCGCACCCACACGTCGACCGGCACACCGGCCTGGGACGCCCGGTAGAGCGCGTCGATGAGGGCCTCGTCCACCATCGAGTTGACCTTGATGCGGATGAAGGCCGGACGGCCCGCACGGTGGTGCTGGGTCTCCTTGTTGATCCGCGCGATCAGTCCGTCGCGCAGGGACTTGGGGGCGACGAGCAGCCGGCGGTACGTCTCGCGGCGCGAGTAGCCGGAGAGGCGGTTGAAGAGGTCGGAGAGGTCGGCGCCGACCTGCGGGTCGGCCGTCAGCAGGCCGAGGTCCTCGTACAGCCTCGCGGTCTTCGGGTGGTAGTTGCCGGTGCCGACGTGGCTGTAACGCCGTAGCGTGTCGCCTTCCTGACGGACCACCAGGGACAGCTTGCAGTGGGTCTTCAGGCCGACCAGGCCGTAGACGACGTGGCAGCCGGCCTCCTCCAGCTTGCGCGCCCACTTGATGTTGGCGTGCTCGTCGAAGCGGGCCTTGATCTCGACCAGGACGAGGACCTGCTTGCCGGCCTCGGCGGCGTCGATGAGCGCGTTGACTATGGGGGAGTCGCCGGAGGTCCGGTACAGGGTCTGCTTGATCGCGAGGACGTCCTCGTCCTCGGCCGCCTGCTCCAGGAACGCCTGCACCGACGTGGAGAAGGAGTCGTACGGGTGGTGCAGCAGCACGTCCCGGCTGCGCAGCGCGGCGAATATGTCGGGCGCGGAGGCCGACTCGACCTCGGCGAGGTCGCGGTGGACACCCGCGATGAACTTCTTGTACTTGAGCTCGGGGCGGTCGAGGCCCGCGATGCGGAAGAGGCCCGTGAGGTCCAGGGGACCCGGCAGCGGGTACACCTCGGCCTCGCTGATCTTCAGCTCACGGACCAGCAGGTCCAGGACCTCGCGGTCGATGGACTCCTCGACCTCCAGGCGCACCGGCGGCCCGAAGCGGCGCCGCATGAGCTCCTTCTCCAGGGCCTGGAGGAGGTTCTCGGCGTCGTCCTCCTCGACCTCCAGGTCCTCGTTCCTGGTCAGCCGGAAGGCGTGGTGCTCCAGGACCTCCATGCCCGGGAACAGCTCCTCCAGGTGGGCGGCGATGACGTCCTCTATGGGGACGTAGCGGCCGGGGGAGCTCTCCAGGAAGCGGGAGAGCAGCGGCGGGACCTTGACGCGGGCGAAGTGCTTGTGGCCGGTGACCGGGTTGCGTACGACCACGGCCAGGTTCAGGGACAGGCCCGAGATGTAGGGGAAGGGGTGCGCGGGGTCGACCGCGAGGGGGGTGAGCACCGGGAAGATCTGGTGGCGGAAGAGGGTGAACAGGCGGGCCTGTTCCTTCTCCGTCAGCTCGCTCCAGCGGACCAGGTGGATGCCCTCCTCCGCGAGCGCGGGGGCGACGTCCTCGTGGTAGCAGGCGGCGTGCCGGGCCATGAGCTCGCGGGAGCGGGCCCAGATCATCTCCAGGACTTCGCGGGGCTGCAGGCCGGAGGCGGAGCGGGTGGCGACACCCGTCGCGATACGGCGCTTCAGACCGGCCACCCGGACCATGAAGAACTCGTCCAGGTTGCTGGCGAAGATCGCGAGGAAGTTGGCGCGCTCCAGCAGGGGCGTGTTCGGGTCTTCGGCGAGTTCGAGGACCCGCTCGTTGAACGCCAGCCAGCTGCGCTCCCGGTCGAGGAAACGGCCCTGCGGCAGCTGGGGGCCGTCGTACGGCGACTCCTCGTAGGCATCGAGGTCGGCATCGATGTCGGGTTCCAGGTCGGAGACCGCGGCGGCCACCGTGTGCGGGCGGTGCGCGGCGATGGAGCCCACGGAGGGCTGCGCGTGCTGGACCTGTGCCTGGGCGGTGTCTGGCTGACTCATGAACCCATTCTTCCGCGTTCCCAGCGATACGGGCGCGTCGGAAAGCGCGGGTGGGAGTGCCTTTACGGAGCCAGGGCCGGAGCTGAGGGCGTCCCCGTTCCCCGCGGGCCCCTCGGGGGACGGCGAAGGCTGTGGCAGGGAGGGCGTCATTGGTCGAGCCTCGCAAGCCTGTCTGAACCGTTGGTTACGGCGACATGGCGTGCGGGATATCTGGGGGCGGCTCCGGGGGGTCCGAGCCCAGGCGACCGCCGTAACAGACTGCTGGGAGCCGCCCCGAGGATACGTACGTCCATTCCGCCGGGGAAGGACGTACGCGCATCGGATGGCTCACACGGTTGCCGTGAACCGATCCGCGGGGCCGGTCCGATGAGGGGACGTGAGCGAAACGAGAAGCGACGGTGAGCTGCTGCGGGCCGCCGCGGACGGGGAACGGCGCGCCTTCGAGGAGCTGTACCGCCGGTACGCGCCGTGGCTGACCGCCCGGCTGCGCGGCCGGTGCGCCGACGCGGGCGTGGTCGACGACGTCGTACAGGAGACGTTCCTCGCGATCTGGCGGGGCAAGGCCCGCTACCGCCAGGACGGCGACGTCGCCGGCTGGCTGTGGCGGATCGGCTCGCGGCGGTTGATCGACGCGCTGCGGGGCGACGGGGCACGGGGGCGGCTCAGGCAGGCGCTGGCGCGGCTGCGGCACCGGGACGAGGCGTCCGCGGAGGAACGCGTGCTCGCGGGGGTGGAGCACGGGGACCTCGCGGGCGCCCTGGTCCGGCTCTCACCGGAGCTGCGCGCGGTGCTCCAGGCCACGGTCATCGACGGCCTGACCACGAGGGAGGCGGCCGTCCTGCTCGGGATACCGCCGGGCACGGTCAAGACACGGGCGATGCGGGCCCGCAAGCAACTGCGGGAGGCGCTGGCGTGAGCGGGCGGGTGTGCGAACGGGTCTTCCGGGCCGTGCGCAGGTCTGGGAGCGGGGATATCGGCGGGTTGCTGTGTGATCGGGTCTGCGGGGTGGCGTGCAGGTGTGGGAGCGCCGGCGTGTGCGGGCGGGTGTGCGAGGGGGGCTTCCGGGTCGTGTTCGGGCGCGGGGGCGGGGACAGCGGTGGGCTGCCGTGCGATGGGGGCTTCCTGGTCATGCGCGGGGCCGGGAGTGGCGATATCGGCGGGGTTCTGTGCGATCGGGTCTGCGCGGTCGCGGGGCGGACGCACCGGCGTGGCGGCGGCGGAGTGGGTGGGCAGGGGCGTGAACGGAGTCTGGCGGGGCGCGTGGCGGTGCAGGAGGTGGTGGCATGACCTGGCATGTGGATGCTGAAGACCTACGGGCCTACGCCCAGGGCGAGTTGGCGCCGCCCGCGCTGTGGTCCGCCGACACCCATCTCGTCGCGTGCGCGCAGTGCCGGGGCGCGCTCGCGGAGGTCGGTGACCCGGAGCGGGTCGACGCCGGATGGGAGCGGCTGGACGCCGAGCTCGACGTGCCCCGGCCGGGGGTGTTCGAGGGGCTGCTGATGCGGCTCGGGGTCGCCGACCACACCGCGCGGTTGCTCGCGGCCACGCCCGTGCTGCGCCGCTCCTGGCTCGGTGCGGTCGTCGCCGTGCTGGTGATGAGCGTGGTGGCGGCGCACACCGGCAGGGCGGCCGCCTCGCCCACGCTCTTCCTCGCCCTCGCGCCGCTGCTGCCCCTCGGCGGGGTCGCGCTGTCGTACGGGCCCGCGCTGGACCCGACGTACGAGATGGCGGTGGTCGCGCCGATGCACGGCTTCAGGCTGCTGATGGTGCGGACGGTCGCCGTGCTCACCGCCGTGCTCGGCCTCAGCGGTCTCGCGACCCTCGCGCTGCCCGGATACGGGCTGGGCGCCCTGGCCTGGTTGCTGCCCGCGCTGGCCCTGACCTCGACCGGCCTGGTCCTCACCGCCCGGTTGGGCCCGGTGCTCGCGCCGTCGCTGGTCGGCGGGGTGTGGGTGGCGCTGCTGCTGGCGGCCCACGCCTATGACGCGGGCGCCACGCCCGTGCCGTTCACCGCGGCCGGCCAGGGGGTGGCGGCGGCGGTCGCCGCGCTCACCGGCTGGCTGCTCTTCCTCGTACGTGACCGTTTCGACCGCTCCCAGGGGGATGCCGTATGACTCCGACCGTTTCCGCTGCGGGGCTCAGCCTCCGCTTCGGCGGGACCCAGGCCCTCGACGAGGTGTCGCTGCGGCTGACCTCGGGCGTCACCGGGCTGCTCGGCCCCAACGGGGCCGGAAAGACCACCCTGCTCAGGGTGCTGGCCACCGCCGTGCCCCCGGACCGGGGCGCCTTCACGGTCCTCGGCCACGACCCGGCGACGGCGGCCGGCCGGCAGGAGGTGCGGCGCAGGCTGGGCTATCTGCCCCAGACGCCCGGCTTCCACCCGGACTTCACGGCCTTCGAGTTCGTCGACTACGTCGCGATCCTGAAGGAACTGACGGACCGGGGCGCCCGGCACCGGGAGGTGCGGCGCGTGCTGGACGAGGTCGACCTGGCCGACGTACGCGCCAAGCGCATCAAGAAGCTGTCCGGCGGAATGCGGCAGCGGGTCGCGCTGGCCGCCGCGCTGGTCGGCGACCCGGGGTTCCTCGTCCTCGACGAGCCGACCGTCGGGCTCGACCCCGAACAGCGCATGCGTTTCCGGGAGTTGATCGCCCAGGCAGGGGAGGGGCGCACCGTCCTCCTCTCCACCCACCAGACCGAGGACGTGGCGATGCTCTGCCACCGTGTGCTGGTGATGGCGGGCGGCAGCATCCGCTTCGACGGCACCCCCGCCGAGCTGACCGCACGGGCAGCCGGACGGGTCTGGAGCAGCACGGAGCGAGACCCCGCCGCGAAGGCGGGCTGGCGCACCGGCACCGGCTCCTTCCGCAACGTGGGCAGCCCGCCCGCAGGCGCCGACCTGCTCGAACCCACCCTGGAAGACGGCTACTTGCTCACCCTGGACGGCGCGGGCGCGGAGGTGACGGCATGAGCACGGTCATGGAGGTGACGGCCCCGCCCGTCGTCCACGGCGAACAGCGCCGCAGCTGGGCGGCCGTGTTCGCGCTCGCCCGCTTCGAGGCACGCGAATTGATCATGCAGGTCCCGGTGGCGGTGACCCTGCTCGTCTACGTCGGCTACACCGGCTGGAAGCTGCTCTTCCCGCCGGACGGCATGGACGCCTATCCGGCGCTCCAGGACGTCGACCGCGCGACCCAGACCACGCCCACGCTGCTCGGCTTCGTCCTGTTCATCGCCGTCAACCGGGCCGCGCTGCGTTCCCGCCGGCGCGGTACCGACCGCCACTTCGACGTGCTGGTCATGGAGCCGTGGCGGCGCACGGTGGGGCACGCCCTGTCCCTGGTGCCGTTCGGCGTCGTCACCGCGCTGGCCGTGCTGGCCCAGTTCACCTGGCAGGCGCTGCGGCCGGGCGCGGTGGGGCACGGGTCGGTGGCCGAACTGGCCGTGGCTCCCCTGTACGTGCTGCTGTGCGGAGCCGTCGGTCTGCTGATCGCCCGGCTGATCCCGTCCGTGTTCGCCGCGCCGCTCGCGGTGCTGGGGCTCTTCACCTTCCTGATGTTCGTCTCGACGGGGACGTCCGGGGCGCAGTGGAGCCGCTGGCTGTCACCGGTGGTGAGCGAGAGCAGCAGTCCGACGCTGCCGTCTGACCTGGTCGGTCGGCCTGCGGGGTGGCATGCGTTGTATCTGGGCGGGCTGGTGCTGGTTTCGGCCATGGCCGCGGTGCTTTGCGCTCCGCGGGATGCCGTTGATCGTCTGCGGGGCCCTCGTGGCTGGTCGCGCAGTTCCCCGCGCCCCTTCGGGGCGCTGGTGGGGCTCGGGGGTGCGCTGGTCCTGGTGGTGACCGGCGCCGTCGGGCAGTCCGGCGGGGTCTCCCCTGAACTTGCGGCGGCCCGGCAACGCGCCTCGGTCTCCCCCGAGAAGGAGCAGTCGTGCGTACGGCACGGCGTCTCGCAGTACTGCGCCTTCGGCGAGTGGAGTGCCCGGACGGGCACCTGGGCCGGGGTCGTCGACCGGGTGCAGACCCTCGCGGGCGGTACGGCCGCGAGCCGGCCGCTGCTCGTACGGCAGCGGGTCGACGCCCGTTACGGCCTCGACGGCGACGCGGCGATCGCACCGTCCACCACGCCCGGCCAGGTGACGGTGGGCACGCGCTGGGGCGGCAACCGGGTGCCGGAGTTCGCGGTCGCCGTCGCCTCCGTGCTGGTCGGCGGCGACGAGAAGAAGGGCAGCGAGCTCTGCGACGGCCGCGTGGTCACGGTGATGTGGCTGGCACTGGGCCGCGACGCGGACCCGGTCGCCGACCTCAAGAACGTCCGCCTCGACGACAGCCTGAGCGGCCCGGCGGTCGTGCTGACGCCGACCAACCCGATCGCGATGTCGGCCGGACAGACCGAGGTCGTACGGGAGTTGCTCTCCCGCCCGCGCGCCGAGGTCACGTCCGCGGTCAAGTCCCACTGGGCGCAGCTGACGGCTCCCAAGGTGACCACGGCCGAGGCGGCGCGGGTGCTGGGGACCAAGGTGCCGAAGGGGGCGGACGAGTGTGGGAAGTGAGCGGAGGACCGTGCCGGTGAGCGGGGCACTGGTGTCGGCCGTCGCGCGTACGGTGCCGTGGCGGGCGCTCGGGGCGGGCGCGGGTGTGGGGCTGCTGCTCGTCGCCCTGCCCCGGCTGTCCGGCGGCCCGCCCGGTGCCTGGCTCGCGCTCACCCTGCTGCGGGCCGCCGCCCTCGTCTTCGCACTGGGCCTGACGTTCCTGCTGGACGACCCGGCCCGGCACCTCACCACACCGGTCACCACCCGGCGTTGGGTGCGCACGAGCCTGCGGGTGGTGCTGGTCGCGCCGGTGGCCGTGCTGTGGTGGACGGCCGCACTGGCCCTCGTACCGCACGGCGTACGTCCCCCGGTCGGCGCCGTCACCCTGGAGGCCGGCGCAACAGCGGCCCTCGCCCTGGCCGCGGCGGCCACCGCGGTACGCCTCACGGACGAGCCGCAGCCGGGCCCGTCGGTGGCGGCCGCCGTCCTGACCACGGCGGCCCTGGGTGCCCTGCTGATCCCGGGCCGCTGGACCCTGCTCGCCGCGACCGGTGATCCCCGCTGGGGGGCTGCGCATGAGCGGTGGGGGGTGTTGCTGGGGGTCGGGGTGGTGGCTTGGGGGGCCTGCCAGCCGGAGCCGGTGCGGAACTTTCAGCCTGTCCGGCGTTTGAGGACGAGGCCGCAGGCCGATGGGGGTCTGGGGGCGTAGCCCCCAGGGGCGCGCATCCCACTTGCCCGCACAACACACCGCACCACCGCCGGAGGCTCGCTCACGTCTCCGTGCGGTACATCAAGTCCGTCTCGTACGTCGTGAATCCCAGCCGCTCATACACAGCGACCGCCGCCTTGTTGTCGGCGTCGACATACAGCATCGCCGTGGGCAGCCCCTGTGCCTCCAGATGCCGCAGCCCGATCGTCGTGAGGGCCTTGCCCAGCCCCCCGCCCTGTGCCCCGGGCCGCACCCCGAGGACGTACACCTCACCCAGCCGGTCGGCCGCATGCACCTTCGTCCAGTGGAAGCCGATGAGTTCGCCGCCGCGGAAGGCGAGGAAGAAGCCCGCGGGGTCGAACCACGGCTCGGCCTTGCGGTCGTCGAGGTCGCGCTGGGTGAGGGAGCCCTGCTCGGGGTGGTGGGCGAACGCGGCGGCGTTCACCGCGAGCCAGTCGGCGTCGTCCTGGCCGGGGACGAAGGTACGGACGGTCACATCCGCCGGGAGCACCGGCTCGGGCAGGTTCAGGTCCGTCAACGACCGCCGCATCTGCCGCAGTTCGCGGAAGAGCGTGAGCCCCAGGACCTGCGCGAGATGCCGGGCGGCGGAGTGCCCGCCGTGCGCCCACACCCGCAGCCGCTTGCCGGAGGCCGCGAGCAGCGCCGAGCCCAGTGCCCGCCCGTGCCCGTGCCCGCGGTACGCGGGGTGCACGACCAGCTCGGCGGCCGGTGCCTCCACCGGGTCGGTGTCCTCCAGCTGCGCGTACCCCACGAGCTCGTCGCCGACGCTGAGCAGCAGATGGGACACGCCCTCGCGTTCGCCGCCCCGCAGCTGCAGCCGCCCCTGTTCGGACACCGCCTGCTGGCCGTCGTCCTCGGCGGCCGCCGCGAGCAGGGAGAGCACGGCCCCGGTCTGCTCCGGGGAGAGCGCGGAGTAGGTCTCGATGGAGCGGTTCCGGCCGGGCCGGGCGGTGTCGTCGCTGGTCATGCGTACGAGGGTAAGCGGAGGGAGGCGCAAAGTGAGGGGGTGAGGGGGCCGCGTACGTGAGTGAGCGAGTCTCACGGCGGAGCGGCTGGGCACGGGCCACCTGGTCGGGGCGATCGTGAGCTAGATCGCATACCTGAGGTACCGCTTGCGGGTGGGGGGCGTTCGCATGGTCGGATGGATCGATGCGTGCCCCCCACCACATAACGACGCATCCTGGTACAAACATCAACAACTCTTTCGAGGGTGCCTTTGTCGCGAGCGAGGCCGAGGAAGAGCAGGACGAGCCCTGGGCTCCGCCCAACCACCGCCGCGGCGGCCGCCGCAGGCGAAACCGCTTCGCGGGCCTCCCGCTCGCGCTGAAGGCGGTGGTGGGCTCGGTCGTCCTCGCCGCCTTCCTCACCCTCGCCGACCGCTGGGCGCTCCTGTACGCCGAGCGCCGGGCGGCGGACGAGCTCAAGGACCGGATGCACCTGAGCGCGGCGCCCGAAGTGGACATCGAGGGCTTCCCCTTCCTGACCCAACTCGCCGACGACAGGCTGCAGTCGGTGAAGGTCACCGTGCCGGACGTCGCCGCCGACCGGGTCACGCTGGCCAGGGTGACGGCGACCGCACACGACGTACGGCTGAACGCGCCCGACGGACCGACCTCCGTACGGGGCGCGGCAATTCCCCGTCTCGACGGCGACGTACTGCTGTCCTTCGACGACCTGAACCGCGAACTCGGCGCGTCCCAGGTGACGTTCACCGGACACGGCCACGACCGGGTGCTGGCGCGCGGCACGCTCCCGGTGGCCGGGCACGATCTGAGGCTGCGGGCCGATGCCCGTATCGGCCGGGACGGCGAGCACGGCATCGCCACCCAGATCGGCGGAATGCGCCTGGACATCGGGGACCTGGCCACCTACCGGCCCGGCACCCGGGCCTCCGAGGGCCTGCATCTGACCCGCCGCTCCGCCGCACGCCTCGCGCACGAGACGAGGAAGGCGAAGGCGCTGTTCGCGGTGCCGGCGGTGGTACGGCGGCTCGGCGTACCCGACTCCGCCGTACGCGCGGCCCTGCGCTCCGATGCCGAACTGGCGCGCGTGACCGGCTCACCGCGCTTCATCCACCAGGCCATGCGGCTCAACCTGATCGACCTGGCCCTGGAACACCCAGCCCTCCTCAAGCGCCTCGGCCTCGACCCGTCGCTCCTGGACGCCCTGCCCCGGCTCACCCGCCCGGTCCTGGCCGACCGCCTGTCCCTGGGCTTCCGCCTGCCCACACCGCACCGCGGTGAGCTGCGGCTGCGGGACGTACGGGTGGAGAAGGAGGGGATCAGGGTGCGGATCGAGGGGGCGGGGCTGGCTGTCGGCCGGACCGGCTAGCTGGTGGTGGACCTGACGTCCGCCGCCCGGTTCACCCCCGCTTGGGGCCGGTGATCGTCTCGCCGATCACGAAGCCCTTGGCGGGGCCTTCGGGGATGGTGACCTCGGTGCCGTAGGGGACGCGGTGGACTCCCACCCAATCGGCCTTGTCGGGCTCGGGCTCGGTGAGAACGGTGACGGTGCCGTGGCTGTCGTAGTCGTCGATGATGACGTAGACGGGGATCCCGGCGCGGGCGTACTCGCGGCGCTTTCGGATGCGGTCGCGGTCCTGGTTGCGCTTGCCCGGGGAGACGACTTCGACGATGAGGTGGACAGCGGAGGTTTTCACCCCCAACCCTTCCTCGTCGGCGTGCGGCTCCAGGTCTTCTGGAGCGACTAATGCGTCCGGGATCCACCCCTTGCGCTTGTGGATGACATTGGTGTCCTGGTGGCACGCGTGCTCGCCGCCGTCCAGGAATTTATCCAGTGCCCGCCGCAGGCGGTTCGTGATCTGGGCGTGGGTCAGACGTCCGGTGGGCGACACCTCGATGGCTCCCTCGATGATCTCGGCGCGGTAGCCCTCGGGGAGTTCCATGGCCTTCCAGGCCTGCCATAGGACCTCGTCCAGGTCGGGTCCGTTCAAGGATTCAGCCGGAGCGTGGGACATGGTCTCGGGCCTCTCATGTGCGAGAGCGGTCAAGGTGGCACCTCCTCCTCAAGTCTGGGCTGGGTGTGCCCGCGGCACAAGCAACGCGATCACCGTAACGACGGCTATGGGGATGACCTGGGGCGTTGTCGTGGGATCACTCGATCGGGCGATCGGAGGGCGAACGGCTGGACCGGAGCCCGCAGACGGGCAGGCGTGAGCTACGGCTGCCCTGCGAGGGAGCCCGGAGGGTGGGTGGTCCAGTAGCGGTCGAGTACGGCGCCCAGGACGGCGAAGGAGGCCAGCGGTACACAGACGAGCAGCAGGAACGGGTGGTCCGGCCGCCCGTCGATGATCTCCCAGAATTCGACCACGAACATGGCGCACAGCATCGCGAGCGCACCCCACAGGGCCCACGTCCAGGCCTTGCGCCGAGCCGCGCCCCGCAGGATCAGCGCCTCCACCTGAGGGCGCGGCTCCCAGGCCAGACTGCGGTACGGGGCGGCCGACAGGCACAGCTCCGAGACCTCGGCGTACGGGTCGGCGAGCTGCCAGTCGTCGATGTGCCAGAGCCGGTGCCGGCGGCCCTCGTCGTCGTAGAGGAAGCCGAGCCAGCGAGGGCCCGTCGAGCCCATGCTGCCCGGGGCGTGCTCGACGCGGATGTCGTAGATCTCCTGCCAGGTCCAGGAGCGCGAACGCAGGCGCCCCTGGACGGTGATGCCGGACGCCGTGACGCTGGTGTGCGCCCGCCACTGTTCCAGCGCGATTCGGACGAAGGTCGCCGCCATGAGCAGCGAGACCGCCAATGGCGCCCAGCCCGGTGGCCCGTCGCGATAGGCGTACGGGTCGTCGAAGCGGGTCGCCTGGATGAAGGCGTTCCCGGCGATCACCGCCATCAGACCCAGCGGCAGCCAGGGCAGCCCACGCCGTCTTCGGTACACCCGCTCGATCCCGCCTGTGTCCCCGCCCATACGCCCTCCCCGGCATCCGTGTCCGAGGTGATCGTAGGGCGGGGGCTGTGGGTGTCGGGACGGGGGCGGCGTCAGGAAGTCGTCAGGACACGGAAGGCGTCCAGTCGCCCAGTCAGTCCGCGACCTCCTGGTTCGCGGCCTGCGCGTCCTTCCGTGGCCGACTGCTCCGGTAGCCACGAGGACGAGGGAGACGGCGATGGCGGTTTTGCGTCGGCGGTGCTGAACCATGGGGGAATCCGTTCCATGAGGGGAAAGGGACCGGTGATGGGCCGTCACCTCGGGCGGAGAGGTTGCCGGGCGCGGTCGTTCGGTTTCCCGGTCGTCGGCGGCTGACCGTCGCAGCTACGTGGAGAGGATCGACTGTGCCCCCGGACTACGACATGCTCTGGCGTCGTTGCGCGCTTCTTGGCCGTGTCGTGCTGCCGCTGGTGGACCAGGAGCCACGGCGGCAGGACCGGCGCCGCGAGCGCCTGCGGGGCCGGGGTGTATCGACGGTGACCGGCGAGCGGCTGATCGAGATCTTCGCGGCCCTGGCTGCCCATGCCGTCGCAGTCGACGGCTCCTTGTCCGCCGAGGAATTGGACGCTCTGCCCCTCAAGGAAGTTGCGGACGCCGCGACCGGCAAGCAGGACTACGAACTGCTCGCCGGGCTTCCGGACACCCTCGCCGACGACCGTGACGGACTGGCCGTCAGCGTCTTTCGCCTGTACGCCTACAAGGGCGGGCAGTACAGCATGCGGCTTCACCAACTGGGAGCGGAATTGCACCGTGCGCTGGTTGTCCTTGCCGAACACGCGCCGGTTCCGTGCCGCACGTGCGGGGACGCGCTCCGCCGGGCGGCCGAGGTCGGGCTGCCGCAGTGATCGCCGAGATCGGTGGGTCCTGGCGCGCTACGGTGCGGCGATGGCAGAGACCACGACCATCCGGGTGTCCCGTCAGGCGCGCGATCACCTTGCCCAAGTCGCCAAGGACCGGGGGATGACACTGCGGCAGCTCGTCGAGCAACTGGCGTTCGATCAGTCGACGGCGAAGCAGATCGCGGAGCGAGTTGCGGCCGACCGGCATGTGTTGCGCGAACGCCTGGGCTGCACGCTCACCGACGAGGAGTTCGACAACGGTCCGGATGTCCTGGCCAACATCTATCGGCTGGCCGCGGAGAAGGTACTGGCGTCGGCGGAGAGCGCTCGGTGATCAGTCCGGCGTCACCCGCCCGCCTCGGCTGACCGCGACCCGGATCACGTCCTCCAGCGACTCGGCCGCCCTGGTGAGCGCGAAGCGCACGGCCCGCTCACCCGCCTTCGGGTCGGCGAGTACGGCCCTGGCGCCCGCGAGCACCTGTTCCCCGGAGTCCAGCTGAGCTGCTTCCACGTCGTCGGCCAACAGGGACAGCTTGCTGTCGCCGCGGTCGGTGCTGAGGTAGCAGGGCTTGCCTTCGGGAGTGGTCCACGGCAGCAGCCGCAGCTTCCCGAGCGTGGGGATCTCTTCGGTCGCGCTCACGCGGACACCTCCACTCCGTGGATACGGCGCGGGCCCACGTCGATGCCGTAGGCGGCGAGCCAGAGGGCACGGCGGCGCCTGCGCTGCAGCCGGCGTTCGTGGCGTTCGTCCGGGGTGAGGAGGTACGGGCGTACGAGATGGGCGTCGGGCTCGAAGGGCCATACGTCGAGGGGGCGGTGGGTTCCGGGGGCGGCCAACGGTTGTTCGGTGGGCGGGAGTTGGGCGGCCGGGGCTGCTCGGTGGCGTCCTCGCGCGGGCAGCAGGGCCCGCACGATGGCGAGCAGTAGCAATTCGATGAATCCGGCGGTACGTTCGCGCATGTCGGCGCTCCTTGGGATACGCGTCGGCCACGCCCCCGGACCGACCAGCATCGGTTGCGGGGGTTTTGGCATGGCAGGGGTCTGACGAGCGGTGACTACCGTTCGTGCCTCGATCGTCACAGGTGCGGCGTACGCTGCGGAAGAGGTTCGGTGTTGTCTGGCGCGCAGGCAACGGGGAGGGGTGACGTGGGCGAAAAGGTTGACGCTGAGCCGGTTTCCGGGCGCGGGATGCTCGGGCAAACGCTGAAGGTTCTGCGCGAGAAGGCCGGGAAGTCGCTGGGACAACTGGCCGACGAGACCGGATACGAGAAGAGCTATCTGAGCCGGTTGGAGTCGGGGGAGCGGCTGTCCAAGGTGACGGTCATGGAGGACCTGGACGGGTATTACGGCACCGGGGACCTGCTGTTAAGCCACTGGAAGGCGGCGCGGCTGGACGCGTTCAAGGACCAGTACAAGGAGTTCATGGCGCTGGAGGCGACGGCGCGGATCATGTGGAAGTTCTCGCCGGGGATTCCGGGGCTTCTGCAGACCGAGGACTTCGCCCGTGGGGTGTTGTCTGGGGCCCAGACAACGGCTGACGGTGACGAGGCCGTTGAGGAGCAATTGGCCGCTCGTCTCGGGAGGCAGTACCTCCTGAGGCAGAAGCCGGAGCCCGAGGTCCGGATCATCATGGACGAGTTCGCGCTCCGGCGTCCCGCTGCCCGGGGCAAGGCCTGGCACGACCAGCTGCTCCATCTGGAGGCCGCCGCGCTGTGGCCCAACGTGACGCTTCAGGTACTGCCGTTCTCGGCGGGAGCGCACCACCATATGAACGGGTCGCTCACGCTGCTGTGGCAGAGGGCCGGAAGTGCCGTTGCCTACAAGGAAGGCAACGGTTGCAGCCGGCTGATCGAAGATCCGGACGAGGTCCTGCGGCAACGACTGTCCTACGATCGGCTCCGCGACCTGGCGCTGTCCCCGTCGGACTCGCTCGTGTTCATCAGGGACCTACTGGAGGAGCAGAGATCATGACCCGCACCCCCGACCTCAGCACCGCCCTGTGGCGCAAGTCGAGCTACAGCGAAGGGGGAGACAACGACTGCGTCGAGGTCGCCGACGGCTACGCGGGCATAGTCCCGGTCCGCGACAGCAAGACCCCGGCGTCCCGCCCCCTGGTCTTCTCGGCCGCTTCCTGGTCCGCGTTCGTCCGCGAGGTGAAGGGAACCGTGTGACCCCCGACCTCGGCATCGCAGCCTGGCGCAAGTCGTCCTACAGCGACGGGGGCGGTACGAACTGCGTCGAGGTCGCCGACGGCCACCCCGGCACCGTCCCCGTTCGCGACAGCAAGATCCCGGTGGCCGCCCCGCTGCTCTTCTCGACCGCGACCTGGGCCGTTTTCGTGGACGGGGTCAAGGGAGGGGCGGGTCGGCGCACATTCGGTTGACATATGCCGGAAGCCCTGATGTTCGACTCCTGACCGCCACCACGCTTGATCTCGTGACCACCACACGAACGACAGATCCACGAGGTATGAGGCGGCTATGGTCGTAGAGACGAAGCGTCGAAGGAGGGCATCGGTCATGACTGCTCACGCCACGGAGAACGACCAGGTCATCCCGCCCATGCCGCAGCGGACGCCCAAGGCACTGCGCGCAGCCATCGCCGAGCACGCTCCCGAACTGCTGCCCGACTTCGACAGGCACTGGAAAAGGGTGATCGCCTCAAGCGCCGACACCTTCAATCTTCCTCCTGTGCCGGCGTTCATGGCCCTCTGGTGGGGCGAGTACGCCCTTGCCCGCGATCCCAAGCTGGACGCGCATGTGCACGATCTCGAAATCCGGGCCTCGGAGTCCACAGACGGCGCCGAGGCCAGGGCCCTTCTCGAAGAGGCTTCGAAGATTCGTCACCGAGTGCAAAAACTGGAGCCCGGCGAGTGACCGACGGGTTCATGGGGCCGCCCTGGCAGATGGACTGGACGCTCGACGCCCGCGCTGCCTTCGAGGCAGTGCCCAACCATGTTCGTGAAATCGTCCTGGCCGCACGTGCTGAACTGGTCACGGCGAAGGACCCATATTTCCGGGGTATCGAGACGGATTCCTGCCTTCCTGATGGAACGCAGGTCATGCCGGTCCGGTCCAGTGATCCGAAGGGTGCCCGTCTGCTCCTCTTCGACGATGAGCGCGGCTGGCTCAAGTACACGTTCGTACCTCGCATCGCAGACCCCCAGATCATCGTGGAAGAGCTGTTCTGGCTGGGAGTCGAACCGTCTACGGAACCCCCGGCGTAGCCGCCGACAGTCGTCCCGTCGACCACTCCCCAATAGTTGTCAATGAACATGCCAACGGCCCCTCAAATCCACCACTACCGCATGTAGCGTCCCCCGCGCCGGACACTGACATGACGTCAACAGGGGAGTGGCCGTGACAGGCTTCCGCGCGCCCGCGCAGAGTGACTTTCACGCGTACGCAGATCTCACGAAGAAGCAAGGCAACCATCTGGTCAGGCTCGGGCAGTGGAGCGGCCACGAGTGTGCGCAGGTCGACGGCCTGGACGGATTGCTCGTCCTGGCACGGGAGTTCGTCCCGGACATCTCGACCTTCTTCAGCGACAAGCTCGCCCAGTGCCAGCGGGGCATGGGCGTGATCGACGACAAGATCCAGCGCACGAGTGCCGCCTACACCCACGTGGACGAGGACACCGCGGCAGAACTGCGCAGCATATATCCGCAGTCCTCCGTCCCCTTCCCGGACATTTCGACGCTCCCCGGTGGCTCCAACCTCGGCAACTTCACCGACGAGGATGTCGAGCTCAAGAAACTGGACGACGCCGACGACACCACGTCGAAGAGCATCCACACCGCGCTGATGCTGGCCCGGAACAGCTCTGACCTCAAGGCCGCCGAGCACGCATTCCAGTGGTGCACCGGCCAGAGCCTGGTCGAGCTGATGCTGAAGCCCCTCTTCGGCGAGTACGGCCGGCTGAGTTGTCTGGGCGACGCCTACGACGAGTTGGGCGACGCGGCGTACACGGTGGCCGGAACCCTGCGCAAGGGGTCCTGGAAGCTCGGCGGTGAATGGTCCGGCGAGGCCGCGACCAACTTCGACTCGTACCTGTTCCGCTGGACCATGGGCATCGGCGGCGTCGGTGACGCGGCCAAGCTCGCGGCGAAGGCGTTCAAGGACGGCTACCACATCGTCGTCGGACTCGTCTGGGAGGCGCTCAGCGAGATCGGGAAGCTGATGGACGAGGGGATCAAGAAACTGGCCGAGCAGTTCGCGGAGATGATGGCGGGCGACGCCGCCATCGAGGTGGTCGGCCTCGGCCCCGAAGACCCGGTCGCGGACGTCGTCGCGGGTATCTGGACCGCCGACAAGATCTACGGCATGTACAAGACAGTCAGGCTCATCATCAACGTCATCGGCATCATCCAGACCATCTTCCAGAAGATCTCCGACGCGGTGGACGGCATCAAAAAGGCCGTCCAGGAGGCCGTGGAGTTCATGAATTCGCCGTCCCCGACCATCGGCAGTCTCATCGACGACGTGGAGCAGCGCGGCTTCGAGTTCGAGAAGGGTGGCGGCTGGTCCCCCACCATGGGTGCGTCCCGCATCGCCCTGCTGCCCGCGGCCTGAACGCAGGGAAAACGCAGGGAACCCGACGAAGGAATCCAATGAACCAGTTGCTCCAGACCCTTCAGGAGTTCACGGTCTCGGCCGACTACGGCCGGACGCACACCACCTGGGAGGTACGGGCAGCCGGGCAGCGCACGCCGGTGCTCCTGATGCACAAGGATTCCCCGCACCACTCCCTGCCTGAATACCGGGTGTTCGCCGCGGAACGCCCTGACGAGATCCTGGGCTTCGTCCTCTCGACGGGGATGGCATTCGCGGCCGACCGCACGCAGATCGGCAAGGTGCGCACCGGGCCTTGGGAGGACCGTGAGTGGATCCTGGTGCAGCAGAACCTCGGGGAACTGACCGGGAAGTGGAAAGGCAACACCAGGCTGCGCCGCGCCCCGGTCATCGACAACTTCCTCGGCCACGAGAGCCTCGACGCCCTCCTCTCCGCAAAAGTGCGCTTCTCCGGACCGCAGTCCGAGGGCTTCGACTTCGCCCGGAGCGCAGGCATCCGGGCGGAATACGAGGTCACCGTCCGCGACCCGCGCGTGGACCGGCTGCTGATCCTGGCCTGGGTCGTGCACTTCAACTGGCACCACTCGGTCGATCCGCGCAAGACCGCGGTCGACCTGACCACCAACCCGTTCCGCGACTTCGGTGCCGCACGCCGAGCCAAGAAGCGCAGGCAGACCGGGCAGAACTGAGCGGAAGGAACCGGAGAATGACCATGCTTTCGTACGACGCCTACGGTCACGGAGACCGCCAAGGCAAGGACGACCCCGCCGCCCAGCGACGCGCGGTCCAACTCGCCGAGCTGGGCGAGGAGTTGGTGGCAGGCCAGACTTGGCGGCAGAAGGAGATCGCCGGCCGGATCTACGAGGAGCTGAAGGCCGGCGCCCACGTCGACGACATCAAGCCCCTCATCTCGCAGCTGCGCCGCACCACGATCGAGGACGCCCGCGACCGGGGCACGGACAGGCGCGGCCGACGGTAAGGACTACGGCCCCTCCGGCGGCGGCATCGGCGCCCCCGGCAGCCGTACGGTCGCCACCGTGCCGCCGCCCTCCGCGCGGGCCAGCGTGACCTCGCCGCCCGCCTGCTCCACCGTCCGCGCGACTATGGACAGACCCAGGCCCGAGCCCGGCAGTGCCCGCGCGCTGGGTGAACGCCAGAAGCGGTCGAAGACGTAGGGGAGTTCCTCGGCGGGGATGCCGGGGCCGTGGTCGCGGACCGTCAGGATGCCGCTGCCGAGCTCCACCTCGATGGTGCCGCCCTCGGGGCTGAACTTCACCGCGTTGTCGAGGATGTTGACGATCGCCCGCTCCAGGGCTGAGGGCTCCGCCCGTACGTACCAGGGGTGCAGGTCCGCCGTGATCGTCAGCTCCGGCCCGCGCAGCCGTGCCCGGCGCAGCGCCGCCTCCACGATGTCCTCCAGCGAGACCACCTGCACGCGCTCGCTCCCCTGGCCCTCGGACCGCGACAGCTCCTGCAAGTCGCCAATCAGCGCGGCCAGTTCGGTCATCTGCGCCTTCACGGAGGCGAGGAGCGCCTTGCGGTCGGCCGGGGGGAGGGGGCGGCCGGTCTCCTCGCTGCGGGTGAGGAGTTCGATGTTGGTGCGGAGGGAGGTGAGGGGGGTGCGGAGTTCGTGGCCGGCGTCGGCGATGAGCTGTTGCTGGAGGTCGCGGGAGCTGGCCAGGGAGGCGGTCATCGAGTTGAAGGAGCGGGAGAGACGGGCGACTTCGTCCTCGGCGTCGTCGTCCACGGGGATGCGGATGCCCAAGTCCTCTGTGCGGGCGACGTGTTCGACGGCTTCGGTGAGTTTGTCGACGGGGCGTAGGCCGGCACGGGCCACGGCGAGGCCGGCTGCTCCGGCGCCGATCACTCCGACGCCGGAGACCAGGAGGAGGATCAGGGCGAGGTCGTTGAGGGTCTTCTCAGTGCTCTTGAGAGGGACAGCGATGAGGAGTGCGGTGTCGGGGTACAACTGGGGCGGGCCGACCGGGCCCTGGTTGACGAGCAGGGGCGTGGTGAACACGCGTACGGCATTGCCGTCGGTGTCCGTGCCGTTGCGGATGATCCCGTCGAGAAGGTTCCCCTTGCCGTTGGCCGCTTCCTTGATCACATTCTTGTCGGCGCTGGTGACCTTGACGGTGCCGGTCGAGTTCGAGGACACGCAGGGCGTTCCGTCCGCCTTGACCAGCTGAATGTAGCTGCTCTGCGTACGCAGGCCACTGGCGCCGGTCTGGCCGCCCTGGTCGTTCTGGTCGGTCTCGACTGTGTGGGGGCAGGCGTCGAGGAGCTCCGCCACCTGGCTGTACCGCTGTGGCTGCGACATCTTCCTGAGATCGGCGTTGACCTGCTCGTACAGCTTCCCCTGCACGATGAACCAACACGTCACCGAAACCGCCGCCACCGCAAAAGCCACCGCCGCAGCCACCAGCATCGCCAGCCGTGAGCGGATCGGCAGCGTCTGGAAGCGGCGCAGGACCTTCCTCACTCCGCGCCGCCCTGCCGCAGCACATACCCGACGCCCCGCACGGTGTGCACGAGGCGCGGCTCGCCGCCCGCCTCCGTCTTGCGGCGCAGGTACATGACGTACACGTCCAGGGAGTTCGAGGACGGCTCGAAGTCGAAGCCCCACACCGCCTTCAGGATCTGCTCCCTGGTCAGCACCTGACGCGGGTGCGCCATGAACATCTCCAGGAGGGTGAACTCCGTGCGGGTGAGCTCCACCGGGCGCCCGCCCCGCGTCACCTCACGCGTCGCCAGATCCATCCGCAGGTCGGCGAAGGTCAGTGCCTCGTCCTCCTGGAGGGCCCCGGCGGCCGCCGCGGCCGCGTACGAGCTGCGCCGCAGCAGGGCACGGACGCGCGCGAACAGCTCGTCCAGCTCGAAGGGCTTGACCAGGTAGTCGTCGGCGCCGGCGTCGAGGCCCGTCACCCGGTCGCCGACGGTGTCACGCGCCGTCAGCATCAGGATCGGCGTCGTCGCGCCCGCCCCGCGCATACGGCGTGCCGCGGTCAGACCGTCCATGCGCGGCATCTGGATGTCGAGGACGACCAGGTCGGGCTGGTACGCCGTCGCCTTCTCCAGGGCGTCGGCGCCGTCGACCGCGACCTCCGTCTCGTAGCCCTCGAAGGCGAGGCTGCGCTGGAGTGCTTCGCGCACGGCCGGCTCGTCGTCGACGATCAGGATGCGCTGCGGGTCACGGTCGCCATCGG
This sequence comes from Streptomyces sp. NPDC002092, assembly GCF_053593775.1. Taxonomy (NCBI): domain Bacteria; kingdom Bacillati; phylum Actinomycetota; class Actinomycetes; order Kitasatosporales; family Streptomycetaceae; genus Streptomyces; species Streptomyces sp. NPDC002092. The sequence continues at coordinate 47,603 of NZ_JBSFDG010000003.1, forward strand.
CGGGGCTCATGGGCTCGGATTCCTCGGGTGCGGTGGGACGACAAGGGGCTGAACCAGCGAAAGATGCGGAACGTGCTGAACGCCTTCAGCCTCGCATATCAGCCACGCATCGCCGCGAGCCTGTTCAACGGCACCTTGCGGCGGTGCGGGCGGGCGGCCGTGGTGTGCAGGCCCATCAGCTGCGGGGCCACCTCCGGTGCCCGGGTCGTCGGTGCGTGGAGCTCGTACGCCACCGCCAGGGCCAGGGCGAGACCGGCCGGGTCGGTGCCGGCGACCGTGTGCGAAACCTGCTCGATCATGACGTACTCCCTGCTGGTGAGGTGCGGGATCAGTTGGTGGAACCGGACCGCAGCGTGGCCAGGTCGGACTTGACGGTGTTGATCGGGATGGCGAAGCCGAGGCCGACGCTGCCGGCGTCCGAGGAACCCGAGGACGACTGCGAACTGGCCGAGTACATGGCGGAGTTGATGCCGATGATGTCGCCCGCGGCGTCGATCAGCGCGCCGCCGGAGTTGCCCGGGTTGAGGGACGCGTCGGTCTGGATCGCCTTGTACGTGGTGGTCGAGGAGCCGGTGTCGCCGTTGAACTGCCGGCCGCCGAAGGAGAACGGCCACTGGCCGTCACCGCCGCCCTGTCCCTGACCCTGGCCCTCGTCGGTCGAGACGGTCACGTCGCGGTTCAGGGCCGAGACGATGCCGCTGGTGACCGTGCCGCTCAGGCCCTCGGGGGAGCCGATCGCCACGACCGTGTCGCCGACCTGGACGCCGGAGGAGTTGCCGAGGGTCGCCGCCTTCAGCCCGGACGCGCCCTGCAGCTTGATCAGGGCGAGGTCCTTCTTGCTGTCGGTGCCGACGACCTTCGCGGTGTAGGTCTTGCCGTTGCTGGTGGTCACCTTGATCGACGAGGCGCCGGAGATGACGTGGTTGTTGGTGACGATCTCGCCGCCGCTGGTGATGATCACGCCGGAGCCGGTCGACGAGCCGTTGTCCAGGGTGGCGCTGATCTCGACCACGCTCGGGCTGACGGCCGCGGCGATGGTGGCGACGTCGCCCTTCTTGCCGGCCGGCACCACAGGGGTGCTGGTGCTGCTGGTGGCGACGGTGTCGTTGCCGGTCAGCTCCTGGAAGGCGTACGCGGTGCCGCCGCCGATCGCCGCGGCGACGATCGCCACGGCGGCCAGCAGGGCCAGGGGGCCCCGGGTCCGCTTCTTCGGCGCCGGAGCGCCCGGCTCGACCATGGCCTGCTGCACCGGCGGCTGCGCCGGCGGGGGCGGCCACTCGGGGTTCACAGGGGAGGAGGCGTACTGCGGGGTGCCCTGCTGCGGGTTCCCGTAGCCGTCATAGCTCTCGTACTCGCCGCTGCGGCGGAAGCTCTCGGTCATGCCAACGAGCTTGAACCGTGACCATGAGAGCTTCCTGAGTGCTGGCTGAGAAGCCCGGCAGAACCTTGTTTGCCCGATATAAAGAGGCTTCTCGCAGCCCGGCGGGAGCCTTCAGGCAACTCTCATGTGCCGGTGCACGGCCCTCAGGTGCAGCCGCAGGAGGTCCGCGCGACCAGTCGTGACGGGAACTGCTTGAGCCGTTCCCGCCGCGCCCCCGCCACCCTGAGCCCGTCGTCGAGTACGAGGTCCACGGCCGCCCGGGCCATCGCGGAGCGGTCCGAGGCGATCGTGGTCAGGGGCGGGTCGGTCAGCGCCGCCTCCTTGATGTCGTCGAACCCGGCCACCGCCAGCTGGCCCGGCACATCGATCCGCAGCTCGCGGGCGGCCCGCAGCACGCCGATCGCCTGGTCGTCGGTGGAGCAGAAGATCGCTGGCGGCCGCTGCGGCCCGGAGAGGATGTCCAGCGCCACGCGGTACGCGTCGTAGCGGTTGTACGGCGCCTCGAAGAGCCGCCCCTCGGTGGAGATCCCGGCCTCGCCCATCGCGCGCCGCCAGCCCTCGACGTGGTCGGAGACCGGGTCGCCGACCGCCGGGGTCTCGGCGGTGCCGCCCATACAGGCGACGTATTCGTAGCCGTGCTCGATGAGGTGGCGTACGGCGAGCTCGGCGCCGCCCAGGTCGTCGGTGACGACGGCGACGTCGTCGATGGCCTCGGGCCGCTCGTGGAGGAGGACGACCCGGGCGTCCCAGGCGTCGATCTCGGCGGCGGCCTGGTCGTTCAGTGCATGGCTGACGAGGATGAGGCCGGAGACCCGCATGCCCAGGAAGGCGCGCAGGTAGTGGACCTCGCGCTCGCTGACGTAGTCGGTGTTGCCGACGAGCACCATCTTCCCGCGCTCGGAGGCGGCCTGTTCGACCGCGTGCGCCATCTCCCCGAAGAAGGGCTGGCGCGCGTCCGGGATGATCAGGCCTATGAGGTCCGTACGCCGGGACGCCATCGCCTGGGCGACCCGGTCCGGTCGGTACCCCAGCTCCTTGATGGCGGCGAGGACACGCTCGCGCGTGGCCGGGGCGACCGGCCGGGGTCCGTTGTTGATGACGTAACTGACGACGGCGGTCGAAGTTCCCGCCAGCCGCGCCACATCATCCCGAGTCACCTTGGCCACGCGCGGAGTCTACGCGGATATACCTGCTCTGGGCAGGGCGAGAAGGAGCTTGCCTCCACGCCTTCTGTGCGGAAGCAATGCCCCTTGCGGCGGTCCGCTATGCCTCGGCCGACACCTCGGCGGTGTCCAGAGCGGCGGTCTCGTCCGCATCCTCCGCCTTTGCCCGGTCTGCCTTGGCCTTGACTTCGTCGGAGACGCGATCGGCCTTCTCAGGAGTAACGAATCGATAACCGACGTTCCGGACGGTCCCGATCAGCGACTCGTGCTCGGGGCCCAGCTTGGCGCGCAGACGCCGTACGTGGACGTCGACCGTCCGGGTGCCGCCGAAGTAGTCGTAGCCCCAGACCTCCTGCAGCAGCTGGGCGCGCGTGAAGACGCGGCCCGGGTGCTGTGCGAGGTACTTGAGGAGCTCGAACTCCTTGAAGGTGAGGTCGAGGACCCGCCCCTTGAGCTTCGCGGAGTACGTCGCCTCGTCGACCGACAGGTCGCCGTTGCGGATCTCCATGGGGGAGTCGTCGTTGACGATCTGCTGCCGGCCCATGGCCAGCCGCAGCCGCGCTTCGACCTCCGCCGGTCCTGCGGTGTCGAGGAGTACGTCGTCGATGCCCCAGTCGGCGGTGACGGCCGCGAGGCCGCCCTCGGTGACGACGAGGACGAGCGGACAGCCCGGACCCGTGGAGCGCAGCAGCTGGCACAGGCTGCGGACCTGGGGCAGATCACGGCGGCCGTCGACGAGGATGACGTCGGCACCGGGGGTGTCGACGAGGGCGGGGCCCTCCGCCGGAGCCACTCGCACGTTGTGCAGGAGCAGGCCGAGGGCGGGGAGCACCTCCGTCGACGGCTGGAGGGCATTGGTCAGGAGCAGCAGAGAACTCATACGTCTGGTTCCTCCTCGGTCCCTGCGAGGACGTGTGTGGTGCATCACCTGCTCTGCGATCCCGAAAGGCCCGTACACCTGCGGTCAACTGGCGTTTCCCGCTTCGTATACAACGCTTCCGAAAGCACAAAAGGACCCGGGGGCTACGCTGCCCGAGTCCTCTGCCCAGCAGAATAGCCCACATGAGCATTGGTTCGGCAGGTCATGTGGCCCGATCCACCGTTCGTCCGAATCTTGAGACGGGCAGAGGGGGGCCTTTCCGTACGTTTCTGCGCACGGACGACGGGGTTGCGATCGATTCCGTATACAACCGGGGTGCGGTCGTATACGACGCCTCCACGACACCTTCCGTTGTTCCGGTGTTCGTCGTCGCCCACGGGTTCACCGGCGATGTGGACCGGCCGCATGTTCGGCGGGTGGCGGAGGCGTTCGCGCAGTACGGGGCCGTGGTCACGTTCTCCTTCCGCGGCCACGGCGCCTCCGGCGGCCGCTCGACGGTCGGCGACCGGGAGGTCCTGGACCTGGCGGCCGCGGTGGAGTGGGCGCGGGGGTTCGGGCACGCGCGCGTGGTGACCGTCGGCTTCTCGATGGGCGGCTCCGTGGTGCTGCGCCACGCGGCGCTGTACGGAAAGGGGCGCGAGGGGCGCACCGAGGCGGCGACGGACGCCGTGGTTTCGGTGAGTGCCCCCGCCCGCTGGTACTACCGGGGCACCGCCCCTATGCGGAAGCTCCACTGGCTGGTAACGCGGCCCGAGGGGCGGCTGGTGGGCCGCTACGGATTCCGTACCCGGATCCACCACCGGGAGTGGGACCCGGTACCGCTGTCGCCCGTGGAGGCCGTGCCGCGGATCGCCCCGACGCCGTTGCTGATCGTGCACGGCGACCGGGACGGCTACTTCCCGGTCGACCACCCGCGCATGCTGGCCGACGCCGCCGGTGACCGGGGCGAACTCTGGCTGGAGCACGGCATGGGCCACGCGGAGCACGCGGCCACCGACGACCTGCTGGCCCGTATCGGGGCCTGGGGTGCCGCGCAGGCGGGCTAGCCTGACGGTGTACACAGCCGATCCACAACTTGTCGATCACTACTTGAGGAACCGGATGTCAAAGGTCACGGTGCGCTTCTGGGCCGCCGCGAAGGCCGCGGCCGGGGTCGCCGAGGAGCCGTACGACGCGGCCACCCTCGCCGAGGCGCTCGACGCCGTGCGCGCGCGACACCCCGGAGAACTCACGCGCGTCCTGCAGCGATGCTCGTTCCTCATCGACGGTGATCCCGTGGGCACCCGCGGACATGAGACGGTACGGCTGGCCGACGGCGGCACGGTCGAGGTGCTCCCGCCGTTCGCAGGAGGGTGACGATGACCGACCAGCCGTACGAGGGTTCGTACGACGCGTACGACCCGTATCAGCAGCAGGCGTACCAGGGATACCAGGGGCATCAGGGGTATCAAGGGCATCAGGGGCATCAGGGGCATCAGGGGTACGACGACCCGCACGCCGCCCAGGCTCAGCAGTACCAGCAATACCAGCAGTACACGCAGCAGTGGCAGGGGCAGACCTGGGAGGCGGCACAGCCGCAGGGGTATGCCGGCGCTGCAGTGGACCCTGGGTACGAGGCGCCCGGCGGTGGTGCCCGAGGCGGTGAGGAGCCTGACGAGGACTCCGACCACGGACCCGCCACCGTCGCCGGCGACTCCCGGCTCACGGACGCCCAGCGTGCCCGTGAGGAGGGACGTTCCCCGATCATCGAGCCGGGCATGCAGCCGGCCGGGCTCACGGCGCTGCTCGGTCTGCTCGTGTCCGGTGCGGCGGCGGTCGGCTCGTACGCCCTGCTCGTCCCGCTCGTCGCCCTGCAGGCGGTCACCGCGGCGGGCTGGTTCCGCCTGAACGGCATGTGGCCGGCCCGGCAGGGCATCGCGCTGGCCTTCCTGGGCGCGCTGGCCGCGGACGTCGCCCTGCTGGTGGCGGGCCGGGAGAACGCCCCCGCGGCGATTCTCGGCACCCTCGGCGTCTGGGTGCTGCTCTCCCTGGTCCTGCAGCTGCGCTCGCACGCGGACCCGGACGAGCGGATGTACGGCCTGATGGCGACCGTCGCCTCGGCGGCGCTGTCCATCGTCGCGGCCGGGTACCTCGCGGCCGAGCCGGAGGCGGTGACCGTCGGCGCGGCGGCCGTGGCGGTGGCGGTCCTGGCCCGTGCCCTGCCGCTGCCCACCCCCGCGTCGATCGTCGTCTCGCTGCTCGCCGCGGCGGGGGCGGGCATCGCGGTCGGCGGGATGACCGGCTTCGGCGCAAAGGGCGCACTCCTCGGCGCGGGCGCGGCAGTCTGCGCCCTGATCGGCCACCGCGTGGCCAGCTACGACTACCCGTCGAGATTCGTCCACTTCACAGCAGGCGTGGCCCTACCCCTGACGGCGGCGGCACCGGTGGTGTTCGTACTGGGCCGGGCGCTGGCGTAACTCAGCCCGTCCGGCGGTTGAGGCCGGGAGGTGAGCGGCGGGCGCGTTCTGGCTGCCGGTCCGCACAATTCAGCCCGTCCGGCGTTTGAGGACGAGGCCCTTCAAGGGCCGGAAGCGGGGGTCTGGGGGCGGCAGCCCCCAGGGGCGCGGCCCGCACCACCACCGGCACCCCTGTCACAGCTGATCGACAATTCCCCGGCCAAAGCCCCCCGCAGGGTTACGCTCGCGCTGGACGGCCACCCGGCCGTCACAACCGTTGTCCACCCAGGTGGGGGAAACACCGCATGCGCGCCCTGCGAATACTTCTGATCGTCGTCGTGGTCCTGGGCGGCCTCTTCGTGATCGCGGACCGCGTAGCGGTCCACTTCGCCGAGAACCAGGCGGCGGACAAGGTGAAGACCACCGAGAACCTCGCCACCACCCCGGACGTGTCCATCAAGGGCTTCCCCTTCCTCACCCAGGCCGCCTCCGGCGAACTGGACGACGTCGAGATCGGCATCAAGGACTACGAGGCCGACACCGGCACCGCCACCGGCGGCAACGGCGGCCCGAAGGCGATCCGCATCGACGACCTGAAGGCCGACATGAAGGGCGTCAAGTTCTCCGGCGACTACAGCTCCGCCACCGCCGCCACCGCGACGGGCACCGCCACCATCGCCTACGACGAACTCCTCAAGGCCGCCAAGTCCGAGCCGACGCAGATCTTCCCCGGCATCAACGCCCAGGTCGTCGGCCTCTCCGACGGCGGCAACGGCAAGATCAAGGTGGACATCAAGGTCACCGCCGCGGGCGCCACACAGACGTACCCCGTGCTCAGCTCGGTGACCGTGGACGGTGACTCCGTCAAGGTGCACGCGGACAACCTGCCCAAACTGGTCGTCGACCTCGCGGACGCCCGCATCCGGGCCATCACCGACTTCCAGCAGACCATCCACCAGCTCCCCGGCGGTGTGAAGCTGGACAGTGTGCAGGCTGCGACGAATGGCGTAGAGATCACGGTGAAGGGTTCGAACGTCAAGCTGGCGGGGTAGGACGACGGGCGGTGGACGCGGAGTGTCCGAGGAGTGAGACGTGGACGTCCGCACGGCAGATGTGACGACCGGTGCATCCGCCCCGGAGCCCTGCCAGGGTGGTTCCACCGGCGACCGTATCTCACATGGCGGACGATCGCATCTCACCATACGACATGCCGGTGACACGCCCCGCTGTCCGTCCCTACGATCGGGACCTATGAAGCGACAGGCGGATCTCACGAAGCGGCGGGCAGTAGACCTGTGCCGTGTCGCCGCCATGCTCTGTCGCACCTTCTGAGCGGACGGCGCAGACCTCCGCATCCCCAGCCGCCCTGCCATGGGCACCCGTGCGCGACCCCGGCCCCACCGCCGGAGGCAACCCGCACGCCCCGCCGCAACTGCCCCGGAGGAGAAAGAGCATGAGCCGCAGCGACGTCCTGGTCGACGCCGACTGGGTCGAGGCCAACCTCGACAACCCGAACATCGCGATCGTGGAGGTGGACGAGGACACGTCCGCCTACGAGAAGAACCACATCAGGAACGCGATCCGCATCGACTGGACCAAGGACCTTCAGGACCCGGTCCGCCGCGACTTCATCGACCAGGAGGGCTTCGAGAAGCTCCTGTCCGCCAAGGGCATCGCCAACGACACGCTGGTGATCCTCTACGGCGGCAACAACAACTGGTTCGCGTCCTACGCCTACTGGTACTTCAAGCTGTACGGCCACGAGAGCGTCAAGCTGCTCGACGGTGGCCGCAAGAAGTGGGAGCTGGACGCCCGCGAGCTGGTCGAGGAGGTCCCGGAGCGCACCGAGACCACCTACAAGGCCAAGCCCCAGAACACGGCGATCCGTGCCTTCCGTGACGACGTCGTCGCCGCGATCGGCTCGCACAACCTGGTCGACGTCCGTTCGCCCGACGAGTTCTCCGGCAAGCTGCTCGCTCCCGCGCACCTGCCGCAGGAGCAGTCGCAGCGTCCGGGTCACGTCCCGTCCGCGCGCAACATCCCGTGGTCGAAGAACGCCAACGACGACGGCACCTTCAAGTCGGACGACGAGCTCAAGGAGCTCTACGCCGAGGAGCAGGTGGACCTGTCCAAGGACACCATCGCCTACTGCCGCATCGGTGAGCGCTCGGCCCTGACCTGGTTCGTCCTGCACGAGCTGCTCGGTGTCGAGAACGTCAAGAACTACGACGGCTCGTGGACCGAGTACGGCAGCCTCGTCGGCGTCCCGATCGAGCTCGGCGCCAACAAGTAAGACCCCACCCGCAAATCCCGACCGGCCTTCCTCCGGTCAGACCCCTCTTGGAGAAAGACATGTGTGGAGCGAAGGCCGGCGGCCCGGACGCCTCGACGATCAAGCCCGGTGAGACCACCATCCAGGGCCAGGTGACGAAGGACGGCGAGCCCGTCGTCGGCTACGTGCGCCTGCTGGACTCGACCGGAGAGTTCACCGCGGAGGTCCCGACCTCCGCCACCGGGCAGTTCCGCTTCTACGCCGCCGAGGGCACCTGGACCGTACGCGCCCTCGTCCCCGGCGCCACCGCGGACCGCACGGTCGTCGCCGAGCAGGGCGGCCTCGCGGAGGTCGCGATCGCGGTCTGACCCGCCGACCGTCCAAGGGCCGCACCCTCCGGGGTGCGGCCCTTCGGCGTGCGGGGCGGCCGGCCCTGCAGCTGCGGGTGTCTGAGGACTCGGCGTCCGCGCCGAACCGGTGTGCCCGGGCCTACGCTGGAAGCATGCTGGCACGTCGGCGTCACGTTTATTTCGCCATGATGGGCACCTGCATCACGCTGTTCGTCCTGGCCTGGGGAGTCGTACGCATCTGGTCGGTCCCGGTGGCGGTCGGGATGTGCGTGGTGGCGATGGTCATCCCCCCGGTGGCCGCCATGGTCGCCAACCGCCGGGGACCGGACGACCGCTGGTGGGACGATCCATCCGGCGACCCGAAGTCCGACGAGTGGTGGGACGAGCTGGACGGCAAGAAGCGCCCGAGGCCCTAGCGGCTCGGTGGGCCGGCCCCAGGGGTCCGGCTCAGTAGACCGGCTCCGTAGACCGTCTCAGTAGACGAGAGCCTGCGTCTCGTCCCCCAGGGCCTCCTGAACGAACACCTGCGCCCCCGCGATCCGTACGCCCTCGATGACGTCCTTCTCCGTGATGTCCCGGCGGGCCGCGCACTGGGTGCACAGGGTGACCTGGCCGGCGGCGAGGACCGCGTCGAGCAGGTCGGGCAGCGGGGCCGCGTGCGGGAGTTCGAACTCGGCGGCGCGGCCCGGCAGGGCGAACCATGCGGACTCGCCGGTCAGCCACAGGGAGACATCGACTCCACTGGCCACGGCCACCGCCGCCACCGTGAACGCCTGCGAGCACCGCTCGGGCGCATCGGCCCCCGCCGTCACCTTGATCACGAGCTTCTTCGCCATGGCCGAATCGTAATCAACGCCCCTACAACCAGCGGTGTCGCCCATGGGTCTCCTGTGAGCGCGCGTACGGAATGCGCGCTTCAAGTTTGTGGGGGGACGTGTTGGAAGTACCCGAAGAGGTGGTCGAAGCCCCGGTTGCGGAGGTTGCGGAGGTTGCGGAGGTTGCGGAGGTTGCGCCGGATGCGCCCGCCGTGCCCGGCCGCCGCGGCCGCGCCGCTCTGCTCATCGCCGGCGCCGCACTCCTCGGCGTGGTCACCGGCACCTGCACCGGCTATCTGATCCAGGCCGACCGCAGCCCGACGGCCCTGCCTCCGCTGTCCCAGCCGAAGCTCGCCCAGGCGACGGGCAAGGCACCCGAGCCGCTCTCCGCCGCCCAGGACCGCCAGGTCAAGACCGACGGTGACCTGCGCAAGCTGCTGCTGAAGAAGCCGGGCGGCGCGAAGACGGCGGCCTGGCTGGGCGGCGGCGACGGCTGGATGGACCTGACCGAGTACGCCGAGGACTTCGAGAAGCCCGGCACCATGTTCGGCAACCTCGTCCGCGACGAGTTCCGCCGCGCGGCCGTCACCGGCTGGGAGACCGACGGCAGACAGACGGTGGAGATCCGGCTGGTCCAGTTCCGCCAGCAGGAGGCCCTGGAGGCCGCCCACTCCAGCGACAACAGCCGGTACTGGGCGGACCGGAAGTCCGCCACCGACAGCTGGTCCGTCCCCGGGACGGGGAGCGGAATGGCGTACGTCCACAACCGTCCGGACACCAAGGCCGGCTATGTGCCGCTGTACAGCGCGGAGGCCCACGCCTACCGCGGTGACATCGCCATGGAGGTCTGGATCTACGACACCAAGCCGATCACCAAGGCCAGGATCATGGACCTGGCCGAGCGGCAGATGGAGCGGCTGTGAGCGAGAACGTCAGCGAGCCGGTCGAGCCGGTCGAGCCGGTCGAGCCGGTCGAGCCGGTTGAGCCGGTCGAGCCCACCGGCGCTTCCGAGCAGCCCGCTGCCCCCGTCGGCAAGCCCCGCCGTCGCGGCCGTGTCGCCGCCGTCGCCGGGTCCGCCCTGCTCGCCGTGGCAGTGGCCGTCGGCGTCGGCTACACCGTCGTCACCGTGAACGGCGCCGATCGCGACGCCGGTGCGGCCGTCTGGGAGTTCCCGAAGCAGAAGAGCGCCGACAGCGAGAAGAAAGCCCGCGCCAAGGGGCTCTCCGGGATGCTCCTGACCTACACCGACGGCTGGCAACGCGGCCCCGACCTCGGCAATTTCGCCGCCGACACCGAGCTCAGCGGTGCCCAGGCCACCGCCCTGCGCAAGGAGTCGCTGCGGAACCTGCCGCGTACCCAGCGCAGACAGCTGGAGAAGCTGATCGACAAGCAGCACATCGAGGGCATGGCGATGCGCAGCTACGTCAAGGGGGCCGGCAGCGAGTTCTTCTCGGACACCGCCGTCGCCGTGAACATCCAGCTGTCCCAGATGAAGGACAGGGCCGCCGTCCGGAACATCTCGGCGTCCCAGAACGAGTTCCTCGACAGGCTCGACGTCTTCCGCAAGGGCCCGAAGGTCGAGGGCTACAAGGAAGCCGCGTGCTTCCTGCCGCCCAAGGACTCCGGCGAGGACCTCGAGGCGATGTTCTGCTCCGCCTACCGGGGGAACGTGCTGGTCACCGTCACCGCGGACGGAGTCAAGCCGTTCGACTCCAAGGGGATCGCGGAGCTCCTGAAGGACCAGCTCGACCGCATCGCCGAGCCCGGAGAGGCCGTATGACCGAGCAGACCGAGCCCACAGTGCAGACCGAGCCCGTCGTGCACACCGAGCCGGCAGTGCTGGCCGAGCCGCCGGCCGTCGTGGTCCCGTCCCACGAGCCACCGGCCCCGGTCCAGGACCCGGCCCCTGCCCCGGCGAAGAAGAACCGCCGCCTCCTGCGCGCGGCCCTGCGCTGGACCGCCGCCGTCGTGGTGTTCGCGGCGGCCGGTGCGGGCACGGCGTACGGCATCACGTCGATGAAGCGGACCGACGTACCGGGACTGGCGACGCAGTCGGACGGGCGCTGGGACTACCCGACGCTCGTCAGGCCGCCGCTGCCCTCCGGCAGCCCGGGGCCCTTCGCCGAGGACAACACGGCCGGTGCCCACTACGCCGACCTGCGTGAACTCGTCCTGCCCGCACCCGAGGGAGCCGTGCAGGACCAGAAGCTGCGCGGCAAGGACGGCTGGCTGGCGACGAAGGACTTCCTGGCCGAGTACCCGCCGGGGTCCGCCCGCGAGGACCTGCGGCAGGAGTTCGTCGACCGTGGTCTGCGGCACATCGCGGCCCGCGGCTGGACCACACCGGACGGCACGCGCACCCGCGTCTACCTGCTGCAGTTCGGCACGGCGGAGGTCGTCGAAGATCTGTTCTCCCACGAGGCCCCGATCGACGGCCCCCGACATCCGCTGCGCGGCACGGACGGCTTGGTCTTCGACACGGACTTCCCGGCCGAGGCCCACGACCACAACGTCAACTACTCCGTCTACATCGAGAAGAGGCCGCGCGGCGCCGAGCAGACCCGGCAGGGATACCTCTCCGCCGGTGACGTCCTCGCGGTGATCCTGCAGTCCAGGAAGGGCGCGGCGCAGGCCGTACCGTTCCGGCAGACGGTGGCCCTGCAGAGCGAGCTGCTCGGCTGACGTCCGCCCGAGTCCCGCTTGGGCGTACCTCACAAGGAGTGCCGGGCCCCGGCCGCGTAAGCTGGGGCCCGGCCTTTGTGTACCGCCCATCCTCAGCTCATCAAGGAGCACCCCGTGCTTGAGGCATTCTTCGAAGCCCTGCTGGTCCTGGTCTGCGTCGGCGTCCTCGCCTTCGCCGGGCTGACCGTGAAGAAGCTGTACCAGGGCCAGCGCTGACCCCCATCAAGGTCCCACCAAGGAACTGCCGACCCATGATCGAGATCCCGTCCGACCTCCACAAGGACCTCGTCCCCCTCGCCTTCCTGCTCGGCAGCTGGGCGGGCGCGGGCGTGCACGACTTCCCCGGTGCCGAGAAGTGCAACTTCGGGCAGGAGGTCACCTTCAGCCATGACGGCCGGGACTTCCTGGAGTACCAGTCCCGCACCTGGGTGCTGGACAACGACGGCAACAAGGTCCGCCCGCTGGAGTCCGAGCACGGCTTCTGGCGCATCGACGCCGACCGCAAGGTCGAGGTGACGATGGTCCGCGACGACGGCGTCGTCGAGATCTGGTACGGCGAGATGGCCGACAAGAAGCCGCAGATCGACCTGGTCACGGACGCGGTGGCCCGGACGGCCGCCTCCGGCCCGTACAGCGGCGGCAAGCGTCTGTACGGCTACGTCAAGAGCGACCTCATGTGGGTCGGCGAGAAGCAGACCCCCGAGGTCGAGCTGCGCCCGTACATGTCGGCGCACCTGAAGAAGGTCGTCACCCCGGAGGACGTCGAGCGCTGGGCCAAGGCCCTGCCGGACGACATGCCGGACGACGGCATCGCGTTCTTCAAGTAGTCCGGCCGCATCGAGCAGCCCCGTCGCGTTTTTCAGGTAGTTCTGACAAGTACAAGTAGTTCTAGACTCTTCGGTGTGGTGAGCACCGACTGGAAGAGCGACCTCAGGCAGCGCGGCTACCGGCTGACGCCGCAGCGGCAACTCGTGCTCGAAGCCGTGGACGCCCTGGAGCACGCGACCCCCGACGACATCCTCACGGAAGTGAAGAAGACGGCGTCGGGGGTCAACATTTCCACCGTCTACCGGACGCTGGAGCTGCTGGAGGAGCTGGGCCTCGTCAGCCACGCCCACCTCGGGCACGGGGCACCGACGTACCACCTCGCCGACCGTCACCACCACATCCACCTGGTCTGCCGGGACTGCCAGAACGTGATCGAGGCCGATGTGTCGGTGGCCGCCGAGTTCACCGCGAAGCTGCGGCGGGAGTTCGGCTTCGAGACGGACATGAAGCACTTCGCGATCTTCGGCAGATGCCGGGACTGCTCGCTGAAGAGTTCAACTACCGAGTCGTAGGCTTGGGCATATGAAGAGCCCCCTCCTGTCCCTGCCCGGCGCCGTCCCCGCCGAGGGCGTGGACGAAGGCGTCGCCGCCCACTACGGCGAACTGTTCCGCGAGCAGCGCGCCCTCGCCGACGGCACCGGCTTCGTCGATCTCTCGCACCGCGGGGTCGTCACCGTCACCGGCGAGGACCGCCTGATGTGGCTGCACCTGCTCCTCACCCAGCACGTCAGCGACCTCCCGGCCGGCCAGGCCACCGAGGCGCTGATCCTGTCCGCGCACGGGCACATCGAGCATGCGCTGTATCTGGTCGACGACGGCGAGACGGTCTGGGCGCATGTCGAGCCGGGGACCCAGGACGCACTGATCGCGTACCTGGAGTCGATGAAGTTCTTCTACAAGGTCGAAGTCGCCGACCGGACGGCCGAGTTCGCGGTCGTGCACCTGCCGGCCGGTTCGATCGCGGAGGTGCCGGAGGGCGTCGCCGTACGCGAGACGCCGTACGGCCGCGACCTGTTCCTCCCGCGCACGGACCTCGAGTCGTACGCGGAGAAGGCCGGCCCGCCCGCCGGAATCCTGGCCTACGAGGCCCTGCGCGTCGAACACCACCGCCCGCGGCTGGGCTTCGAGACCGACCACCGCACCATCCCGCACGAGCTGGGCTGGATCGGTACGGCGGTGCATCTCCAGAAGGGCTGCTACCGGGGCCAGGAGACGGTGGCGCGGGTGCAGAACCTGGGGAAGCCGCCGCGCCGCCTGGTCTTCCTGCACCTGGACGGCAGCGAGGTCCACCTCCCCACCCCCGGCACGGAGATCCGCCTCGCGGACGAGGACCCCGACGGCCGCAAGATCGGCTTCATCACGACCTCCGTACGCCACCACGAGCTGGGCCCGGTCGCACTGGCGCTGGTGAAGCGCAACGTGCCGGTGGACGCGCGGCTGGTGGCGGGGGACACGGCGGCCGCGCAGGAGACGGTCGTAGAACCGTAGGCGCAGTGGCCGGCGCTAGATCTCCACGAGCACGGTGAAGGGTCCGTCGTTGGTCAGCGAGACCCGCATCTGCGCGCCGAAGCGCCCGGTCTCGACCGTCGCTCCGAGGGACCGCAGCTGGGCGACGACCTCGTCGACGAGGGGTTCGGCGACATCGCCGGGGGCGGCGGCGTTCCAGGTGGGACGACGTCCCTTGCGGGCGTCCCCGTACAGCGTGAACTGGCTGATGACCAGGAGTGGCGCATCGACGTCACTGCAGGACTTCTCGTCCTGGAGCATGCGGATCGACCACAGCTTGCGCGCGAGTTGGGCGGCCTTCTCCTTGGTGTCCTCGTGCGTCACCCCCACGAGGACACACAGCCCCTCGCCGATGATCTCGCCGACCGTCTCGCCGCCGACGACGACACTCGCGCCGTCCACTCTCTGCACCACTGCACGCATGAACCCATCATGCCGTGCGCCCGGAATCAGGTCCGAGGGGGCTGAGGAGGGCTTCTTATTGATCCTTAACCCCCCATCTGGGGCCGATCGGGGGCACTCGGTCACATAGCGGCCACTTGGGGTGGCACGATGCTTGCACACGCCGGTCGAGGGGACGGTTGAGGCACATGAGCACATCGAGTATTGGGCAGCCTCCTGGGGCAGTCTCATTGATTCGTACGGGGGAGCGAACGCCGATGCGTCCGCCCACTCAGCGGACGGACAGCCCGGACAGCGCGACCGGCGGGGGCGGTGGCGAGGGCCCGGGCGGCCCGCAACTGCCCGCGGGGCCGCCCATGCACGACCTGGCCTTGCTGAGCCTGCCCGAGCTGCGCACCCTGCGCCGGGACACCCAGCGCGAGGAGGCCGACCTCAGTTATGTACGGCGGCTGCTGCAGGGCCGTATCGACATCCTGCGGGCGGAACTGGCCCGCCGCTCCCCGGCGGGTGCGGGCTCCGTGGTCGAACGGCTCCCGGAGATCCTCACGGACGCCCCGGCCCGCCACCGCTCCTCCGCCCGGCATGTGACGCTGGGAACGCCGTACAACGAGGAGTACGGCCGACTGGCCGCGGACATGCTCGCCGAGGTCGAACTCTCCGACCTGGCCGCCCGCACGGACCTGGAACTGAACACGGCAATGGGCCGACTCGTCCGCTACGAGCAACAGGTGTCCCTCAGGCGCCAACGCCTCCAACGCACAACGGACGACTGCAGCGGCGAAATCACCCGCCGCTACCGCGAGGGAGAGGCACAGGTCGACGACCTGCTCACCTGACCACCGTGGCCCTTCGAGGCGGACAACGGGGGCGCCGGGTTGCCGTTGCGTACCCCGCGCCGGGCGGTACCACCCGCGGGCCGTGCCCGACGTAGCGCCGGACCAGGCGAAGCCCACATCTCACGGCCCGTCCGGCGTACGGGCCCGCATCTCACAGCCCGTCCGGCGTTTGAGGGCGAGGCCGTTCAGGCCGATCGGGGTCCGGGGCGGAGCCCCGAAACGGGGTGCAGGGGCGGAGCCCTGCGAGCGGTGCAGGGGACGCAGTCCCCGCCGGGGTTCAGGGGCGGAGCCCCTGGCGGGGTCGAAGGGGCGGCAGCCCCTGGGGACGGGAAGGGTAGGGGCGGCGGGGGCGAGGAAAATCCACGCGACACCACCCCACGCTGCACCTACCGTGATCCCATGACCCAGGCGCACCCCGACATCGACGTCCGCCCGATCACCGAGCCCGAGTTCCCCGAGTGGCTCCGCGCCGTAAAAGTCGGGTTCGTGCAGCAGCCCCAGGTCGGCGAACCCGAACTCGAAGCCCGCCGCCCCCAGTTCGAGCCGAATCGATACATCGGCGCCTTCGACGGCCCCCGCTGCGTAGCAACCTTCCGCTCCTTCGAGCAGCAGGTCACCGCAGTAGGCGGTACCCCCGTCCCGGCCAACGCCATCTCCGCGGTCACCGTCACCGCCACCCACCGCCGCCGCGGCCTGCTCACCCGCATGATGAACCGGGACCTCGCGGCCGCGAAGGAGCGCGGCGACCTCGTGGCCACGCTCATCGCCGCCGAGTACCCGATCTACGGCCGCTACGGCTTCGGCCCCGCCACCACGGCCGCCGAGTGGACCGTGGACGTCCCGCGCACAGGCCTCGACCCCCGCTGGTCCGGCCCGGCCGACGGCGGCCGTGTCGACCTCGTGGACCCCGAGGACGTACGCAAGCTCGGCCCCGAACTCCACGACCGCGTCCGCCGCACCACCCCCGGCGCCGTCACCCGCGGCGACCGCTGGTGGCAGCAGCACACGGGCGAGGTCCAGGTCGACCCGAAGTGGACCGAGCCGTTCTTCGCCGTGTACCGCGCCCCGGACGGCGAGGTCGAGGGCCTGGTCGCCTACGAGGTCGACGACAAGTGGGGCGACGCCAAGCAGCCCCTGGACACGGCGACCGTACGGAGCCTGATCGCGGCGACCCCGGCCGCCGAGCGCGCCCTGTGGAGCTATCTCTGCTCCATCGACTGGGTCACCCAGGTCAAGAGCGGCCAACGGGCCCCGGACGACCTCCTCCCCCTCCTCCTCCCGGACCCGAGGTCCGCCCGTATCACTTCGCAGGCCGACTGGCTGTGGGTGCGGATCCTGGATGTCGTACGGGCGCTGGAGTCGCGGACGTACGAGGGGTCGGGCTCCCTGGTGCTGGAGGTCGCCGACCGCGCCGGCCTGGCGGGCGGCCGCTACCGGCTGGAGGTGTCGGCGCAGGGCGCTTCCTGCACGCCGACCACGGAGAGCGCCGAACTCACCCTCGGCATCGCCGAGTTGGGGCGGCTGTGGCTGGGCGACGAGTCGGTCGTGCGGCTCGCGGCGCTGGGCCGGGTGCAGGAAGAACGAGCGGGCGCCGCCCGAGTGGCCGACGCCCTGCTGCGTACGTCCAGGCGGCCTTGGTGCCCGGACATGTTCTGAGCCCCCTTCCTTCCGACGACGACTGATGACTCATCCGTAGCTGTGCTCTTCAGTTGTGACCGTGCCTTTCACGGGTCGTGCTGTTCAGTTGTGGCTGTACTGGTGAAGCTGTTCAGTTGTCGGTGTTCAGTTGTGGCTGTGCGCTTGGTGCAGACTGGCCGGGCTCCCGGCTCCCCTCCGGAAGGGAGCCCGGTCAGCCGGATCCTGGCTCGGCGAACCCGTCGGGCTCGCCGGGGCTCAGCCGGACTGGGCGAGCAGCATCACGAGGATGACCGCTCCGATGCCGCTGATCGTGGTGTTCCTGGCCTTGAGTCCGATGGACAGGGCGGCGAAGGCGATGATGCCCATCGGCCCGTACTTCCACTGGACGAGGTTCTCGAATCCGACGGCGAGAGCGGCGACGGCGAGGGCGACTAGCGGCATGGCGGTCCCTCCTTCGGGACAGGGATGCGGACCCCTGGTTACGGCCAACCCTCCTGAAGTTTGACCATGTTGTTGAAGTTGGCGACCAACTTCCCTGTACTTATCTCCGCTTGGAAGCGGCTTATAACCACCTTCCCTGGAACTGCCAAAAGATGGCGGGAAGTTGTAGTGTTCGGTCGTGGACCCGAAACACGACTCCGCCAATGGGCGGAAGAGGTCGCAGCGGCCACAGAAGTCCCACAGAGAAGTGGCCGACGAGCTGCGTGCCCGGATCAGGTCGGGCGAGCTCCGTCCCGGCCAGCGCATGCCCACCCAGGCCAGGCTGGCCGACGAGTTCGGCGTCGAGCGCGGCGCCGTACGCCAGGCGCTGCGCATCCTGCAGTCGGAGCACCTGCTCACCAACGTCTCCAAGGGCGCGCCCGCCACCGTGGCCCCCGACCTGGGCCTGGGCTCCACTCCGACCGGCCCCGGAGCCCCGCCGCTGCCCACCATGGTGGCGCTGGCCCCGCGCATAGCGGCCGCGTTCGCGGCACCGCACGTGGAGATAGACGCCCTCTGCCTCACCTCGGTGTCCCTCACCCTCGCGATCGGCGAACCGCTGCGCCAGATCCACGCCGGACAGCTGAAACCGGCCAAGGTGGACGTCCGCCTCCTGCTGCCCAGCAGCGACATCGACCTGGCCTTCCCGACGCCGGTGGACGCGGCCATGGACGGCCGGCTGCAACGCCGCTGGGTCTCCCACCGCAACGCCCAGGTCCAGGTCCTGCGGCACAACCTGCTCGCTCTGCGCTCCACCCACGGCATCGACGTCGACGTCACCTTCCGCTCGTTGCCCTTCACCCCGCCCGTGAAGCTGTACCTGCTCAACGGCATGGAGGCGCTCTTCGCGTACTACACGCTCACGCGCCGCGAGGAGGAGATCGACCACGAGCACCTGGAGATGTACGACGCCGAGGGCACCCAGTCCATGCTGTTCGCCTTCGAACAGGGCGCCGGCCTGCGCGACACCACCTTCGTCGAGCAGTCGCACCTGTGGTTCAACGCACTGTGGGAGACGATCAGTTCGGAGCTTGTGCTCACTGGCTGACGTCTCCCACAGCGACTGGGACAGCGGCCGGTCGGGCCGCGGGTCGCCTTACGCTCATAGAGCGGGCCCCGCGACCAGCAGGGCGAGCACGACGGCCCCGATGGAGCTGACGGCCGGGTTCTTCGCCTTGATACCTATGGTGAGCAGCAGCAGACCGATGATGCCGGTGACGCCGTACTTCCACTGAACGGTCTGCTCGATGCCGACGACGAAGACGGCGGAGAGGAGGGCGAGGACGGGCATGGTGGTTCCCCCTTCGGGCTTCGCGGGCGGGACGGTGCGTGGGGGTGAGGCGGATTCAAGGGAAGCAAAACTTCCACCAACTGAACCAAGTTGGCAACCAACTTCAGCTAAGTTATCCCCACTTGGCAGCTACTTATAAACAAGTCACAAACAACTCCCGGTAGATGGATCCGAGTTGTAGCGTTTGGTCGTGACCCAGGAGAACGTGGCAGTGAACGGCAGCAGAAGGATCTCGCCCCAGGAGATCGCCGACATCCTGCGGGAACGGATCCACAACGGTGACCTCAAGGCCGGAGACCGCCTGCCCACCCAGGCCGAACTGGCGGACGAGTTCGGCGTGGAACGCGGCGCGGTCCGCCAGGCCCTGCGCGCCCTCCAGCAAGACGGGTTGCTCAGCAATGTCAGCAAGGGAAGCCCACCGCGGATCGCGGAGCCGCCGGCGCCCACTCGGGGCGAGCCGCAGCCGACCATGGTGGGGCTGGCGCCGCGGTTGACGGAGGCGTTCTCGGTGCAGCACGTGCGAGTCGACGCCGCCTGTCTGACCGCCGAGACGCTGATGCTGGCGCTCGGCGAGCCACTTCGACGCATCCACGCGGGTGAAATACGCCCCGAGTCGGTCGACGTCCGCATCCTGCTGCCGTCCCGGGACATCACGCTCGCCTTCCCGGTGCCGGTCGACGGCCGCGGCGACGACGACCCGGTCCACCAACGCTGGCTCGCCCAGCGCAATGCCCAGGGCCAGGTCCTGAAGCACAACCTCCAAGCCCTGCGCGCCACGCACGGCATCGACGTCCGGGTCACCTTCCGCGCGCTGCCGTTCACCCCGCCCGTCAAGCTCTACCTGCTCAATGGCTCTGAAGCGCTGATCGGGTACTACATGATCACCAAACGGGAGGAGGAGTGGGACAGCGAAACCCTCGAGATGTACGACGCCCTCGGCGGCAAGTCGCTCCTCTTCTCCTTCGAGCGAAAGGGCGGCCAACGGGACGCCGCGTTCGTGGAGGAATCACAGAAGTGGTTCGACGCCCTCTGGGAAACCATCACGACGGACCTGACACTCTCCTAGTGACTAGTGATACGACGCAGACTGATCCGATGGCGGCACAGACCGAGCGACTGCAGGAGCTGATCGGGCACGCCCGCGTCGTGCTCTGGGACTTCGACGGACCGATCTGCCGGCTGTTCGCCGGGCACTCGGCCGAGGGGGTCGCGACCGACCTGGTGGACTGGCTCGAAGGCCGGGGGCTGCACGATCTCCTCACGGAGGACGAGCGGGACACCGAGGACCCCCATGCCGTACTGCGAGCGGTCGACCGCCGGCACCCCGACAGTGACCTGGTGCTGGAGGTGGAGGAACGTCTCACCCAGGAAGAACTGCGGGCGGTCCCCAAGGCCCAGCCGACCCCGTATGCCGACCCGCTGATCCGCACCTGGACGGCGGTCGGCGCACGGTTGGCGATAGCCACGAACAACTCCCCGAAGGTCGTCCAGGCCTACCTGGCCGGCCGTGGCCTGCTCGACTGCTTCCTGCCGCACATCTACGGCCGCACCCACGACCTGCAGTACCTCAAGCCCCACCCCCACTACCTCAACCGCGCCCTGACAGCCATGGGCGTGGCCCCCACCGGCGCCCTGTTCATCGGCGACACCCCCACCGACTGCGAGGCGGCCCGCAAAGCCGGGATCCCTTTCCTCGGCTACGCGCGTAACGAGCACAAGGAGAAGCTGCTGCGCGGGGCGGGCGCCACCACGGTGGTGGAGTCGCTGGAGCCGGTGCTTAAGGTGGTCAGGGCTCAGGCCTGAGTCATCAGCAGCACGAGCATGACGGCGGCGCCGACGGCGAGCCCCTGGTGACGCGCACGGATACCCACGGCGAGGGTGCTCAGGAGCAGCAGTCCCAGCATGCCCAGCTTTGCCGCCACCAGGGATCCCACGGTGAGCCCGAGGGCCTCCCGGAGTGCCGATAACAGGAGCATGCCCCTCCACCTTCCTGCCATTGTCCTGGAACTTTGCGGTTTGCGGTCCAGTCTGCGGTCCAATTGGACCGGTTGTCGTAATGTGGATGTGCCCTGCCTGATTGATCCCTAATCAACTAGGCGGAGTAACAGGCGACTTGACTGAAAGTGGTGTGTCGGCGGCCGGTCGGCGGTACGGTCGCCGTGTGAGTGAACGGCAGGGCAGTGACGTAGGCGGCAGGGCGTTCCACCGGGTCGCCACTCAACTGCGTGCTCGAATCGTCGACAACACCTATCCGCTTCGCTCCTTCCTGCCGTCCCAGCGCGATCTGGCCGAGGAGTTCGGGGTGTCCCGGGACACCGTTCAGCGCGTGCTGCGGGAGCTGGCTGATGAAGGGTGGATCGAGTCCCGTCAGGGCAGCGGCTCACGCGTGGTGAAGACACCAGGTCCGCAGCCCTCGCAGCCCCGGCCGCATGCGGTGACCGAGACGATCGATTCCCTGCTCGACAGGGCTTTCGAGGAGCCCGAAGTCGCCCTGGACGTCTACACGTTGACGTCGGAG
Organism: Streptomyces sp. NPDC002092; assembly: GCF_053593775.1. Classification (NCBI taxonomy): domain Bacteria; kingdom Bacillati; phylum Actinomycetota; class Actinomycetes; order Kitasatosporales; family Streptomycetaceae; genus Streptomyces; species Streptomyces sp. NPDC002092. The sequence goes on from NZ_JBSFDG010000003.1 coordinate 69,080, forward strand.
TCGCTGAGTGCGCACATGCAGCTCCAGGCAGAGCGGATCCCCAGGCGCGAGATCGCTCCCCAGCGCATCGCCCTGCGCATGCTGCTGCCCTCCGAGTCCCTTGTCCTGCCGTATCCGCAGGTCAAGGGGGACAGGAAAGACTCGCGTCTCAGGGATCGGCTGCACAACATCACGCGGGACTACACGGCGGCACTGACCAGGCTGTTCAGGGACCTGGAGACCCAGAAGCTCGTACCGTCCGTATCCATTGAGATCCGGCGTGTGCCGCTGATCCCGACGTTCAAGCTCTATCTGGTCAACGGCGTCGAGGCGCTGCACGGGCCGTACAAGGTGATAGAGCGGCAGATCATGCTCGACGACGGCGAAGAGGTCGCCGCTCTCGACGTACTGGGTCTCGGCGCAACTCTCACGCATCACGCCAAGGACGCCGACGACCCGAAATCCGAGGGGACCGTTTTCGTCGACAGCATGCGGGAGTGGTTCGACTCCGTCTGGACGCATCTTGCCGAGTAGGTCAAGAGCCGTGCGCTAGCATGCCGCAATCGTGCGAGCAACCGCTCCCGTGCGTGCGTATATGGGAAGGCGTACAAGCCGACTTCGAACGACCTGACGCGGATGAGTGGCAAACCACCCCTCTGTGCTCACTCCACCGCCACTCCGGTCGTTCGGCACATCACACGGTGCCAAAGTGTTCTCCCCAACCGAACGTGAGTCACCCGGAGCGACCCTTGGTCGACCAAACCGCTGCCTTCCTGGCGTTCGTCACGGATGCCAAGTCGAAGGCACAGGTGTCCAACGGACATCACAACCTGAACTACGTTCACCGGCTGTCGGAGAACGTGGCACGCCTGGTCGGCCAGGAGCCCGGCACATCCGTGATGGTCCGGATAAGGCGCACCGGCGTCCTTCCCGTGGTGATCAGGACCTGGCAGTCCGAGGCGGCGGTGCTCGACGCCGTGCGGGACTCCCTGCCCCATGTGCCCAGGTGCCTGCACAGTGCCCCGGGATTCGCCATCCACAGCTATGCGGACGGCGTTGCGCTGTCCACCATCTGCGGAAACGGTAAGCCCGTCGACGGCCTGCTGATCAAGGCGCTGACCGAACTGCTCGCCCGGCTGACACAGGTACGGCGGGCCGCGCTGCCGTCGCTGCCTGCCGCCTGGCCCGCCGACGACACCGACAGCCAGGCCTTCCTGAAAACCCTGGCCCTGGAGGCGGACAAGCAGATCCGCAAGCGCAACTGGGCCCGGTACGGAGGTCTGTTCAAGGCGCTCGGCATCCCGGAGAGAGCCCTCCTCGGATTCGCCGACCGGGTTCCCACCATGGCCCGCCGGCCCTACCACCTGCTCCACGCGGATCTGCACCGCGACAACGTGATCATGGCTTACGAGCCCGGGAGCACCCCCATAGTTTGCGTCGACTGGGAACTGGCGACCTATGGGGATCCCCTGCACGACCTTGCGACGCATCTGGTGCGTATGCGCTACCCGTCCCACCAGTGGGACGAGGTGATCGACGCGTGGGAGACGGCCATGAGGCGCCACCGTCCCGGTGCGGGGAACGGCATCGCCTCCGATCTGCGCCACTACGTCGACTTCGAGCGTGCGCAGTCCGTGTACCCGGATGTCATGCGGGCCGCGCAGTCGCTGGAGCTGTCGTTCACCCAGAAGAGCCTGGACGAGGCGACGGTCGAGGTGCGCCGGGCGCTGGAGGCGGCGGCGGAGCCGCTCCGGCTCAGGCGGGTGCCCAGGGAGGACGAGATTTCGGGGGCGCTGTTCCGGTGGCTGGCCGCTCGCCACGACGGTAACGTCAGCGGCCGCGACTGGATCGCGAAGGCGTTCGACTGGACGCGGGACAAGCGTGTCAGCCTGCCTGATGGTTTCCAGGAGAGCGATGTGCGCGACGCCCTGCTGGCCGAGGGTGCCGCTGCGGCGGACCGGGTGTTCAAGGGGACCGCGCATCTCAACACGGTGGTTCAGGTACCGCGCCACCCGGACCACCCCCTTGTGGTGCGGCGCAAACTCCCCGGGGTCTGCCCCAGGGAGGCGCGGCACCTGAACGAGCACGCTGTCCTGCTCGCGATCCACGCATCGAAGGCGAACGTGGCGGTACCGCGGATCTTCGCTCTCGGCACGAGCTACCGGGAGGAGCCCTTCGCCCTCCACACCTACGAAGGACGGCCCCCGGACGAACGGCCCAGCCACCCGGTCAAGGGCCTCCTTCCGTACGAGGCGGACGCACTCGTCGATCAGCTCTGCGAACTGACGAAGGTGGACTACCGCGAGATCGACCCCACGGTCGGCCAGGGCGTCTTCTACGTGTGGCTGACACAGGAACTCGTGGATCTGGTCCGGAGCCTGCCGAAGGAGTCGATGAAACTGGCCCGAGTGCTCGGGCTTCCCGATGCATACCGACTGCAGGAGCTGCTGTCCCGGCACAAGGTGCACCGCCGTGAGCCCGCCCTGCTCCACGGCGATCTCAACCCGTGGAACCTGGTGCGCCGCGACGACGATCGGGCCCTGACCATCATCGACTGGGAGATGGCCCTCGTGGGCGATCCGCTCTACGAGTTGGTCCGTCATATACACCTGACGCCGACCAAGCAGGCGATCAGGGAGCGCATGTTCGGCCGGTGGGAGAAGCAGCTGCCCGCGGCAAGCACGCGGAACTGGCGTTGGGACTGGCGTGTCTACCGCGGCATCGAGCTCGTGCGCTCCGCGTACATCGACCTCGACCGGCTGGTCACCGGCGTGGGTCTCGACGCCCCCAACGTCCGGCGGGCCGTGGACTCCTACGGCGAGACCCTGAAGGCCGCGCTGGCGGCCCTCGGCCTCCCCGTCCCCAAGACGGCGAACCCCTATCTCACCCGCGTCCTGGACAAACAGCCCTGACCCGCCCCGCACACACACCCGTACGCTCGTGCCATGAGCGAGATCGGCCTGCGCGAGCGCAAGAAGCAGCGGATGTATCAGACGGTGTCGGACATCGCCATCCGGCTGTTCCTGGAGCGCGGATTCGACGCCGTCTCCGTCGCCGAGGTCGCCGCAGCCGCCGGGATCTCCAAGCCGACCCTCTTTCGGTACTTCCCGGCGAAGGAGGATCTCGTCCTGCACCGGATCGCCGATCACGAGGGGGAGGCCGCCCGGGTCGTCGCCGAGGGGTCCGCGCCGCTCGCCGCGCTGCGGCGGCATTTTCTCGACGGGCTGGAGCGGGGTGATCCGGTCACCGGGCTCAACGACCATCCCGCGGTGCTCGCTTTCCACACCCTGCTGTACGGAACCCCCGCGCTGGTCGCCCGCGCCTACGCCCACCTCGAACGGTCCGAGGCCGCGCTCGCCGAGGCCCTCGGCGGTGGGCTGGAGGGGCGGCTCGCCGCCGGGCAGATCGTTGCCGTGCAGCGGATTCTCGCGATGGACAACTGGCGGCGGATCGCCGAGGGGGAGCGGGTGGAGGACGTACGGGCGGATGCCGTGGCCGCGGCGGAGCGGGCGTTCGGAGTGCTGGCGGCCGGGTTGCCGCACCTCGCCTGAGCGAGCAAGCGAGTGAGACTCCGTAAAATATTTAACTCGGTTACGTTAATTGGGTAGTCTCGTGTCCATGACGTCAGCCGATCCCGCCCCGCCCGCCCTGAGAGAGTCCCTTCTGCGCGAGCGCGCCCATCACGACCGCTGCCGCAGCGCCCTCGGCGCCATGGTCGACGGTGCCCAGGAGCAGGTCGTCACCGGCGAGGACGTCTCCGCCTCCGGTGCGGACGCCGAGGTGCTGGGGTACCGGCTGCGCAGTCGGGCGAAGGAGATGCGGGAGCTGCCCGAGGGGCCGTTGTTCTTCGGGCGGCTGGACACCGCCGAGCAGTCGCTGCACATCGGCCGGCTGCGGATCAGCGAGGACGTCGCCGCCCCGCCGCTCGTCGTCGACTGGCGGGCGCCCGTCTCCCGCGCCTTCTACCAGGCGAGCGCCGGCGACCCGCAGGGCGTCGCGGTCCGGCGCAGGTTCGGCTGGGCCCCCGGCAGCCGCGGTGACTCCGCCGACCTCACCGGTCTGGAGGACGAGCACCTCGACCGGGGCGAGTCCCGGGCGAGCGACATCGTCGCCCGGGAGATCGAACGGCCCCGGGTCGGCCCCATGCGGGACATCGCGGCGACCATCCAGCCCGAGCAGGACGACCTCGTACGAGGGGACCTGGGCGTCTCCGTGTGCGTGCAGGGCGCTCCCGGCACCGGAAAGACCGCCGTCGGGCTGCACCGGGCCGCCTACCTCCTCTACACCCATCCGCAGCGCATGAAGCGCGGCGGGCTGCTCATCCTCGGGCCCAACCGGACCTTCCTCTCCTACATCTCCCAGGTGCTCCCCGCCCTCGGCGAGACCGGCGTACGGCAGTCGACCCTCCAGGAGGAGATCGCCGCGCACCCGGTCAGGGCGACCGACAGCGAGCGGGCCGCCGTCGTCAAGCACGACGCCCGGATGGCTCAGGTGCTGCGCCGGGCGCTGTACGCGCATGTGTCCGGTGACGGGGTCGAGCCCCTTTCCGTGGACGACGGTTCGTACCGGTGGCGGGTCGGGGCCGGCGAACTCGTGCGGATCGTCGAGGGCGTACGGCGTGAGGAGCCGCCGTACGGGATCGGGCGTGAGCGGGTGCGGATGCGGGTCGTGCGGTGCATTCAGGCGCAGGCCGAGCGGCGGGCCGGGCCGCAGTCGAACGCCTGGGTGCAGAAGATCTCGCGGGCGCGGGCGGTCGGGGCGTATGTCGACGCCGTGTGGCCGCGGGTGCGGCCCGAGGAGGTCGTTGCCCAAATACTCGCAGATGAACGGATGTTGGCTGTCGCCGCCGACGGGCTGCTGGACGACGACGAGCAGCGGGCACTGCTGTGGGCCAAGCCTCCGCGGTCGTGGAAGTCGGCTCGCTGGTCGGCCGCCGACCTGGTGCTTCTCGACGAGGTCGCCGGGCTCGTCGCGCATCCGGAGGGCTATGGCCATGTCGTCGTCGACGAGGCGCAGGACCTCTCCCCGATGGAGTGCCGGGCCATCGCGCGGCGCGCGCCGTTCGGGTCGCTCACGGTGCTCGGCGATCTGGCGCAGGGGACCACGCCCTGGGCGGCGCGCTCCTGGGACACGGTCCTGCGGCACCTGGGGAAACCGGACGCGGCCGTGGTGCCGCTGACCACCGGGTTCCGGGTGCCGCGGGCCGTCGTCGCACTCGCCAACCGACTGCTGGAGCGGCTGGACGTCGAAGTTCCGGCGGGGCGGTCCCTGCGCAGGGACGGCGAGCTGAGGGTGCGGGAGGCGGGGGCCGATCTGCCGGGTGCGGTCGTGGACGCCGTACGCGATGCGATCGGGCATGAGGGATCGGTCGGGGTCGTCGCCGCCGACGTCGATGTGGACCGGGTGACACAGGCGCTCGGCGCGGCCGGGATCAGGGCCGCGGGACCGGAGGAGTTGGGCGCCCGCGTGACCGTCGTACCGGCGGCGCTCGTCAAGGGACTGGAGTACGACCATGTCGTCGCCGTCGAGCCCGCGGCGATCGCGGAGGGGGAGGCGCGCGGGCTGCACCGGCTGTATGTCGTGCTGACGCGGGCGGTGTCGCGGCTGGAGGTGGTGCACGGGCGGCCGCTGCCGTTCTAGCCCGGAGGGCCGAGGCCGGCGGCGGCCGCCCGCGGGTCAGGCCGGGGCGTCGAGGAGGGGGATCAACTCCTGCTCCTCGTACGTCAGATGGGCTTCGAGGTCGAGGGTGAGGCGCTCGACCTCGGCACGGGCCGCGGCCGGGTCCTCGTCGGCAAGCGCGCGGCGCAGCTCCGCCACCAGGACGGCGATCCGCTCGTGCTCCTCGCTCAGGCGTGTGAGCACCGGGTTCGCCTCGGGGCGGCGGTCGGAGAGGAACGGGAACATCATCGTGTCCTCGCCGGTGTGGTGGTTGTGCAGTCCCTGGCAGAAGGTCAGGCAGTTGACGCGCAGCTGGGCGCCGAGGGTGCCGTTGCCGGCCGCCATCTCCTTGCGGATCAGGGCGAGTTCACGGCGGAAGGCGTCGTGCACCACCTTGATCGCCTCGCCCGGCGAGGAGGCGTTGATCTTCCCGGGGCCGCCGTTCGTGATCGCGTGCAGGGCGACCACCGGGATGATCCGCTCGGTCTTCCTCTGGTACTCGGCCCAGCCCGGGTCGGCCTCCACCGCCCGCGCCCAGGCCTGCTCCCGCTCCTCGCCGGCCAGTACGACGGCCTCGGCCTCGTACGTGAACACACCGCTCTCCACGGTGACGCGGGGGTGGGCGAGGAGGTTGTGGTACCAGTCCGGGTGCTTGGGGGAGCCGGCCGCGGAGGCGATGACCAGGACGCTCCCCCACTGCTTAAAGGCGTGGGGGGACCCCCAGCCGCCGTCGGGGAAGTAGGCGACGGGAGTGGTGTGCGGGGTGCCGGTGCGGGCGCCGGTGGTGGTCAGCAGGAGCAGCCGGCCGCCCTCGAAGGGGCCGCCGACGCGGCCGTGGTGGGCGCGGAACTCGTCGATGACCTGCTGATTGAAGTCGATGAACTTCTTGTTGTCGTCGTTGGGCATTCTCTTCTTTCTCTGCAGCTGGTGTCTTCCGAAGGATGCGAAGGCGGCGCAGAGAAAGAGGCGGGCTTCGCGCCCGCCCTGGCCTCACTCAGAGGCCGGGCACCCAACTCGCTCACGGCACAAGGCCGACCCGGCAGTCATGCACCGGACGATAACGTCAGACGTATGACTGACGCCACCGAGTTCCGGGCCGTTCCCACCACCACCCTTGCCGACCTCCTGGGCCGCGGACAGGTCATGGACATCGGGATCCGTCCCCTGTGGGGGCCGCACGGGCGGGTGGCCGGACCGGCCTTCACCGTCAGCTGCCCGCCCGGCGACAACCTGATGCTGCACGCGGCCATCCACCGCGCCGGGCCCGGATCGGTCGTCGTCGTGGAGTCCGGGGACCTGGACCGGGCGCTCGCGGGCGGCAACGTCTGTGCCGTCGCCCAGCGGCGCGGCGTCGCGGCCTTCGTGCTCGACGGGCTGATCCGCGATCTCGCCGAGGTGCGGGAGGCACGGTTCCCGGTGTTCGCCCGCGGTGTCATCCCGATCCCGGGCGCCAAGTCGGTCGTACGGCCGCTGGGTGAGCCGGTGACGTGCGGTGGCGTACGGGTCGAGGCGGGCGACATCGTCGTGGCCGACGAGGAGGGCGTCGTCTGCGTGCCCGCCGCCCGCGGTGCCGAGGTGCTCACGGCCGCCCGGGCCAAGCTCGCGAAGGAGGCCGACGAGTCGCTGGACGCGTGGGAGGCGGCACACCGGGCACGCATCGACAAGATCCTGGCGGAGCAGGGTTTCCAGGGCTGATGCTGCTCTTCCTCGACATCGACGGAACGCTGATCCCGTTCGGCTCGGCGCACCCGTATCCGTCGTACGAGCCGCGCTTTCCGCTGCCGCGGGCGGCGGTCGCCGGGCAGCCGCTCCTGAAGCGCATCGACCCCGCGCTCGGCGCGCGACTCGCGGCGCTGGACTGCGAGCTGGTGTGGGCGACGACCTGGCTGGACGACGCGAACGTGTGCGTCGCGCCCTGGCTCGGCCTGCCCCCGCTGCCGTCGGTGGACTGGCCGGACGAGGACGAGCCGGCGACGCCGTTGCACTGGAAGACCCGGCCCCTGGTGGCCCGGGCGGACGGCCGCCCCTTCGTCTGGGTCGACGACGAGATCACCCCCGCCGACCGTGCCTGGGTCGCCGCACACCATCCGGCGCCCGCCCTGCTGCACCGGGTCGACCACCGGTACGGGCTCACCGACGCGGACTTCGCCGCACTGGAGGAGTGGCTCAGGGACCGGCGCGCCGGGCGCTGACGCTCGGGGCGCCCGGCGTGAGAGCGCCCGGCCCCGGGCCGATGCACCCTCCCGAGTGGCATGGCGCACTATTGCAAGCGGCTGCTTGCAATAGTTAGCGGCGATGGTGCAAGGTGGAGGCATGGCATCGCTCAACGTCGGCAATCTCGGCGAATACCTGCGCGAGCAGCGGCGCACCGCGCAGCTGTCGCTCAGGCAGCTCGCCGACGCCGCCGGGGTGTCCAATCCGTATCTGAGCCAGATCGAGCGCGGGCTGCGCAAGCCGAGCGCGGAGGTGTTGCAGCAGGTCGCCAAGGCGCTGCGGATCTCCGCCGAGACGCTGTACGTCCGCGCCGGCATCCTCGACGCCGAGCGGGACCGGGACGAGGTGGAGACGCGTGCCGTCATCCTCGCCGATCCCACGCTGAACGAGCGGCAGAAGCAGGTGCTGCTCCAGATCTACGAGTCCTTCCGCAAGGAGAACGGGTTCGGGATCGCCGGCGCGGCGGACGAGGTGACCGAGGCGCCCTTGGAGGCCGGCGCGGTGGTCCTGTCCGCCGAGCCCGGCCAGGGCGCCACGGACGCCCGGGACGTTCAGGACACCGACGCTGCGATACGCCGCCCCCGCGAGGACGACGGCGAGCAGACCGGTGAGCGCCGTACCCGCAAGACCCGCACGGCCGGCGGACGCAGGTCCGCCACGCGCCGCACCCGCACGTCCGACGGCAACGATGCCGAACCGCACGACCCGCAGCGGCCCACCGGTTGAGCAGACCGGCCACGCTGCCTGCGGCCACCAAAACCCTCAGCTGCAAGCGACCCCGGAGGACCATCACCATGGCCATCACCGACGACCTCCGCAAGACCCTCAGCGACCCGACGCCGCTCTACTTCGCCGCCGGCACCGCCGACCTGGCCCTTCAGCAGGCCAAGAAGGTGCCCGGCCTCGTGGAGCAGCTGCGCGCCGAGGCCCCGGCCCGTTTCGAGGCCGTCCGCACCACCGACCCGAAGGCCGTCCAGGAGAAGGCCCAGGCCCGCGCCAAGGAGGCCGGCGCCAAGGTCAAGGAGACCCAGGAGAACCTCCAGGCCAAGGTCACCGAGTTCCTGGCGACCATCGACGGTGACATCAAGAAGCTCGGCTCCACCATCGACGCCGACCTGAAGAAGCTCGGCGAGTCCGCCCAGGACCTCGCGCTGCGCGGTGTCGGCGTCGCCGCCGAGTACGCCGTGAAGGCCCGCGAGACCTACGAGAAGGTCGCCGAGCACGGCGAGCAGGCCGTGAAGACCTGGCGCGGCGAGGCGGCCGAGGAGATCGAGGACCTCGCCATCGCCGTCGAGCCGAAGGCCGAGCCGGTCGCGGCCAAGGAGGACGCCGCCAAGCCGGCCGAGGCCACGGCCACCCCCGCTACGGCGAAGAAGCCCGCCGCCAAGAAGGCGCCGGCCCGCAAGACCACCACCACCGCCAAGAAGACGACGCCGCCCGCGAAGTAACACGGACGGGTGATCGGTAACGGGTCGGGCACTCCTGGAGCGCCCGGCCCGTTGTGCGGGTAGCCGGTGTTCGGGAACGGGTACGGTGACCGCGTAGGGACAAGCCGAGTCGGGTGGTGGACGTAGTGCTGATGCAGGGCTTCGCAGGGTTCCTGGGGCTGCTCTTTCTGGCCATGCTGGTCCTCGCCGTTGTGGCGCTGGTGATGGCCGCGCTGTTCCGCGACGACGCGTACCGCGCCGCCGACAAGCAGAACAAGGTCTTCTGGCTGATCATCCTTGGCATCGCGGTCGCGGTGAACCTACTGGTGCCGATGCTCTTCCTGCAGATCGCGGGCCTCGTCGCCACGATCGTCTTCTTCGTGGACGTACGCCCGGCTCTCAAGCAGGTCTCGGGCGGCGGATTCGGGCGCCGCAAGGGCGGCAGCAGCAGCGACGGCCCGTACGGCCCCTACAACGGCGGCCGCTGACAACCACCGGTCGGGGGAGCGCGGCGAGCCTCCGCTCAGACCCCCCGGTCCAGCAGCAGCACCGCCACGTCATCCGTCAGCTCGCCCCCATTGAGCTCACGAACCTCGTTCACGGCGGCCCGAAGCAAGGCTTCGCCCCGCAGCCCCTCGGCCAACTGCCGCCGAACCATCTCCACCATTCCGTCCTGCCCCAGCCGCTCCAGGCGCCCCTCCCCGATCCGCCCCTCGATCAACCCGTCGGTGTAGAGCATCAGGCTCCACTCCCGCCCCAACTCGACCTGCATCCGAGGCCACCGCGCCCCCGGCAGCAGTCCGAGGGCCGGCCCGTTGTTGTCGTACGGCAGCAGCTTCGCCGGCCGCCCCGGCCGGGCGATCAGCGGCGACGGATGCCCGGCCAGACACAGCCCGGCCTGCCGCTCGTCCGGCGAGATGTCCACCGTGCAGAGGGTCGCGAAGATCTCGTCGTCGGACCGCTCGTGCTCCAGCACCTGCTGCAGCGTCCCGAGCAGCTCGTCACCGCACAGTCCCGCCAGGGTGAGCGCCCGCCAGGCGATCCGCAGCTCCACGCCGAGCGCCGCCTCGTCCGGGCCGTGCCCGCAGACGTCGCCGATCATGGCGTGCACGGTGCCGTCCGGCGTCCGTACGACGTCGTAGAAGTCACCCCCGAGCAGCGCCCGCGACCGCCCTGGCCGGTACCGCGCGGCGAACCGCAGCGACGAGCCCTCCAGCAGCGGTGTGGGGAGCAGCCCCCGCTCCAGCCGCCGGTTCTCCTGCGCCCGCACCCGGCCCTCGGCGAGCCGCCGCTCGGCCGTGTCGGAACGCTTCCGCTCCACGGCGTAGCGGATCGCCCGGCTCAGCAGCCGGCCGTCCAGTTCGTCCCGGAAGAGGTAGTCCTGGGCGCCGACCCGCACCGCCTCGGCGGCGCGCTCGGCGTCACCGGACGCGGTGAGCGCGAGGACGGCGTGCCGGGGCGCGAGCTCCAGTACGTGCTTGAGCACGGCGAGCTCGTCGTCGTCATCGCTGCGGCCGGGGGCGGGCAGCGCGAGGTCCAGCAGGATGCAGTGGACGTCGTCGGTCAGCAGCCGCGCGGCCTCGGTGAGGTTGCGGGCGGCGCGGACGCGGATCGGACGGCCGGCCGAGTCCTGCAGCTCGGGTATGACGGTGGAGCCGCCGGGATCGTCCTCGATCAGCAGCAGCGTCAGGTTCGTGGCGGTGGCGGCGTTCTTGTCGACCGTGGCTTCCTTGCGCGGGGTCTGGTCCGTGGAGGTGCCGCCTTGTTGCGCGGCCTGCGCCTGACCACTCTCCGCGGCCGGGATCGCTCTCTGCCGCGGTATGGGTACGGGCATCTTGTTGAGTTCCTTCCCTCCCCCCGAGGGCAGGCGGAGCGAGAGATCTCGATCCACCGACGGGGACCATAGCGGGTGCCGGCGCCGTAAAGGAATGGCGTGAGACACGCTGCTTGGCCAGGCGCCACTGTCATATGCCGCGATCCGTATCGCAGTTGGACAGGAGGGGCACGGGGCAGGAATGACGAACGTCACGTCCACCCTGGGTTTGCCGGGGTGTTCAGCGTGCAGTGGGTCACGTGACGGGGTTCACGCGCCCGCCCGGCAGCCCTCCCTATGCGTCCGGCCGCACCACCCCGAGGATCGGCATGGACCCCGCCCCCGTGATCGTCACCGTCCGCCCCGGCCGCGGGGCGTGCACGATGGCGCCGTCGCCGATGTACATCCCGACATGGCTGGCGTCGTCGAAGTAGATGATGAGGTCGCCGGGCCGCATGTCCTTGATGCCGACGTGCTGCAACTGCTTCCACTGCTCCTGCGAGGTGCGCGGAATGGCGTGCCCCGCGGCCGCCCACGCCTGTGAGGTGAGCCCCGAGCAGTCGTAGGTCTCCGGGCCCTCGGCGCCCCATTCGTACGGTTTTCCGATCTGCGCCGTGGCGTACGCGACCGCCTTCTTGCCCAGTTCGGACGCCTTGCCGTTGATCTCGTCGAGGATCCCGGAGTCGAGCCAGGCGGTCTGTGCCTGGAGGGCGGCCTCCTGCTCCAGCTCGGCGAGGCGCTCCTTCTCCTTCTTCTCCAGCCGGCTCTCGAGCTTCTCGGCGGCCGCGATCTGCTGCTTGATCTTCTTCCGGGCGGCGTCCTTCGCCTTGCGGCCCGCCTCCAGCTTGTTCCACTGGTCGGCGGCGTCCGCGGCGTACTGCTTCAAGTCCTGCTGGGTGCGGGTCATTTCCACGATCAGGCCCTTGGTCGCGCGCTCGCCCTCCAGCACCCGGCCCGCGCCGTCGAGGAACTGCTGCGGGTTGTCGCTGAGCAGCAGCTGGGCCTCGTCGGGCAGGCCGCCGGTGCGGTACTGGGCGGCGGCCGCGGCGCCCGCCCGCTGCTTCAACTGGTCCAGCCTCTGCTGTCCCTTGACGATCTTCTGCGCCAGGTCGACGATCGCGGCGGACTGCTGCTTGGCCTTCTCCTCGGCCGCGTTGTACGCGTCCGTGGCGACGGCGGCGTCGTGGTAGAGCTGGTCGAGCTTCTCGCGGATCGCCTCAAGGTCCTTGCTCGGCACGGGAGTCGCGGAGGCGGAGGGGTCCGGGGAGGGAGAGGTGCTGGGGGAGGGCGTCCGGCCGGCATTCGCGAACGCCGTCCCCGGCGCCGCCAGCACGGTGACCGCGCAGACCACGGTCACGGCCATCGCGATGAGGCCGCGCTTGCCCGTACCCATACCGCTACCCCCAAACCTGATTTACCGTCAGTAACTTACGATGTCTGAGGGATCGTGCCACGCCGACGCGCAAACCGACAGAGCTGCACGCACGTCGGATTTCCCCCCTTCCCCGGTGCCGTACGCGATCTCCCCGCCTTTGTGACGAACGACTCACGGAGATCGTTCCCCGCAGGTCAGGGGTGAAGGCCGGTCAGCTGCGGGGCGCCAACGCCTCCCAGGTCACCGTCACTTCGCCCTGCCGCCACCGCCCGGCCCCGTCCGTCACCGGCCAGTCGGCCGTCAGATCCCGCACCGCACGGATCCAGCGCTGGCGGGCGCCGTAGGAGGCGTAGGGCGCGGCGGCGGACCAGGCGCGGTCGAAGTCACGCAGGAAGGCGTGCACGGGTTCACCGGGGACATTGCGGTGGATGAGCGCCTTGGGGAGGCGTTCGGCGAGGTCCGAGGGCCGGTCCAGGGAGCCGAGCCGGGTGGCGAAGGTGACCGTCCGCGGCCCCTCGGGGCCGAGTGCGACCCACACGTGCCGTCGCCCGATCTCGTCACAGGTCCCCTCGACCAGCAGCCCGCCGCGGGAGCGCGCGGTCGCCGGGGCCAGCCGGGCGCACAGCCGCTGCCACACCGCGGCGACCTCGGCCTCGTCGTACTGGCGCAGCACGTTGGCCGCGCGGACGAGATGCGGCCGCTGGGGGAGGGGGATCTCGAACCCGCCGTGCCGGAAGGCGAGCCCGTCGCGCTCGTACGGCTTGGCCGCCGTCACCCGGGCCGGTTCGATCTCGACGCCGACCACGCGCGTGCGGGGCGCCGCCGTGCGGAGCCGGGTGAGGAGTTCGACGGCCGTCCAGGGGGCGGCGCCGTAGCCGAGGTCGACGGCGACGGGATCGGCGGCGCGGCGCAGCTCGGCGCCGTGCGTGGCCGCGATCCAGCGGTCCATGCGGCGCAGCCGGTTGGGGTTGGTCGTCCCGCGCGTCACGGTTCCCACAGGGCGGGGCGTGGCGCGGGAAGTCATGCCTACGAGGGTATGCGGACGGCACGCGACCCCACGCACCTCAGCGTCGAACGGTTGAGCGATCTCCGGTAACGCCTCGGCAAAATCGGCTCCGCCGGGGATGGGAACCCCTCCCCGCGCTGTTGCCTCCCTTGGAGGGCGCCCCACACCCTCCCCCAGGCATGCCCGCACAAGGAGGAACGCCACGTGAGCCAGTACGTCAGCAGGCTCGGGCGACGCTCCCAGCAGGCGCCCCCGCGGCTGAGGCTGCACCGCCGCCCGCGCCGCGTCGCCATGCTCTCCGTGCACACCTCACCGCTCCACCAGCCCGGCACGGGCGACGCCGGCGGCATGAACGTCTACATCGTGGAGCTCGCGCAGCGCCTCGCCGCGATCAACATCGAGGTCGAGATCTTCACGCGCGCGACCACGGCCGCCCTCCCTCCGAGTGTCGAGCTGGCCCCTGGTGTCCTCGTCCGCCACGTCGACGCGGGCCCGTACGAGGGACTGGCGAAGGAGGAGCTGCCGGCGCAGCTGTGTGCCTTCACGCACGGGGTGATGCAGGCCTGGGCGGGCCACCGTCCCGGCTACTACGACCTCGTGCACTCCCACTACTGGCTCTCCGGCCACGTCGGCTGGCTCGCCGCCCAGCGCTGGGGCGCCCCCCTGGTGCATGCCATGCACACCATGGCCAAGGTCAAGAACGCCAACCTGGCCGACGGCGACACCCCCGAGCCCGCGGCCCGCGTGATCGGCGAGACCCAGATCGTCGAGGCGGCCGACCGGCTCATCGCCAACACGGCGGAGGAGGCCGACGAGCTGGTACGGCACTACAGCGCCGACCCCGGCAAGGTCGCCGTGGTCCACCCGGGCGTCAACCTGGACCGCTTCCGCCCGGCCGACGGCCGCGCCGCCGCCCGCGCCCGCCTCGACCTCCCGCAGGACGCCCTGATCCCCCTCTTCGCGGGCCGCATCCAGCCCCTGAAGGCCCCGGACGTGCTGCTGCGCGCGGTCGCCGTCCTCCTCGACGAGCGCCCCGAGCTGCGCTCCCGCATCGTCGTACCGGTCGTCGGCGGCCCCAGCGGCAGCGGCCTCGCCAAGCCCGAGGGCCTGCAGAAACTCGCTGCCCGCCTGGGCATCGCGGACGTGGTGCGCTTCCGCCCGCCGGTCGGCCAGGACCAGCTCGCGGACTGGTTCCGCGCCGCGTCCGTCCTTGTCATGCCGTCCTACAGCGAGTCCTTCGGCCTGGTCGCCATCGAGGCGCAGGCGGCCGGCACACCGGTGCTCGCGGCCTCGGTCGGCGGTCTTCCGGTGGCCGTGAGCGACCGGGAGACCGGTTTCCTCGTACGAGGCCACCATCCGGCCGACTACGCGCGCGTGCTGTCCGAATTCGCCGACGATCCGACGCTCCCGTCCCGCATGGGCGCGGCCGCCGCCAAGCACGCCCGGTCCTTCGGCTGGGACACCGCGGCCGCCACCACGGCGGACGTCTACACGGCCGCGATGCAGTCGTACCGGCGTCGCGTACGCTCCCACCATGGCTGATGCAGAGAAAGCCGCCCAGGTGATCGAGGGCGTCCTGAAGGACGCCGAACTCGAATGGGAGAGCCCCGCCCCCGGCAACTACGTCGTACAGCTGCCCGGCACCCGGAAGCTGAAGACGACCGTCTCCCTCCTGGTCGGCCGCCACTCCCTGTCCCTCAACGCGTTCGTCATCCGCCACCCCGACGAGAACGAGCCCGGCGTCCACCGCTGGCTGCTGGAACGCAATCTCAAGCTGTACGGCGTGAGTTACGCGGTCGACCAGCTCGGCGACATCTACGTCGCGGGCAAGCTCCCCCACTCCGCCGTCACCCCTGACGAGATCGATCGCCTCCTCGGCCAGGTCCTGGAGGCGGCGGACGGCAGTTTCAACACCCTGCTGGAGCTCGGCTTCGCGTCCGCGATCCGCAAGGAGTACGCCTGGCGGGTGGCGCGGGGAGAGTCGACGCGCAACCTGGACGCGTTCACGCACCTGACCCAGCGCACTGCTGAATAACTCCCGCACGCCCCCTTTCCGACCACGGTCCCTCATGGCATGCTCACGGCCGACGCAAATCTGAACGTCGTTCACATCCATGAAGAGCCGCATGGAAAGGACGTACGGAATGAGCACGGCGCACCAGGGCATGACCAGACGGAGTCTCCTCGCCGGCGCCACCGCTGTGGCCGCCGCCGCGGCGACCGGCACACGCGCCTCCGCCGCCCCGACCGGCGGCCAGGTCCCCGGCATCTGGCGGGAGTTCACCCGCACCCCCTTCACCCACCCGCAGATCCCTTACGTCGGCCGGGCCGGCTGCCTGCGCGGGGCGGCGCGCATCCCCCGCCGCCCCGCCGTGGCCGACGTACGCGACTACGGCGCCGAGGCGGGCGGTTCGACCGACTGCGCCCCCGCGATCAACCGTGCCGTCGCCGCCGCCGGGAGGGCCGGCGGCGGCACCGTCACCATCCCGCCGGGGACCTTCCGCATCGACGGCCTCATCCACATCGGGTGCGACAACGTCGTGCTGCGCGGCGCCGGAAGCGGCCGTACGACGTTGTACGCGACGAAAAGCCTCACCGAGCTGATCGGTGTCTACGGCTCCCGGTACGGCGGCACCAAGTCCGCCTGGTCCTGGGCGGGCGGCCTGATCTGGCTGGCCCCACAGGCCCGTTGGGAATCACTGGTCGCCGCCATCAGGGCCCAGGCCTGGCCCTTCGAAGGCTGGACCGGCAACAAGCGGGACGAGTGGGAGCCCTTGACGGCCGTGGAGCCCGCGCGGCAAGGGGACTGGACGGTGACGGTCGCCGACCCCTCACGGCTGTGCCCCGGCCGCCTGGTCCTGCTGCGCGTCGGGGACGACGCCGGCCACACCCTCCTCCAGCACATGTCGGGCGGCGGCCCAGGACCGGCGGCGTACTACTGGCAGGACAAGACCAAACTGCTGTCGTACGTCCCCTATGAGTGGCCGGTCCGGGTGGCCCGTGTCCGCGGCCGCAAGGTCACGCTGGAGCGCCCGCTCCCGCTCGACCTGCGCCCCGAATGGGACCCTCAATTCACCACACATGTACGTGAGTTGACCGGATCGGGCGTCGAAGGCCTCACCCTCGACGTGATGGAGACCCCCCAGTCGCCGCACCTCCTCGACAAGGGCTACAACGGCGTCGCCCTGCAGTGCGCGTACGACTGCTGGGTGGACGACGTGACCGTACGCAACGTCGACAACGGCTTCGGCCTGATCGCCGCGTCCTCCTGCACCCTGCGCCGCACCAGGGTCGGCGGCCGCGGCGAGCACCACCCCTACTTCTGCCGGGAGGGCTCGCACGACAACCTGATCGAGGACTTCACGATCGAACAGCGCACGGTCCCGGCCCCGGACGGGACGCAGTTGCACGGCATCAACGTCGAGGGCCTGTCCTCCTACAACGTCTGGTCGCGCGGCACCATGCAGATGGGCACCTTCGACTCCCACCGGGGCCTGCCCTTCGCGAACGTCCGCACCGACATCACCGTCGACAACAACGGCCGCCACGGCGGCGACGCGAACGCAGGCCCTCTCTACGGCGCCCGCTTCACCCACTGGAACGTCCGCGTGACGAACGGCAGGGCGGGCCTGGTGAAGATCGACGGACTCGCGCCGTACTCCGCGACCGTCGGCGTCAACGAGGTCACGGAGTTCGACCAGACCGACGTGCCGGACTTCACCGGGGACCTGCATGCGCGGCTGGAGCTGTATCCCACGACGAACGAGGTCCGGCCACGGAACCTGTACCAGGCGCAGCGCGAGCTGTAGGCCGGCTCGGGCTGCTGCTCAGCCCCTGCGGAGGGTGTCGTAGCCGATGAAGTCGAACATGCGCTGCCCGGGATTCAGCGGTCGGGGCTCACCGGCGAAGCGGTGGGCTCCGACGCCGTAGCCGAGGCTGGGGTCGGAGACCCACAGCCGCTTGAAGTCCCGTTCCTCCAGCCAGGCGCAGATCTGGGGCACCAGGTCGGGCTCGAAGTGCCGGGTGCGGGTCCAGACGACCGTGCCGCCGGGTCGGCACAGTTGCGTGAGGTGGTCGATCGTCCGCTCGACGTCGGCGTCGACCAGGTTGCCGAGCACCCCGCAGACAAGGACCAGGTCGGCGGGCGCGACAGGAGCGTAGTGGTCGGTCAGTGAGGCGTCCCCGGCGAGGACTTCGACGTCCGGCAGCCCCGCGGCGCGCGCCGCAGCCCGTGCCACCGTGACGTTGCGTTCGTCCAGTTCGACCAGCCGGGCCCGGACGTCGGCCCGTCGGGGGTGGTCGTGGAGCACACCGATCAGATCGCGGCCCTGGCCGGCGCAGAGGCTCACTGCGGTGAGCGGGCCGGGCGGGGCTTCGTCGAGGGCGAGCCGGACGCGTTCTTGGACGAGGGCCAGGCGTCGGGCGAAATAGGAGTCAGGTGAGTCGTACGCGTGGTGCCACTCATGCCAGTCCATGAGCCGGAAGATACGGTCGCGGGTGGAGCATGGGTGCCCTTGTCACATTTTCTTCGCATAACGCCCCGGGGTCACTCCCACCAACTTCCGGAAATGCCGGGTGAGATGGGACTGGTCGAAGAACCCGGTGGCGGTTGCGACCTCCCCCGGCGACCGGCCGTCGAGCAGGAGCCGGCGGGCGCGGTCGACGCGGCGGGAGTTCAGGTACTGGTGCGGTGCGATGCCGTAGGCGGTGCTGAAAGCCCGTACGAGATGCGCGGGATGGGCGTGCACGAGCCCCGCGGCCTCGTCGAGGGTGAGGCCGTCGACGACACGCTCGTCGAGGAGTTCGCGCAGGCGGCGGGCGAGGACGGGATCGGGCCGCGGGGTGTCGGCACCGGAGCTCGGCCGCAGCCGGGAGCGCAGCCGCTCCCCGATGAACGTCAGCCTGCTCTCGGCCTCCAGCTCGTCCCCGGCGTGCGCGAGCGCGGTGTGCAACTGCCCGACGCGCCGGCGCAGCACGGGGTCGCGCAGGTCCGGCTGGTCCACGGCGGCCCCGATGAGGTCGTCGCGCAGATGCGTGCCGTCGAGATAGAGGACACGCTTGCGGAAGCCGTGCGGGGTGGCGGGGGAGCCGTTGTGCGGTACGTGCGGCGGGAGGAGGGTGACCGTGTCGTGCGGGGTGCCGTGCTCATGCCGGTCGAGGTCGTACCGGACGGCGCCGTCGTCCACGATGAGCAGCGTCCACGCCTCGTGGACGTGCATCGGGTAGGCGTACTCGGTGAAGTGCGCGTGGAAGACCTCCACGACGCCGGGTATCCGGGGGCGCCAGGCGGAGACCTCCTGCCGGGGGCGCTGAGCGGCCATGCAAAGAACGTACAAGACGGGGCCGTGCGACGGTCGGCAGTCTCGGTGCATGAGCACTGAACCGATGCCCTTCGACACCAAGATCGCCGTCCTGCTGCGGGAGGACCTGGAGCCCTGGCAGCGGCTGAACGTGACCGCGTTCCTGGTCAGCGGCCTGGGGACGGCGGTTCCCGAGGTGATCGGCGAGCCGTACGAGGACGCGGACGGCGTCCAGTACCTGCCGATGTTCCGCCAGCCGGTACTGGTCTTCGAGGGAACGAAGGAGACGCTGACGGCGGCCCACGGGCGCGCGCTGTCCCGGGCCCTGCCGCGGTCGCTGTTCACGTCCGACTTGTTCGCCACAGGCAACGACCGCGACAACCGGGCGGCGGTACGGGCCGTGGGGACGCGCGATCTGGACCTGGTGGGGATGGCGGTCCACGGCCCGAAGAACGCTGTGGACAAGGTGCTGAAAGGCGCGCGGATGCATCCGTGACCGAATCTGCACAGTGAATGCGCAACCATGCGCAACTCCGGCGCGAATGAGTTCCGTTGGTGTGGAGTTGTCCTGTTCGCGGCAGCCGGGGCAACACCTGGCGGCTTCCTGTGCGGCGCTCGGTGTAGAGAAGCTGCCTCCAATTCGTGTGCATGCCCACACGCTTGGGTGGCAGACCGTTTCAACTGCTCAGCTCCGGGCGCCTTCGCACTGGATGCCGGGCACGCTCCGTGGTTTGATCCTGCGCACCGAGCCCCGCCTTCTGTCCCCCCGCGGGGCCGCTCCCCCTCTGGCACATCCATGCGAAGGGCAGTTTCAGCATGAACTCCGCTCCCCAGGTTCAGACCGCCGAGATCTCCGACGCCGACCTCGACGCCGTCTCCGGTGGTCTGGCCCCGCAGGTCTCCCTCACCGCCGGCTCCACGACGCTCAGCAGCGCGGACGCCCTGGCCGAGCTCGACTCGCTCAAGGCGACGGCCCTCGGCACCCTCGGCGGCACTTTCGGCGCCCTCCCGCACCAGGTCGGCCTGAACGCCAGCTTCTGACCACCGGCCGGCGACCTGACAGCGCCGGCACCGGTCGACAGCCACGGCGACAAGCCCTCCACCGGCGGACAACCGCAGGTGGAGGGCTTTGTCATGGCTGCTCTTACGCCCATGCGGGTGGCGCCATGGGGCCGCATTCGGGTGCTTGTGGGCATGTGCCGCTTCCCGCACGGCGGCGGAGCGGCATACCTCCGGCAAGCACACACCTACCGAAGGAGACGCTCATGCGTGCACGTGCCGTGCTGGCCGCCCTCGCGCTCGCCGGGACAGTCCTGCTGGGAGGCGCGGCCCCGGCTCTCGCCGACGGCCACGACGACTGGCCGACCAGCGACGTGGGCAACGTCAAGGGGGACGCCGACTTCGGCAAGCTCGAGGGAACCTTCGACTGAGGTTTCCGGACACTGAGTGCCGGGCGTTGCTTGATTCCCCGCCCCGCGTCCTGATGCTCTCGGTGCGGGGCGGGGATCTGCCCGGCGTCGGGGACTACTCTTCCTAGCGGGCGCTGTGGGCGGGAGGGCTGGGGCTTGGTGGGGTT
Organism: Streptomyces sp. NPDC002092; assembly: GCF_053593775.1. Classification (NCBI taxonomy): domain Bacteria; kingdom Bacillati; phylum Actinomycetota; class Actinomycetes; order Kitasatosporales; family Streptomycetaceae; genus Streptomyces; species Streptomyces sp. NPDC002092. The sequence continues at coordinate 89,428 of NZ_JBSFDG010000003.1, forward strand.
CTTTCACCGTCGAGTTCCTTGGAGAAGGCCGCCCGTGGCACCGCAGCACGGGGGGCCGGGTTCCGGTGACGGTACTGGTTCCGGGAGCGCGACTTCGGCCCAGACGGTCTTGCGCGGATACGGCCCCGGTGCGGCGCCCCAACGGTCGGCCAGCGCATCGACGAGCACGAGCCCCCGGCCGGACTCGGCGTCGACGGAGGGCAGTTGGGCGGGTGGCAGCCGGTCACCCGTGTGTCGGTGACCTCGATGCGGAGGGTGCCGCCGACGACGTAGAGCGTGAGCCGGAAGTCACGCCCCGGTACGCGGCCGTCGGTTGCCGCATTTGCCGCCAGCTCAGCCACGATGTGCACCGTCGGGCACCTCATGACGTCGCCGTCGCGCCGGGTAGTGGGCGCAGAAACGTAACAATAATCGCCGAAGTGTCACATTCCCTGCGAAGCAACTCCGGCAGGCCCCTCAGCGGCGACGGAGCCGCCCCGCCGGTCAACCTCGAAGACCTGCTTCGCCCGTCAGTGAGCCGTCGGCGAGTCCGGGCTCGGCCTCGGCGGCAGTGAGGAACGGCGCCCGCTCTGTTCCGGCATGGGTTGGGACGCCGGGCCGCCGTGTGGCGGTTGCTCCGGAACGGCCGGCTCCGACGCCGGAAGCCGCCGCATCAGGGCGCCGTATCCGATGGCCGCGAACGTGCCGACGACCGCGCACACCCCCCACAGCCACTCCGCCCCGAACCGGTCGATGACGACACCGGACATCAGCGGAGCGACCAGCGCGGCGAGGGACCACGACAGCGTGTACACGCCCTGGTAGCGCCCCCGTCCGTGCACAGGTGAGAGCCGGACGACCAGCCCCGTCTGCGTCGGCGCGTTGACCATCTCGCCCAGAGTCCACACGCACACGGTGAGCGCGAAGACGCCGACCGACCCGGCGAAGGCGGTGAGCCCGAAGCCGTACCCGGCCAGCAGGGACGAGACGACGAGCAGCCGCCGGGGATCCCGGCGCTCGATGAGCCGTGTGACGGGGATCTGCAGCGCAACGATCAGCACGCCGTTGACGGCGATGGCCATGCCGTAGTCGGCGGGGGTGAACCCGGCCTCTCCCATGGCGACGGGCAGCCCGACGGACCCCTGCTGAAAGACGAGCGCGACCAGGAACGACAGCCCGACGACCCCCATGTACCGCTTGTCGTGGATGACGGCACCGAGACCGACGGCATCCTCCCGCGCCCCCTTGGAGACAGTGGCCGTCGGCCGGGACTCGGGCAGCTTCAGAAAGACGACAACCGCACAGAGGGCGGTCATCCCGGCCTCGATCAGAAACCCGGCGAGATAGCTGAACTCGGCGATGAAGCCCGCAGACATGGAGGAGACGGCGAACCCGAGGTTGATGGCCCAGTAGTTGAGGGAGAAGGCCCGCACCCGGTCCTCGGGCCGCACGATGTCGGCCATCATCGCCTGGACGGCGGGCCGGGAGGCGTTGGACGCCATGCCGACGAGGAAGGCGACGGCGGCGATGGTGACGGGATCGTGCACGAACCCGAGGAGGGCGACGGAGGCGGCAGTGGACGACTGGGCGATCAGCAGGGTGGGCCGCCGCCCGAGCCTGTCGCTCATGACTCCGCCCCCGAGCGAGGAGACGACCCCGCCGAGCCCGTGCAGGGACGCGACGAGACCGGCGTAGGAGGCGGAGTAGCCGCGGTCGATCGTCAGGTACAGAGCCATGAAGGTGGCGACGAACGCCCCGAGCCGGTTGACGAGGGTGCTCGTCCACAGCCACCAGAACTCGCGGGGCAGTCCGGAGACGGTCTCCCGGGCTGCACGTCTCAGACTGGCGACTGGCATCAAGATCCCCCATGGACGTAAGTGGCGCAGACGGCAGACACAACTTACGCACGGACCGAGGGGCCCGGCCACTCAATTAACAGATGCCGTCAACTGTCCGCCTGCTGGGCGGGCCTCCTGTGGCCCGAATGCGTGGATTACGCTCTGGGACATGGCCGACGCACCGTACAAGCTGATCCTCCTCCGCCACGGCGAGAGCGAGTGGAACGCGAAGAACCTGTTCACCGGCTGGGTGGACGTGAACCTGAACGAGAAGGGCGAGAAGGAGGCAGTCCGCGGTGGCGAGCTCCTGAAGGACGCCGACCTTCTCCCCGACGTGGTCCACACGTCCCTCCAGAAGCGCGCGATCCGCACGGCGCAGCTCGCGCTGGAGTCCGCGGACCGCCACTGGATCCCGGTCCACCGCAGCTGGCGCCTGAACGAGCGCCACTACGGCGCCCTCCAGGGCAAGGACAAGGCGCAGACCCTCGCGGAGTTCGGCGAGGAGCAGTTCATGCTGTGGCGCCGCTCGTACGACACCCCGCCCCCGCCCCTTGAGGACGGCACGGAGTTCTCCCAGTCCTCCGACCCGCGCTACGCGTCGATCCCGCCGGAGCTGCGCCCCCGCACGGAGTGCCTGAAGGACGTCGTCGTCCGCATGCTCCCGTACTGGTACGACGGCATCGTCCCGGACCTCCTGGCCGGCCGCACGGTCCTCGTCGCCGCCCACGGCAACAGCCTCCGCGCCCTGGTCAAGCACCTGGACGGCATCTCGGACGCGGACATCGCGGGCCTGAACATCCCGACCGGCATCCCGCTGTACTACGAGCTCGACGCCGACTTCAAGCCGGTCACCCCCGGCGGCAAGTACCTCGACCCGGAGGCGGCTGCGGCGGCCATCGAGGCGGTCAAGAACCAGGGCAAGAAGAAGTAACCCGTACTCATCAAGCCCCCTGCCTGTGGTTGCGCGCCGCGGGCAGGGGGCTTGTTGCTGTGCTGGGGGCGCTGGGGCGTCAGCCGGTTCTGAACTCCGGTGTGTCCGGGCTCAGTTGCTGTTACCGAATGCGGACAGAACCGACTGAACGGTGCCTGCCGGGGCGTCATCTCATGGGGTGCAGCGAAACAGCAGACCATGGGGGAGCTTTCAACATGACCACGCACCGTACGCGCCGTATCGCCCGTTCCGCCGTCCTGGCCGCCGTCACCGGCGCGCTGGCGCTGGGCCTGACCGCCTGCGGCGGCTCCGGCGACGGCTCGAAGGCGGCGATCGGCGACCACGCCGCCGGTACCGCGCAGAGCCGGCCGGTGTCCAACGGGGACGGCAAGGGCAGCGCGGAGCAGGCCGCCAGCGGTGGCAACGCGAAGAAGGGGGTGAGCCCGGCGTCCGCGCAGGGCGGGACGGACGAGACCGCGGGCACGGGCACGACGGCCGGCGCCCAGCCGTGCCGCGGAGACGAGATGCTGGTCACCGCCGTGCACCGGTTCGCCGGTCAGCAGGGCGACCACCTGCTGATCAACGCGGTGAACGAGGGCACCAAGCCCTGCTGGGTCACCTCGTACCCGGACGTGGTGCTCGACTGGAACGTCCACAACGTCGCGCTGCCGCACTCGAAGAAGGACAACCCGGGCGGCGACAAGCACATCACGCTCCAGCCCAAAGGCACGGCATACAGCGCGGTGAACCTCTTCGACTACGGCTCGAAGCACCACACGGCGCAGTCGCTGGCCATCGCGCTGCGGGGCGCGGGCGGTCACGACGGCCCCTTCTACTCCGTCGTCATGAAGAGCCAGAAGCAGCAGTTCAGCTGGAACGAGGCCGACGTGCTGAACTGGAGCACCAAGAAGCCGTACGACTTCTGACAGCTGTAGGCGCAGTCAGGGAGCCTCTTCATCACCCGCGGCTTCCGTCACGCCTCCGGGCCCCAGTGTTCCGGCCCCACTCCCCGCCAGTCGATCCACGGCGAGTGCGCCACGTCCGCCGGGTCGATCTCCAACCCCGCCCGGCGGAGGAACTCCGCGACGTCGGCCACGTTGTACGCCAGCCCGAGGATCTCGCCGTCCACGCGCACGCGTCGGCCTCCCGTGGGTGACGGTGGGTGCACGATCACGCGAATCGGTCCGGCCATGCCTTCAGGATCATCCGGGATGTCCGGGCCTGCACTCCAGCGTGTCATCGAGGAACCCGCTCACCGGCGGTTCCGTGTGATCGTCCCAGGTCACGCAGTTCCCACCAGGCTGCGGGGCTCGGACGCCGTTGTTGCCAGTAGGGGTGGAAGTACAGCTGGGCCGACAACCGGTGCAGCCGCCGGCGCAACTCGGTGCGGCCGGGGTGCTCCGCGAGCCGGCGGTAGGTGGCGCTCCAGTCCTGCTGCGCCTGGGCGAGGTCGTCGGGAAACGGTCGCATGGCCAAATTCAAGCATGTGTTCGATTTTCTGGGCCAGTCCGATCGCTGTCGGGCGGATGCAGGCGAGTCGTCGGTGGCTGTCGGTGCGATGTAGGCGGCACGTCGGCGGGGGCTGACACCTTCCAGGGACGGGGCCGCCCGGAGCTCGCCGGGCGGCCCGTATCCCTGAGGAGTCACCATGCGCACACCTGTCACGATCATCGGCGCCGGACTCGGCGGACTCACGCTCGCCCGCGTTCTGCACGTCCACGGCATCCCGGCCACCGTCTACGAGGCGGAGACCTCCCCGTCGGCCCGCGCACAGGGCGGGATGCTCGACATCCACGACTACAACGGGCAGCTCGCCCTCCAGGCCGCCGGTCTGATGGACGAGTTCCGCGCCATCGTCCTGGAGGGCCGCGAGGCGATGCGGGTCCTCGACCCGGACGGGACCGTCCTGCTCGACAAGGAGGACGACGGCAACGGCGGACGCCCCGAGGCGATGCGCGGCGAGCTGCGGCAGATGCTGATCGACTCGCTCCCGGCGGGCACCATCCGGTGGGGGCACAAGGTCAGCGGCACGCGTGCCCTCGGCGAGGGGCGCCACGAGGTGACCTTCGCGAACGGCACGACTCTCGTCACCAGCCTGCTGGTCGGTGCGGACGGCGCATGGTCACGGGTCCGGCCGTTGCTCTCCGACGCCACACCCACGTACACCGGCACGTCGTTCGTCGAGACCTATCTGTACGAGGCCGACACCCGGCATCCCGCCGCCGCGAAGGCGGTCGGCGGCGGGATGATGATCGCGCCCTCGCCGGGCAGGGAGATCTTCGCCCACCGGGAGAGCGGCGACACCCTGCACATGTACGTGGCGCTGGCCAAGCCGCTGGACTGGTTCGCCGCGATCGACTTCACCGATGCCGCCGCGGCGACCGCACGGATCGCGGCCGAGTTCGAGGGCTGGGCGCGGGAACTCACCGGGCTGATCACCGACAGCGACACCGCCCCGGTCCTGCGTTCCCTGCACGCCCTGCCGACCGGGCACCGCTGGGACCGGGTGCCGGGCGTGACCCTGCTCGGCGACGCCGCCCACCTCCAGGCCCCCAACGGCGAGGGCGCCAACCTCGCCATGCTCGACGGCGCTGAACTCGGCAAGGCCATAGCCGCGCACCCGGACGACACCGAGGCCGCGCTCACCGAGTACGAACAGGCCATGTTCCCCCGCAGCGCCGAGGCCGCAACCTTCGAGGGCGGCGAGATGCCCGGGATCGACTCCGAGGCCAACACCGCCCGCGACCTGATCGCCATGTTCACCCAGAAGGGCGAATGAGCCGCGCTTTCTACCGGGTGCACCCCCTACGGTCACGGCCCCCTGCCCGCGTACTCCCGCAGGCAGGGGGCCGTTCGCAGATCACGCGTCGAGGTCAGACCGACAGCGGCACCGCATGCACCTCGTCCGCCCTGTGACCCGACCGCTCGTGGATGCGCTGCACCGCCTCCGCCGAGGGGGCCTCCGAGAGGCAGTAGACCGTGCCGGACTCGGGGTCCGCCCAGGCCTTTTCGAAGTGGACGCCCTCGTCCTCCTCTATGGCGAGGTCCGCCTGGTGGGCCTGTTGCAGCTGCTCGGCCGTGATGCCCTTCATCCCGTGGTGTACGTCCATGAACTGCGCCATGACGCCGCACCTCCTTCCGACCTCTCCATGCTGCGCCCGTACGACGGCGCGGGCGAACGCTGAGAAGGGCCCCGGCACAAAGACCGGGACCCTTCACCGCTGGAACAGCCGTACGCCGTCAACCGCACTGACAGGGATTACCCGACTGGCACCCGCAGCCGCAGCCCGAGCCGCAGCCGCACGCGCCGAAGAGCGGGAGGCTCTTGATCTCGGCGGGCTGGTCCGTCTCGCGCTCCTGCGTCGGGTCGGGCGTGGTGGGGGCTTCGGCCATGGGTCCTCCTGGAGGCCTAGAGGCTGGTGCCTGTGCCCATTGCATGCCCGCTCTGCCGGGCGCATCAACGGCGCACTGTGGCGTCCACACGCCCTGCAGTCGGCGTTCACGCCCCCCGGGATCCCTCGGCTCTACGCCCCGTCGCCCCCGCCCACCGGCTGGATCTCCGGCTGGACGTCGGCCTGCAGCTCGTCCGCGTGCTCACCCGTCACCAGGAACACCACGCGCTTGGCGACCGACACCGCGTGGTCGGCGAACCGCTCGTAGTAGCGGCCGAGGAGGGTGACGTCCACCGCCGTCTCGATGCCGTGCTGCCAGCGGTCGTCCAGCAGGTGCTGGAAGAGGGTGCGGTGCAGCAGGTCCATCTCGTCGTCGTCCTGCTCCAGCTGGAGCGCCAGGTCGACGTCCTTGGTGATGATCACCTCGGCCGCCTTGGCCATCAGGCGCTGCGCGAGCTGGCCCATCTCCAGGATGGTCGCGTGCAGGTCGTGCGGGATCGCACGCTCCGGGAAGCGGAGGCGGGCGAGCTTCGCGACATGCTGCGCCAGGTCGCCCGAACGCTCCAGGTCGGCCGACATGCGGAGCGAGGTGACGACGATACGGAGATCCGTGGCCACCGGCTGCTGACGGGCCAGCAGGGCTATGGCCCGGGCCTCGAGGTCGTGCTGGAGCTGGTCGACCTTCTTGTCGGCCTCGATCACGTTCTCGGCCAGCTTGAGGTCGGAGTCGAGGATGGCGGTCGTGGCGCGCCCGATCGCCGACCCGACCAGCCGGGCCATCTCCACCAGACCGTCGCCGATCGAATCCAGTTCCTCGTGGTACGCGTCCCGCATCAGGGATCCCTCTCTTACGTGTCCTTCGGGGCTGCCGGGGGCAGGGGCTCGTGCGTCCGTCGGCCGAAAACCGGCAGTTCAAAAACGGCGCTTCGCACCCCACGCTCCCACGTTCCGGCCCGCACGCGTCCGTTTCCGTCATCCCAAATGAACCATCACTGGCTCCAAGGTGAACTCTGGGCGACGAGTGTTCGAGCTCGCACCTCGACGGCTGTGGTGATGTCGTACCCCATGCCTAACCTGTTTGCATGGACGTGAACGCGGCGGTCGCCGCAGCGGCAGCGATCGCCGGGGTGCTCACCGGCGTGATCGCCATGCTGGCGTTCCGCTGGAGCGAGCGGGAGCAGAAACGCCCCACCCGCACCTCCCTGCACACGGACCCGGTGCTTCCGCCGGGTGTGGACACCGTCCTGTCCGTGCTCCGTTCCTCGGCCGTCGTCCTCGACGAGGCCGACGCGGTCGTCAAGGCCAGCTCCGCGGCGTACGCCCTGGGCCTGGTCCGCGGTGGCAGGCTCTCCGTGGAACCGATGCTGCAGATGGCCCGGGACACCCGGCGGGACGGGGAGATACGCCAGGTCGAGCTGGACCTGCCACGGCGGGGCACAGGGCGGGGCGGCGACGCGCTCGCCGTCTCCGCGCGCGTGGCCCCGCTCGGCTCCCGGCTGGTGCTCCTGCTGGTCGAGGACCTCACCGAGGCCCGCCGCATCGAGGCGGTACGACGCGACTTCGTCGCCAATGTGAGCCACGAGCTGAAGACTCCCGTCGGCGCTCTCTCCCTCCTCTCCGAGGCCGTCATGGACGCCTCGGACGACCCGGAGGCGGTGGAGCGCTTCGCCGGCCGGATGCAGATCGAGGCCACCCGGCTCACCAGCCTGGTGCAGGAACTCATCGACCTGTCCCGGGTGCAGAACGACGACCCCCTCGAGGACGCCGAACCCGTCCGCGTGGACGAACTGGTCGCCGAGGCCATCGACCGCTGCCGCCACCAGGCCGGCGCCAAGCAGATCACCATGGCCGCCGGCGGCACCGCCGACCTGCACGTCTGGGGCAACAGGGGTCAGCTGGCCGCCGCCCTGGGCAACCTTGTCGAGAACGCCGTCAACTACTCGCCCGCCCGCACCCGCGTGGGCATAGCAGCCCGCCGGGTGACCGCGCCCGGCGGTGACCACATCGAGGTCGCCGTGACCGACCAGGGCATCGGCATCTCCGACAAGGACAAGGAGCGCATCTTCGAGCGCTTCTACCGCGTGGACCCCGCCCGCTCCCGTGCCACCGGCGGCACGGGGCTGGGACTCGCGATCGTCAAGCACGTGGCCGCCTCGCACGGCGGGGAGGTCACGGTGTGGAGCTCCGAGGGTCAGGGCTCCACGTTCACCCTGAGGCTGCCGGAGGCGGGTGCTGCCCGCGACCGCGCGCAGCACCACCCCGACCCGGACGATCTCGACGACGAGGCCGACCGAAACACCCCCCAGTCATCCCCGTACGAACCGCTTCCTGCCCCGGAGGTCCTTCCGTGACCCGAGTGCTTGTCGTCGAGGACGAGGAGTCCTTCTCCGACGCCCTGTCGTACATGCTCCGCAAGGAGGGCTTCGAGGTCGCAGTGGCGACCACGGGCCCCGACGGACTCGACGAGTTCGAGCGCAACGGCGCCGACCTCGTCCTCCTCGACCTGATGCTGCCCGGGCTGCCGGGCACCGAGGTGTGCCGTCAGCTGCGCGGCCGCTCCAACGTCCCCGTCATCATGGTGACCGCCAAGGACAGCGAGATCGACAAGGTGGTCGGCCTGGAGATAGGAGCCGATGACTATGTCACCAAGCCGTTCTCCTCGCGTGAGCTGGTCGCCCGCATCCGGGCCGTCCTGCGGCGCCGCGGCGAGCCCGAGGAGGTCACCCCGGCCGCCCTGGAGGCCGGCCCGGTCCGCATGGACGTGGACCGCCATGTGGTCACGGTCTCGGGCTCCAAGGTCGACCTGCCCCTCAAGGAGTTCGACCTGCTGGAGATGCTCCTGCGCAACGCCGGCCGGGTCCTGACCCGCATGCAGCTCATCGACCGCGTCTGGGGTGCCGACTACGTCGGCGACACCAAGACCCTCGACGTCCACGTCAAACGCCTGCGCGCCAAGATCGAGCCGGACCCCGGGGCGCCGAGGTACCTGGTGACGGTGCGTGGCCTGGGTTACAAGTTCGAGCCGTAGGCCGACCATCGGGCCTTACGGCGAAGGGCGGGACCTCCTGGTGAGGTCCCGCCCTTCGTCGTACTCGTACGCGTGCTCAGTGCCTGGCGGCCGGCTTCGACGGCGAGACGCTCGCGGAGGCCGCGTCGGTCGGGGTGGCCGACGTGGACGGCTTCGAGGCGGACGGGTTCGGGGACGCCGTCGTGCTCTTGCTCGGCGAGGGGCTGGTGCTCGGCACGCCCGTCGGGACCTCGCTCGGCCCCCACTTCTTGAAGTAGCTGTCGGACGGCACCACGAACGCCCGCAGGCTCACCGCGCCGGTCTGGCTGAAGGTGAAGGTGATCTGCTGCGCGTTGCCGTCCTGGACGGCCTCGCGGCTGCTGGGCAGGGAGGCCGAGGCGTTGCCCTGGCCGCCGATCACGAGGGAACCGTGGGCCGGGACGGTCAGCGGACCCTTGCCCTTGGCGGGCTTGAGCTCGGCGCTCTTGCCGGTCCCGGGCAGTGTGATCGAGTCCAGCGTCTCCGGGGTGTCCCCATTGTTGAAGAGGGTCGCGGCGATCGCGGCGGGACCCGTCGACTGCAGGTCGGGCTGCGTGATGATCAGGACGTTCTGGACCTTCAGTTTCCCGACCTTGGCCGCCGCGTTGTCCGGCTTGACCTGCAGCGTCTGGGCGTCGCCGCCCGCGCCGCACGCGGCGAGCGAGGCGATCGAGAACGCGATGGCGGCGGCGGCGAGGGCACCGCGTCGAAGGCTGCTGCTCACGGCGGCGGCAACTCCTTGACTCGAGCGTGGCGACCCGTAAAGCCGCCCTAAGTGTCTGTCAGCGGCCTTAGGTTACCGAGCCGCCCCCGAGTCGCCGCACCCGACCCTCCCTGTGGCCCCGGCATGGCTCACCAGCGAGTAGTCCACAGGGGGTAGGCCACGCCCGTCCGGCATTCGCATAAGTCCCCCGGCATACCCCGTCCGACGGGGCGCAAAATTTCCGTGAAGGAATGCGCAGCCACCCCCGGAATTGATCACCACACGGAACAAGCCACAGAACAACAGGCCACGCAGTCGGGTGCCCGTGATCAATTCCGGAATCGACGCGGAAGCGACTCCTGACACCGAACGGAGTAGCGGAAGTCGCACACTTGGAACCGGACATATGCGGATGTTCCTCCCCTTGGAGGGACCTCCGGATGTGTGTAACGTACGCGTTTCTCCTCCCCCGGAGAGCCGCTCCCACCTGCGAATACCTTCTTCCGCGGGGCCCGCGCAGCACGTTCCTGTTGCTGTTGTCAAGCCCCGAGATATGCCCTGACCTGCGAAAACGCCATTCAGAACCCGCGGTTTCCGTGTTACCCTGGATAGCCACGGAAGGGGTACCTGTCACATGACGTTCAAGGTTGGCGACACCGTGGTCTATCCCCATCACGGGGCCGCGCTGATCGAGGCCATCGAAACTCGCCAGATCAAAGGCGTGGACAAGACCTACTTGGTGCTGAAGGTCGCCCAGGGTGACCTGACGGTACGTGTGCCAGCGGACAATGCGGAGTTCGTCGGCGTACGTGATGTGGTCGGTCAGGACGGGCTGGACCGGGTCTTCGAGGTGCTGCGCGCGCCGTATGCCGAGGAGCCCACGAACTGGTCCCGTCGTTACAAGGCAAACCTGGAGAAGCTCGCCTCCGGCGATGTCATCAAGGTCGCGGAAGTAGTGCGTGACCTGTGGCGTCGTGAGCGCGAGCGCGGACTGTCCGCCGGCGAGAAGCGGATGCTCGCCAAGGCCCGCCAGATCCTGGTGAGCGAACTCGCCCTCGCGGAGAACACGAACGAGGACAAGGCCGAGGCTCTGCTCGACGAGGTTCTCGCGTCCTGAACCTGACAGCAGGCGCAAGCCCGCTTCAGCACTCAGTACATTGAAATGCCGCGGTGCCCGATGACGTATTTCATGTCGCCGGGCGCTGCGGCATGTTCATACCCAGGCGCCTTGCGTACATCGTCACAGTCGGGGAGGTTCCCCCGCGATACTTGGCGTGCCGGGCCCGGGCAGCTGGCTCGACCGGTGTCACGGAAGGGTCCGGTCAAGGCGTCGCGCCCGGCACTTCCCAGGCCATACCCACGCAAGGCCAGCACACAAACCTGACAGGAACCGATGTCTGACGATTCGCGCCCTTCGCCCGCCGGAACCCGTACGGCAGCGGTGATTCCGGCCGCCGGACGGGGTGTACGCCTCGGTCCGGGCGCCCCCAAGGCGCTCCGCGCGCTGGGCGGCACGCCCATGCTCATCCATGCCGTGCGGGCCATGGCCGCGTCCCGCGCGGTCTCCCTGGTCGTCGTCGTGGCGCCGCCCGACGGCGCGCCCGAGGTCAAGTCGCTTCTCGACGCCCATGCGCTGCCCGAGCGGACCGACTTCCTCGTCGTCCCGGGCGGCGACTCGCGCCAGGAGTCCGTGAAACTCGGCCTCGACGCCCTGCCGCCCGGCTACGACATCGTGCTGGTGCACGACGCGGCACGGCCGCTGGTCCCGGTGGACACGGTGGACGCCGTGATCGAGGCCGTCCGGGAAGGTGCGCCGGCCGTCGTGCCCGCGCTGCCCCTCGCCGACACCGTCAAGGAGGTCGAACCGGCGGCGGCACCGGGCGAGCCGGAGCCGGTGGTGGCCACCCCGGAGCGCTCCCGCCTGCGCGCCGTGCAGACCCCCCAGGGCTTCGAACGGGCCACGCTCGTCCACGCCCACGAGACCGTGACCGGCGACGTCACCGACGACGCCGGCATGATCGAGCAGCTGGGCCTGCAGGTCGTGGCCGTACCCGGCCACGAGGAGGCCTTCAAGGTCACGCGCCCGCTGGACCTGGTCCTGGCGGAGGCGGTCCTGGCCCGCCGGAGGCTGAACGATGGCTTCTGACTCCTTCGACGGGCCGCTGCCCCAGGTCGGCATCGGCACCGACATCCACGCCTTCGAGGAGGGCCGCGAGCTGTGGTGCGCGGGCCTGAAGTGGGAGGGCGAGGGCCCCGGTCTGGCCGGCCACTCCGACGCGGACGTCGTCGCACACGCCGCGTGCAACGCGCTCTTCTCCGCCGCCGGCCTCGGCGACCTGGGACAGCACTTCGGCACCGGCCGCCCCGAGTGGTCGGGCGCCTCCGGCGTCACCCTCCTCACGGAGGCCGCCCGCATCGTCCGCGAGGCGGGCTTCCGCATCGGCAACGTCGCCGTTCAGGTGGTCGGCCCCCGCCCGAAGATCGGCAAGCGCCGCGACGAGGCGCAGAAGCTGCTGTCCGAGGCGGCCGGAGCACCGGTGTCGGTATCGGGCGCCACGACGGACGGGCTCGGTTTCCCCGGCCGCGAAGAGGGCCTGATGGCGATCGCGACGGCACTGGTGGTGCGGGCCGGACGGGGGTGAACGTCACGAAACCGTCCCCCTTGAGCGGAAGGGGCGCAAGGCACTGCCCCGCGCCCACTACCCTGGAGTGGTGACCATTCGCCTGTACGACACCAACGCCCGGCAGATCCGTGACTTCGCCCCGCTCACACCGGGTTGTGTCTCGATCTACCTCTGTGGTGCCACCGTGCAGGCGGCCCCGCACATCGGGCACATCCGGTCGGGCCTCAACTTCGACATCATGCGCCGCTGGTTCGAATACCGCGGCTATGACGTGACGTTCATCAGGAACGTCACGGACATCGACGACAAGATCATCGCGAAGGCGGCCGAGCAGAACCGCCCCTGGTGGTCGATCGGTTACGAGAACGAGCGCGCGTTCAACGACGGTTACACCGCGCTCGGCTGCCTCCCGCCGACGTACGAACCGCGGGCGACCGGCCATGTCACCGAGATGGTCGAGATGATGCAGGGCCTCATCGAGCGCGGACACGCCTACGAGGTGGACGGCAACGTCTACTTCGACGTGCGCTCCTTCCCGGGCTACCTGGAGCTGTCGCGGCAGGAACTCGACAACCTCCAGCAGCCCTCGGGCACCGGCGAGACCGGCAAGCGCGACCCGCGCGACTTCGCCATGTGGAAGTCGGCCAAGCCGGGCGAGCCGACCTGGGCGACGCCTTGGGGCCGGGGCCGTCCCGGCTGGCACCTGGAGTGCTCGGCCATGGCGCACAAGTACCTGGGCACCGCCTTCGACATCCACGGCGGCGGACTCGACCTGATCTTCCCGCACCACGAGAACGAGATCGCCCAGGCCAAGGCCTTCGGCGACGACTTCGCGCAGTACTGGGTGCACAACGCCTGGGTGACCATGGCGGGCGACAAGATGTCGAAGTCGCTGGGCAACAGCGTCCTCGTCTCCGAGATGGTCAAGACCTGGCGCCCGATCGTGCTGCGCTACTACCTCGGCACCCCGCACTACCGCTCGATGATCGAGTACAGCGAGGAGTCGCTGCGCGAGGCCGAGTCGGCGTTCGCGCGCATCGAGGGCTTCATCCAGCGCGTGGTGGAGAAGGCCGGTCCCGTCGAGCCGTCCGCCGAGGTGCCGCCCGCCTTCGCCGAGGCGATGGACGACGACCTGGGCGTGCCGCAGGCCCTGGCGATCGTGCACACCACGGTCCGGCAGGGGAACTCCGCCCTCGCCGCCGACGACAAGGAAGCCGCCGTGGCCCGCCTCGCCGAGGTGCGCGCCATGCTCGGCGTCCTCGGGCTCGACCCGCTCGACGAGCACTGGGCCGGCGAGGCCGACCGCGGTGACGATCTGCACGGCGTGGTCGACAGCCTCGTACGCCTGGTCCTCGACCAGCGCGAGGCGGCCCGCGGCCGCAAGGACTGGGCCACCGCGGACGCCATCCGTGACCAGCTGGGCCAGTCGGGTCTCGCCATCGAGGACGGCCCGCAGGGTCCCCGCTGGAGCCTCGGCCCCCGCTGAGCGCGCAGCTGATCAGAAGATCGATTGTGCCGCCCGGCCGTCCGGGCGGCACACTTCATAGACGTACGAACGCACACTTCCCCCTTATTGAGAGCAGACAGGTAGGTCATGGCAGCCAACAACCGCCGCATGTCCGGCAAGAAGGGCGCGCAGGTCGGCAGTGGCGGCCAGCGGCGCAAGGGCCTGGAGGGCAAGGGCCCGACCCCGCCCGCCGAGATGCGCAAGGGGCACAAGAAGAACCGCATCGCGACCGCCAAGGCAAAGCAGACGCAGCGCCGTCCCGTGCCGCGCGGCCGCGGCGGCAAGTCGTCGTCCGAACTGGTCGTGGGCCGCAACCCGGTGGTCGAGGCGCTGCGCGAGGGCGTGCCCGCCTCCACGCTCTACGTCCAGCAGTTCATCGACAACGACGAGCGTGTCCGCGAGGCCCTCCAACTGGCCGCCGAGCGCGGCGGGATCAACCTCATGGAGGCCCCCCGCCCCGAGCTCGACCGCATGACCAACGGCCTCAACCACCAGGGGCTCGTCCTCCAGGTCCCGCCGTACGAGTACGCCCACCCCGAGGACCTGGCGAGCGCCGCCTACGACGAGGGCGAGGACCCGCTGATCGTCGCCCTCGACGGCGTGACCGACCCGCGCAACCTGGGTGCCGTCGTCCGTTCCGTCTCCGCCTTCGGCGGCCACGGCGTGGTCGTCCCCGAGCGGCGCGCGGCCGGTATGACGGCCGGCGCCTGGAAGACGTCCGCCGGCACCGCCGCCCGTACGCCCGTCGCCCGCGCCACCAACCTGACGCGCGCCCTGGAGGCGTACAAGAAGCAGGGCATCGCGGTCGTCGGCCTCGCCGCCGACGGTGAGCACGAGATCGGTGAACTGGAGGCCCTGCATGGCCCGGTCGTGATCGTGGTCGGCAGCGAGGGCAAGGGCCTGTCCCGGCTCGTCGGCGAGACCTGCGACTTCCGGGTGCGGATTCCGATGCCGGGCGGCGCCGAGTCGCTGAACGCGGGCGTGGCGGCCGGGATCGTGCTGTACGAGGCGGCTCGGCGGCGGGTCTGACGGGAGTCGCCGGCTGAACACGCGTTCGCGCCATCACTCGTGCGGGTCAATCTGGGCGTCCCGGACAACGTTGACGCGATCCGGACACATCCGGCGGGTCAAAGCAGTGTCCTAACGACACGTCACTCGGTTAGATGAGTGTGGACACCAGAACACCCCGCACGCCCCCGGGGGACGGCCCGTCGGGATTCGATGACGCTCCCGCGCTGAGCATGGTGAAGGTGCCGAGCGATCCGGCGCAGGTCATCGTCAATCATGCGAGCTTCCGTGTGCAGCTCGGCGCCTCGGCCCGCACCCGATCGCCGCGGATCGCACGGCACTTGACCGCCACCCAGGACGCCACCCGCACGCCCGCCGCCGGTACCGCCGCGAGCCGAGCGGGCGCGGGCGCCCGCCGTCGGCCGGTCGTCTGGAGCGGCAGGTCGGCCCCCGACGACACCGGCGCGCACCGCCTGCTCCAGGCCGTGCGCGGCGGCAGCGTCCGGCACGGCGACGACCAGTCCGTCGACGCGGGAGCCACCCAGGTCATCCCGCGCGTGGAGGTCGGCGGCTACGACGAGGCCTACGACGAGCTGGAACAGACCGTAGAGACCCCGATCGTCGGCGCCCAGCGCGGCCGCCCCGCGGGCGACGTCGTCGGCACCCGCCTCCTGCCCGGCATGCGCACCGCCGGCAGCGGTTACGACGAGGAACAGGCCTACGGCGGCCGGCAGTTCGAGGACTTCGACGACCGCGAGGACTTCGACGACCCCGAGGGGTTCGACGACTCCGACGAGTTCGGCGAATTCGACGAGGAGGACGCCGACCGGCCCGCCAGGCGCCAGGCCGTCGACCCGGCACGGCACGCCTACTACCCGGGCCGCCGGATGAACCTCGGCGTCGTCCTGCTGCCCCTGCGCATCTTCCTCGGCTTCATCTCCATCTACGCCGGCATGGGCAAGCTGTGCGACCCCGTCTACTTCGACGGCGGCAAGCGCGGCTCCATGGTCAAGTGGCTGAACACCCTGCACCCGTGGGAGGTCGCCGAGCCGCTGCGGCAGTTCGCCCTGCAGCACCCCGTCGGCTCCGGCCTGGTCATCGCCTTCGCACAGGTCGTCGTCGGCGTGCTCACGGTGCTGGGCTGCTGGCAGCGGGTCGCCGCCGTCTTCGGCGCACTGCTGTCGGCCGCGCTGATCGTCACCGTCAGCTGGAAGACCGTTCCCGCCTACGACGCCCCCGACATCATCTACCTCGCCGCCTGGTCCCCGCTGATCATCGCCGGCGCCCCCGTCTACTCCGTCGACGGCCGCCTCGCCGGCAGCGCCTGGCGGCGTCTGGGACCCGCCTCCGACATCTGGGACCTGCGCGCCTACGTCCTGCGCCGCGGCGCCCTCATCACGGCGATCGTGACCGGCCTGACCCTGCTCGTGGGCTCACTGCTCGGCGGTGCGGTCCGCGACGCCGACCGTGTCATCGTCCCCGGTCCCGGCGAGGCCCCGCGCAACGAACTGCCGGGATCCCCGCTCCCGCAGGAGCCGCACAAGCGGCACAGCCAGTCGCCCTCGGCCTCGAAGACGCCGAGCCACGGCGCCACCGCCGGTTCCACGCCCTCCGGCGCGGCGACCACACCGGGCGCCACCGCGACCGGCGGCGCCCCCAGCCAGACCCAGGGCACCGCGGGCCGCACCCCGCGCCAGCACTCCTCACCGTCCGGCGGCGCCCCCAGCACCAGCTCCGGCCCCACCTCCGGCGGCGGAGAAGGCGGCACGAGTTCCGGAGGCTCCTCCTCCGGCGAGCCAGGCCTGGTGGGCGGCCTACTGGGCTGAACCAGGCCGACGGCTACCGGGTCCATACGAAAAGGTCCCGCACAAAAACGTGCGGGACCTTTTCGACATGCGGTGCTGTAGCGCCCCGAAGGGGCGCGGGGAACTGCGCGATCAACCCCCACCGACCCGGCAGCCGAAAAACAACCGCACCCCCCGAGCTCTCACCGCCCCAGAGCGGCCAGCTCCTTCGCCGCCTCGGTCAGGTCCTTGGCCGTGTCGATGGCGCGCCAGTACGCCCCCTGCGGGATCGTGAACCCGGCCAGCCGCCGCTCACGAGCCAGATGGGGAAACGTCGTACGCTCGTGATCCCCCCGCTCCGGAAGCAGATCAGCGAACTCGGAAGAGAAGACGTACACACCCGCGTTGATCTCGAACGTCGACGGCGGCGCCTCGATGAAGTCCGTGATGTGCCCGAAGCCGTCCGTCTTCACCGCGCCCCACGGGATGCGCGGCCGGGCCAGGGCCAGCGTCGCGACCGCGTCGCGCTCCGTGTGGAAGTCGGCCATGTCCCGCAGCGAGAACCGGGTCCAGATGTCGCCGTTGGTGGCGTACCAGGGCTGGTCAGGGTGCGGGAGATGGGCGGCGGCGTACTTCAGCCCGCCGCCCCGTCCGAGCGGCTCCGTCTCGACGACCGTCGTCACCTTCACCGGCAGGTCGGCGGAGTTCAGCCAGTCCTGCAGCACCTCGGCGAGATGGCCGCAGCTGACCACCACGTCCGTCACGCCCTCCTCGGCCAGCCAGACAAGCTGATGGCCGATGATCGGAGTCCCCGTACCGGGGATCTCGACCATCGGCTTGGGCCGGTCGTCGGTGTACGGACGCAGCCGTGAGCCCTGGCCACCTGCCAGGACGACGGCTTGAACGGGGCGGGACGCGGCGCTCGGATGGGTCATGACCGAACTGTACGGTGCGTCCCGCCCACGCCCGGAGCCTGCCGCCGTTCCTTAATCAGCCGTTACCCTCCTCCGAACCGTCCATAGGGTCCACGGCGGAGGAGGGACGGGTCCCGGCTCAGCTGAGCGCGGCGGCGACGCCCGAGGCGAAGGACGTGTCGCAGACCGGGCGGGCGTACGACTGGGCGCGTGTGGGGCCGTACATGCGGACCGCGGCGCGGCCCAGGGACCGGGCGATGGACACGCAGTGCTTTGCGAGCGACGGGCGCTCGTTCACGGCCTGCTGCAGGTGCGTGAGGACCGTGCCCGGGTCCTCCTCCTGGAGCTCGCCCAGGAGCTTGTCGCGCAGCACGTCCTCGGGGGCGCGGTGGGCGGCCTTGGCGTCCGAGGTGATGTCGGACGCGTCGGAGGCGGTGAGCACCGAGTCCGAGGGGTTTCCCGTCCAGTTGACTCGGGTGACCGCGAGGGTCCCGGAAAGCACCAGGACGACGGGCAGGACAAGGGCGAGCGTGCGGCCGATCCGGCGGGCGGGGCCCCGGCCGCGTCGCGTCTGTTGGTTAGTGGAGTGCTTCACGCGAGTGAGAGTAGCGCCAGGTGATGATTTGGCGACATTTAGTAATCAATTCGGGGGACGAAAAGCCGCTTCGGATCGGGCGTGAAGTTGACGCACGGTGCTCGAAATGACCGATGTGCCGGGGTAAATATCGACAACGAGAGGGGCCCCGCAGGGGTCTGCGGGGCCCATCTTCGTCAACCTGGGTGAATTACCCGGGATGGGTGTTTCGGAAGTTGCCGGTCGGCCGAGTGGCCTCAGTCGGTGAGACGCTCACCCGTGGAGGTCGAGAACACGTGGGTCTCGCCCGGGCGGGGCACCACGTGCAGGGTCGAGCCCTTCTCCGGCACCCGGCGGCCCTCGACACGCACGACCAGGTCCTTGGTCTCGCCGCCGACCTCGGCGGTGCCGTAGACGTAGCCGTCGGCGCCGAGCTCCTCGACGACGTTCACGGAGACCGCGAGACCGGCCGGCTTGTCCTCGGTGTCCTTCGACAGGGTGGCGGCGACGCCGCCACCCTCCTCGACGATGTCGAAGTGCTCGGGACGGACACCGACGGTGACGGTGCGGTCGCCCTTGTCGGAGGCGGCCTTCAGGGCGTCACGGTTGACCGGGACGACGCTGTTGCCGAACTTCACGCCGCCGTCGGTGATCGGGACCTCGACCAGGTTCATGGCGGGGGAGCCGATGAAGCCGGCGACGAAGAGGTTGGCGGGCTTGTCGTACATGTTGCGCGGCGAGTCGACCTGCTGGAGCAGACCGTCCTTGAGCACGGCCACGCGGTCGCCCATCGTCATGGCCTCGACCTGGTCGTGGGTGACGTAGACGGTGGTGATGCCGAGACGGCGCTGCAGCGACGCGATCTGCGTACGGGTGGACACACGGAGCTTGGCGTCCAGGTTGGACAGCGGCTCGTCCATGAGGAAGACCTGCGGCTCACGGACGATGGCGCGGCCCATCGCGACACGCTGACGCTGACCACCGGAGAGGGCCTTCGGCTTGCGGTCCAGGTACTCGGTGAGGTCGAGGATCTTCGCGGCCTCTTCGACCTTCTTGCGGATCTCTGCCTTGTTGACGCCGGCGATCTTGAGCGCGAAGCCCATGTTGTCGGCGACGGTCATGTGCGGGTACAGCGCGTAGTTCTGGAACACCATGGCGATGTCCCGGTCCTTCGGCGGCAGGTGCGTGACGTCGCGGTCACCGATGCGGATGGCGCCGGCGTTCACGTCCTCGAGCCCCGCGAGCATGCGGAGCGAGGTGGACTTGCCGCAGCCGGACGGACCGACGAGGACGAGGAACTCGCCGTCCCCGACTTCGATCTCCAGACCGTCGACGGCGGGCTTCTCGGTGCCCGGGTAGATCCGGGTCGCCTTGTCGAACGTAACAGTGGCCATGGTGATGGGCCCCCTTCTACCGGCAGGAACGTGCCGGACGATCCGTTGTAGGAAGGTGGTGGTGTAGTCCACGAGGGTGAACTGGCTCAGGACGCTACCTGGCGTTCGCCTGATCTGTCAGTACCCCCGGGCCTGTGAACTTCGCGGAAATTTTCGACAGGGGCCGGCCGGGACCTGGGTACACTGCACGGGCACGCACGCGAAGCTTGCGTGCAGGCCTCCTTAGCTCAGCTGGTCAGAGCGCCGCTCTTGTAAAGCGAAGGTCGTCGGTTCGAATCCGACAGGGGGCTCGGTGAACAGGGGCGGTCCCATGCGGGGCCGCCCCTGTTCGTGCGTTCACCCGGCAAGGTCGTGCGGTGCGAGTTCGCTGGCGCGCTGCTCGCCGGCCACGGTGAGGATGACGTCCCGCAGCCGCTCGACGTACAGCCGCATGTTCTTGTACGCGATGTCGGTGTCGGGGTAGCGGCAGGTGAACCACAGCCCCTCGTGCAGCCGGTTCAGCCAGATGCACACCTGGTCGCCGTAGGACACCCGCACCAGTCCGTAGGCCGCCAGCTCGTCCCAGCGCTCGGCCCCGGGGATGCCTCGTGCGTCGACGAACGAGACGATCGAGTACAGGTCGGGCGAGGTCGGCCGGAAGTCCTCGCCGAGCAGCCGCAGTACGCGGGCGAGCGGCATGCGCGCCAGCGACCTGTTGGCCTGCAGTTCGGCGCGCACGGCGGTCAGCGCGGTGGGGAAATCGGGTGCCTCGTCGATGGCGACCTCGATCGGGGCGCCGCCGACGTACCAGCCCACGGAGTTGGACCACTTGGACTTCACCCGGGTGTGGAAGGGCACGACGGCGCGGTAGACGGGCTGTTTGCCGATCTCGTGGACGATGAGGCTGGTGGCGGCCAGGACGCCGACGAGGCTGCCGCCGAAGGGCCGGCAGTACGACTCGAACGCCGCGGCGGCGTCCGCGTCGACGAGCATCTCGCGCATCAGCTTCTGCCTGGGCAGGTCACCGCCGGGCTCGACGCCCAGGTCGACGGGGAAGTTGGGCAGCTTGCCGTTGCACCGCCGGATGAAGTCCCGCCAGCGGCCGACGATGGCGTGGGTGCCGTCGATCCGGTCCGCGTCCGCGCGCTCGATCTCGCAGAAGTCGACGTAGCTGCCGACCGGTGACTCCTCCACGGGGCGTCCCTCGGCGGCCGCCGTGTAGAGCTCGTTGATCTCGGCGGGCATGCGCTGGATGGAGTAGGAGTCGACATTGCTGTGGTCGAAGGCGATGTACAGGCTCGCGCCGTCGTCCCTGACGACCGCCGCGTAGAGGAAGTTGGGCCAGCTCAGCGCGCTCGCGGAGGAATCGAAGCGGTCCTGGAGGTGCTGGACGAGCCGCGTCGCGTCGGGGAAGTCGCCGATGTCCTCCCGGTGGAGGGACACGTCCTCGGTGGCGAGCGTGAAACGGCGCATCTCGTCGCCGTCCCAGCGGAATCCGCTGCGCAGCGTCTCGTGCCGGAGCGTCCAGCTGCGCAGTGCGTCCTGCAGGGCGTCGAGGTCGATCCTGCCCGGGATGTCGAATGCCGTACCGACCCAGGTCGGCACGAACAGGCCGTCCTCGTGCACCGATCGGGCGGTCCTGATGTGCGACTCCTGGACGTACGCCGGCGGCCGGGGGTCCTCCGGAAGGGCCGCCGCCACGGTGACGGTCGCCGGACTGAGCGCCCACTCGACGAGCCGTCCTGGCCGGACTTCGCAGCGCTGGATGTCGGTGATTCGCACGGGCGTCTCCTGTCGAAGTTGGAGCCCGAATCGGGCGGACCCGATCAAGGGAATGCCGCGACCGCGAAAGGAGATACCCGGAACATGGGGTGTTCCCACTTTTGAGTGGATTGAGTGATCGGCGGATGTGCGCCAATCGGTCTGCGGGACACCGCTATTCACTCGTCCGGGCATTTCAACATACGAACAAGTCGCGCTCGAGAAACCGGAGTTCATCCCGGCCGGGGGCGAGTGGCCCCCATTCTCGTACGGGGAGAATACGCGCTCCTTCGAACGGACTTTGCGTAAGCCGGAGTTGCCGCGCGTCGAGTGGACACGGGATATCCGGCAGTGTGGAATACCTAGTTGTTACTGCTAGTGTTCGTCCAGTCACAGTAGGCAATCTGCCTCGACATCCAGGCAATGAAGGACCGAGGGTTTCATGCGCAAGCTTCAACAGGCCATGATCGCAGCAGCAGTGGCGGCTGGCGGTCTCTCCGTCATCGGTGCCGGCGCCGGCACCGCCTACGCCCACGGCCACGGCCACGTTCGCGACACCAAGCCGAAGGTGACGGAGCACTACCGGCCGTACCAGGAGTGCAGTCCGCAGACCGTGGCCGACGGCGACCTCCCGATCGGCGTGCTCGGTCTCTCCGAGACCTTCGACACCACCTGCGGTCAGTTCAACAACGCCTTCACTTCGTAATCGTGCGCGACGCTTTCCGCGAGCCCCTCGGGGTCACCCCCCGCAGGGGCCCGTTCACGTGTGGCCGCCCGGAGCGCGAGGCCGCGCCGGTGGCCCGCATGCGTTCGTGATGGCACTGGAAGTTCCTTCGGCAGGTCAGCCCTTCACTTCGTAGGCGAAACGGGCCGGTCCGCGGCGCACGGCGCCCGGGTGCCCCTCACAAAGGAAACGGATCACATGCTCAGTAGGAAGAAGATCGCGGCCGTCTCGGGGCTTCTGTGCGGCCTCGCCGTGACCTGCACCGGAGCCACTCAGGCGTATGCGGCGGCGGGCCCGGGAGCCTGCACGGTGAGCGCGTCGGGCGACGTCACGTGTGTCCAGCGGTTCGCGGGCAAGACGTCCGACGGTGAGGACTTCATCGTCCGCCGGGCCAACACCTGCACCCCGCAGACGCCCATGGAGCTGCCCGTCATCCCCCTGCTGAACAGCGGGAGCACCAAGATCGGCCCCGAGGTGACCTGTTCCCCCAACGCTGCTGGGGTCGACGACAAGGACACCCCCTCGGAACTGCCCGGTGGCCTGCTGGGCTGAGGCCCGCACTTCCAAGCGGCGGACGGCCGGACCGGGGCGACCCGGACCGGCCGTCCGCTTTTTCTGTGCCGTTTTATCTCTGCCCGCGGCAGATGGGTGACTGCCGCTTCCCGCCCGTGACTTGGGCCGGGGGAATCGTCGTTTTACGGGAGAGCGCCGAGTGCGCGACCGAACCGCATCATCAACTGCCCGTCCTGCAACATCCCTTTCCCTCTCCGAGTCCGCGGCCGAGCGGGCGGAAGGCTGCTTTGGCATAAGCCGACACGGTGCACAGAAGGGCCCAAGATCCCAAATGACTACGTTTCGTGTGTATATGCTCACATTAAGTAGTCGAGCCAGGGCTTCCCGCCCAGCTAGGAAAGGGTCTAATCATGCGCAAGTTTCAGCGCGCCGCGGCAGTGATTGCAGCGGTCGCGGGGCTCTCCGCCCTCGGGGCCGGCGTCAGCAGCGCCACCGACGGCTGGGGCGGCGGGGCCACCGCGGTGGCTTCCTCGCAGGCCAACGCTGTGGCCTACGGCGGCGGCGGGGGATGGGCTCCGCACGACGCCCCGCAGGCGGCTCCGTATGCTGCCCCGCAGGCCGCTCCGTACTTCGCGCCGATGAACGTCAACTTCGCGCCGCCGGCCGCGCCGCAGGCCGCCCCGATGGCCGCACCTCAGCCCGCGCCCCAGTACTTCGTGCCCCAGTACGTCGCCCCCCAGTACATTGCCGCGCCGCAGTACGCGCCTCAGTACGCCGCCCCCCAGGCGGCGCCGCAGTACGCGCCGCAGTACGCCACCCCGTACGGCTCCAGGTAAAGAAGCCCCTGGCGCAACGACCTGAACAAAACCCTCAACGGCAAAGGCAGCCCGGACGCGCAGTGAACCCATCAGGGTGCGCGTCCGGGCTGTACCGATATATCGATCAAAGGAACACAGCGCATGTTCAGTCGGCAGAAAATCGCAACCGTCTCGGGAATCCTCGGAAGTCTCGCCGTGATCTGTGTCGGGGCCGTGCACGCGCAGGCGGACGAGAACCCGCGTGACTGCAAGACCAACGCGGCAGGGGAAACCGTCTGCGTGCACAAGAGCGAGAGCATCCACAAGGGCAAGCACGGCACCTTCGTCGTCAAGCAGTCGCAGAGCTGCTCGACGATCTCGCGCCCGCGACTGGTGCTGCCCGAGGACGGCATGCTCAACAACGGGTCGACGCATGTCGGGCCGGTGGTGGACTGCACCAACAAGGCCCCGACGCCCAAGGGGTTCAAGCGGCCCCACATCAGGGCGTTCCATGTCACGGCGCCTCATGTCACGGCGCCCCGTGTCACGACCCCGCACTTCGATTTCTGAGGTGCGATCGACGAGTGCCGGACCGGGGCGACTCCCGATCCGGCATTTCGGCATTCCGGCCCTGTGAAAGCCCGGGTGCCCCGGCCGACCGGCCGGGGCACCGAGGACTGTTCTGACTTTCCGGCTTACTTGCCGGCTACTTGCCGACGCTGTTGTTGCAGCCCATGTCCGAGCCCAGGTGGGTGTCCTGGGCGCCCGGGTTGCCCTCGCCGTTCAGCAGGTTGCCCGCGACGCCGTTGAGGATGCCGACCTGGCCGAGGACGTCGACGTTGGCGTCGTGCGAACGGCAGGTGGTGCTCTGCAGAATGTTGACGCCACCGCCGCGATGGCCGCCTTCGCCCGAGCCGAAGCCGCCCTGATCGGCGTGGGCGGCGCCGGCGCTCAGGAGTCCGACGCTGCTGAGGGCAGCGACCAGGACGGCAGCCTTGCGAAGCTTGTGCATGACATCTCCGGTGGAGTGAAGTGGATGCGATCCGTGACGGATCGACTTCGTGCAGTTACGGAGGCTAATAAGAAATACCCGTAAAAGACTGTGCGGCGCGCCGAATTCGGGATGATCCTCACTGCCCTGGTCGATGCCCGGAAATATCACTGGCGTGACAAAAAAATGGGGCCCCGGCACCGAGTCTGGAGCTCGGTGCCGGGACCTGCTTCCCGCTCTCGGCCGTCTATGCGACCGTCATTCGACTAGAAGGCGCTGTTGTTGCAGCCCATGCTCGAGCCGATGTGGGTGTCCTGGCCTCCGGCGTTGCCCTCGCCGTTGAGCGCGTTGCCGAGCAGGCCGTTGAGGATGCCGACCTGGCCGAGGACGTCGACGTTCAGGTCGTGCGACTTGCAGTTGGAGCTCTGCAGCACGTTGAACTTGTCGCCGCCCTTGCCGCCCTTGCCCCCGTCGTCGTGAGCCTGAGCGGTGCCGGCACCGAGGAGTCCGACGGTGCTGAGGGCGGCGACCAGGACGGCAGCCTTGCGAAGCTGGTGCATGTCATCTCCGGTGGAGTGAGTGGGTGCGATCCGTAACAGATCGACTTCTTACAGTTACGGAGAATAATAGGAAATAACCGACAATCACCTAGCGACGCGCCGTGTCCTGTGATCTTGTTGCGGCAGCTCCCTGAAGTCGTACGGCGATCCCGGTGGGCCGAGGTCTCTCCTAGTGGGCCTTGGCGAGGGCGTTCGCCTGGCTGTTGGCCTGGGTGCAGGCGACGCCCTTGGTCTCGGCGGCGGCGAGCACGGCGACCGGGAGGTTCGCGTTGAGCACGGACTGCGGGCTGCACTCCTGGGCCGGGCGGAAGAGGTTGAGCTGGTCGGCGTTGCCGCCGGACTGCGCCGGGGCCGACGGCGAGGAGATGTGCGGGTTGATCTGCGGGTTGAACTGCGGATTGACCTGCGGGGCAACCTCGGCGGGCTGCGCCGGGGCCGCCTGTCGCTGGGCGGGTCCACCGGAGGCGTGGGCGGTGGCCTGGGTGGCGGTGAAGGCGCCGGCCATGGCGGGGCCCGGGGGCGGGGCGCTGTTGCCGTAGGCGACGGGAGTGTCGGCGACACTGGGGCCGACGCCGATGGCGGACAGACCGCCGGCCGCTGCTACGACGAGCGCGACGTGCTGGAACTTGCGCATGGAACCTTCGGCCCTTCATTGACCTGGCATGGACGTACTGAAATAGCAGATGAGCCAGTGGAGTTGTGGCTGCTCTTGCTGCCCTGGGCGGCTGCGGTGGGTGATGGGTCTTCGCTCTGTCCCCGTGGGGAACGAAGCAAGTTCCGGGCCAGTCACGGCAGTCGGGGAGCAGTCACCCATTCGCCCCCGGCGGACCGGTTATCCGATCAATTCCAAATGGGTGACGGAATTCTCGATCCCGTGACCGCGCAGAAGGAAATGTCGTTGCCAGCAGGGAGAGGGCAGCGACCATGAACCGGTGAGAGGGGCAAGGGGATCCGCTGTCGGCTCCGGCGTGAACATCAGACTGAGCGCACGCAACACAGCACTGAATACAACGGATTTCCCTGCACAGGTATTGAAGGGCCGAGGGTTCCATGCGAAAGATTCACAAGGCCGCGCTCGTCGTAGCAGCGGCCGGCGGTCTGTCCGCCATCGGCGCCGGCGTCAGCCATGCCGACGCTTACCCCGGGTACCCCGGTGGCGCTCCGGCTGCCCCCTACTACCCGGCCCCGGCGCCCGCGTACTACCCGGCGCCGCAGTACGCGGCCCCGGCGCCCGCCTACTACCCGGCCCCGGCACCGCCCCCGCAGTACTACCCGGCCCCGGCTCCCCAGTACTACCCGGCACCCCCGCAGAGCGCTCCGGCGCGGGCCGTTGCCGCGTCCACCGCGGACAGCACCGCGCAGTCCGGTGGCCCGCAGTCCTACGCCCAGCCGGCGCCGCAGTACGTGCCCCAGGCGCCCGCCCCGCAGGCCGCGCCGCAGCCGAGCCAGGCCACCGCCGTCGCCTCGTCCGTGGGTGGTGCGCAGGCCGGTGCGCCGGCGTCCGCCCCGCAGGCCGCGCCGCAGCAGCAGCCGCTGGTTCAGCCGCAGGTCGCCCCGCAGTCGTCGCCCGAGGTCATGCCGAAGGTCGCCCCGCAGGTCGCCATGCCCCAGGTCTTCAACCCCGAGCCGGCTCCGCATGTCGCCCCCCAGGTGAACCCGCAGTTCAACCCCCAGGTGAACCCGCTCATCGACCCGCTGGTCTCGCCCGCCAGCGCAGCACCGCAGGTGCCCGGGCTCGGTCTCGGACAGGTTGCGGCTCCTCCCGTCGGGAACCTGGGTCTGCCCCGACTCGGCTGATGGCCTCCCGCTGGTTGTCCGTCGTCCCAACTCGATCTGCTGCAGATCACTTCCGCTCGATCAATGGAGAAGAAATGCGCAAGCTTCAGAAGGCCGCCATCGTGGGCGCCGCTGTCCTCGGCAGCATCGGCGCCTTCGGGGTCGGCCCGGCCTTCGCACACGGCGAGCCGGGGCACGACATCGACGTCACGCAGGACATCGAGTGCCGCTCGCACGACATGAACGTCGACGTCATCGGCAGCCTCGGCGCCCTCAACGGCCTGCTGGGCGGCGCGCTGAACGGCGAAGGCGACCCGGGTGCCCAGCCCTCCCACCTCGGTTCGGACATGGGCTGCAACAGCAAGGCCCTCTGAGCAGCCGCGCTGCCGCTTCTCGCCCAGGTCAGGAGCAATCCGGCCTGGGCTTTTGCCCTTCCCGGCGTCAGCTGTGCCGGCCGGCCAGCTTCTTGAGCGCGTCGTCCGTCAGTCGGTACACCGTCCACTCGTCCAGCGGGCGGGCGCCGAGGGACTCGTAGAAGGCGATGGCCGGGGTGTTCCAGTTCAGGACGGACCATTCGAGGCGCTCGTAGCCGCGCTCCGTGCAGATGCGGGCCAGCTCTGTGAGGAGGGCTCTGCCGTGGCCGGCGCCTCTGGCGGTGGGGCGGACGTAGAGGTCCTCCAGGTAGATGCCGTGGACACCGCGCCAGGTGGAGAAGTTGAGGAACCAGAGGGCGAAGCCGACCGGCGTTCCGGTGGTGTCGTCGGTGGCGATGTGGGCGTAGGCGGCGGGGTGGTCGCCGAAGAGGGCGTCGCGGAGCTGGGCCTCGGTGGCCCTCGCCTCGTCCGGGGCCTTCTCGTAGGCGGCGAGTTCGCGGATCAGGGTGTGGATGACGGGGATGTCTGCGGGGTTTGCTTCGCGGATCACATCCGTGAGGGTACGCGTGGGTCGTCTTCAGGCCTGGGTGCGCAGCCGCCTGGCTATTTCCAGGTCGCTGGGCTCCGGTGCGCGGCCGTCCTCCACGTCCCAGAGGGTGTTCTGCAGGAGTCTGCCCAGCGTCCAGGCACGCGCGCGTGCGCGGTCCAGGCCGAGTACGTCCGTCATCGCGTCGAAGCGCCAGCGGATCTCGTCGGTGTCGAAGCGGTTGGCGAGGGCCGGCCAGAGTTCGAAGCCGGGGTCGCCCGCCAGGGGTTTGGGGTCGATGGCGAGCCAGGGGGCGCGGTCCGCGGCCAGGACGTTCTCGTCGTGCAGGTCCCAGTGGAGGAGGCGGTCGCCCGGTTCGTCCACGACTTCTCGTACGGCGGCCGCGCAGTCCGCGACCAGGCTGCGGGTTTCGGGGTCCGGGATGCGTTTCAGTGCCCGGGGGGTCCGGTCCAGCATGGCCTGGGTGATGTCGCCGAGGCGGCGCATGCCTTGCGGGGCCGGGGTGGCGGTCAGATGGGCCAGCAGGCGGGCGATGACCAGGACGGCCTCGCGGGTGTCGGGGAGCCGCGCGAGCATGCGGGTGTGGTCGAGGCGTTCCAGGAGCATGCTGTGGGTCGTCTCGTCGTGGGCGAGGAGGCGGACCGCGCCGTCGCCGTCCCACAGGCGCAGGGCCACCGGCTCGCCCACGCTCTCCTCGTCCAGCAGTTGCAGCTTCAGCACGGCAGGGGTGTCGTCGGAGCGCAGGACCGGGAGGACGAGGGCGGTGACTCCGTGCATGGGGCGCCCGTCCAGTCGTAGCTCCCAGAGATCGAGGAACTCCTCTGCCAGGCGCGGCAGGCCCGCGATGAAGGCCCGTCCCGCAGCGCCGTTGAACTTCTCCTGTGCCGCTGCCAGCTCACCCGGAATGTCGATCACCCTTGCGACGATACTTACGTGCGTGAATCGCCTCATGCGAATTGACCGGGGGCTCGGGCAGAGGGTGTGGGCCTACGTCTGCAGCGCGCCGGGCACGTATCTCTGGCTGGCCGTCCTGTTCGTCACCACCGTCGCGTTGCACCACATGTCGCCGCACTTCGAGCAGGAGTTCCTGCGGCAGCGGTCCACGAACATCCATGAGCTGTCGAACGACCCCGGGCGGGTGCTCCTGCAGAGCGCGATGTGGATCGACGGGGGCGACTGGTTTCCGTATGAGTTCCTCTACGTGGCCTTCCAGTACACCGTCTTCCATGCGCAGGCCGAGCGGTGGCTGGGGACGCTGCGGTGGCTGATGGTGTGCGTGGCCGCCCATGTGCTGGCGACGCTGATCAGCGAGGGAGCCCTGCTGAGGGCGGTGCAGGACGGGGTGGTGAAGCACTCGGCCGTCAATACTCTTGATATCGGGGTGAGTTACGCCCTCGCAGGGGTGGTGGGGGTGCTGGCCTACCGGATCGCGGCGCCCTGGCGGTATCTGTATCTGGCGGGGGTGTTCTTCGTGTACGGGGAACCGCTCGCGGACTCGCCGACCTTCACCGACCTCGGGCATTTCGTGTCGGTGCTGATCGGGCTCGCGTGTTATCCGCTGGTCATGGGACGGGGGCCCGCGTGGGATCCGAGGGAGACAGTTTCGGACCTCAGGGGTTAGCTTTCCGGCCATGAGCAGCTCGGTGAGCAGTGTCGTGAACGGCGGTATCTCCCACTGGTACGCGGACGACGGTTTCCCGGCGGTGCGGGAGCCGCTCGGCGGTGACGCGTCCGCCGACGTCGTGATCGTCGGGGGCGGGTACACGGGACTGTGGACCGCGTACTACCTGAAGAAGGCGGCGCCCTTCCTCCGTATCACCGTCCTGGAGCAGAAGTTCTGCGGGTACGGGGCCTCTGGGCGCAACGGCGGCTGGCTGTACAACGGGATCGCCGGGCGCGACCGGTACGCGAAACTGCACGGGAGGGAGGCCGCCGTACGGCTGCAGAAGGCCATGAACGAGACCGTGGACGAGGTCGTCCGGGCGGCGCGCGAGGAGGGCATCGAGGCCGACATCCACAAGGGCGGCGTGCTCGAAGTCGCCACCACACCCGCCCAGTTGGCGCGGCTCAAGGCCTTTCACGAGCTCGAACTGTCGTACGGGGAGAAGGACCGTGAGCTGTACGGCGCAGGGGAGACCGCCGAGCGGATCCGGGTCGCGGACGCGGTCGGATCGACCTGGACCCCGCACGGGGCGCGGCTGCACCCGGTGAAGCTGGTGAAGGGGCTGGCGGCCGCCGTCGAGGCGCTCGGGGTGACGATCCACGAGCTGACGCCGGTGGCGGAGATCCGGCCCAAGCATGCGGTGACGCCGTACGGGACGGTCCGGGCGCCCTACGTCCTGCGCTGCACGGAGGGCTTCACCGCGCGCCTGAAGGGGCAGCGGCGCACCTGGCTGCCCATGAACTCCTCGATGATCGCGACCGAGCCGCTCACCGCCGGGGAGTGGGAGTCGGTGGGCTGGAACGGGCTGGAGACGCTCGGGGACATGGCGCACGCCTACATGTACGCGCAGCGGACCGCCGACGGGCGGATCGCGCTCGGCGGGCGCGGAGTGCCGTACCGCTTCGGTTCGAGGACCGACAACGACGGGCGGACGCAGGCGGAGACGGTCGAGGCGCTGCGGGAGATCCTGGTGCGGTTCTTCCCTTCGCTGGCGGGGGTGGGGATCGAGCACGCCTGGTCGGGGGTGCTCGGGGTGCCGCGGGACTGGTGCGCGACGGTGACCCTGGACCGGTCGACGGGGCTCGGCTGGGCGGGCGGCTATGTCGGCTCCGGGGTGGCGACGACGAATCTCGCGGCGCGGACGCTCAGGGACCTGGTGCAGTTCGACTCGGGGCAGGGCGGCCGGACGGAGCTGACCGATCTGCCATGGGTCGGGCACAAGGTGCGCAAGTGGGAGCCGGAGCCGTTGCGGTGGCTCGGGGTGCAGGGGATGTACGCCACCTACCGGGCCGCCGACCGGCGGGAACGCGCCACGTACAGCGCGGAGTCCTCGAAGCTGGCGCAGTTCGCCGATAAGGTGGCGGGGCGGCACTGAGGATTTTTCACCCTCTGATTGCATTCACGGGAACGCAGTTGCGGACCGGTCCGGACGGGCGGCTGTATGCGGCGACGCATGGGCGGGGGATCTGGGCCATCGACGTGCGTCGGTTGCGGTAGCGCTCCGCACTGGGGTGCCGCGATGGGTCGTTGATTGTCTGCGGCGCCGTTGTGGCTGGTCGCGCCCGCGCGGCGGAGCCGCATATCGATACAGCCCCGCGCCCCTGAAGGGGCGCTCCCGCTGGCGGCGGTAAGGGGAGGGGCCCGCGGTCCGAGCGGCCCCTCCCCGCTTTAGCGGGCGGTCCTACGCCACCGGCTCCGGTACGGCTTCCTGGGCCGGCGCCCCGTGCTTCGGGGCCTTTGCCGTCACCATCAGCCCGGCCACCAGCCCCGCCAGCAGCATGATCCCGGCGGCCCACCAGATGGCGACCGTGTAGCCGTGCACGACGCCCTCCTTGGCGATCAGGGCCTTCTGCGCCGGGTTGTGGAGGTGGGCGGCGATGTAGGCGGTGCTGCTGGTGGTGGCGATGGTGTTCAGCAGGGCCGTACCGATGGAACCGCCCACCTGCTGCGAGGTGTTGACGGTCGCCGAGGTCACACCGGAGTCGTGCGGGGCGACGCCCGCGGTCGCGGTCGCGAAGACCGGCATGAAGGTCAGACCCATGCCGAGACCCATCAGGATCAGACCGGGCATGACCTCGGTCGCGTACGACGAGTGGGTGGTCATCCGGGTCAGGAGCATCATGCCGCCGGACGCGAGGACCATGCCGGGGACCATCAGCATCCGTGGCGCCACGTGCTGCAGCAGCCGGGCGGAGATCTGGGTGGAGCCGGTGATGATCGCGGCGGTCAGCGGCAGATAGGCCAGACCGGTCTTCACCGGCGAGTAGCCGAGCACCACCTGCAGGTAGTAGGTCATGAACAGGAACAGCCCGAACATGCCGATCACGGCGAGCATCATCGTCAGGAAGCAGCCCGCCCGGTTGCGGTCCTTGACGATGTGCAGCGGAAGCAGGGGCATCGGGGCCCGGTTCTGCCACCACACGAAGGCGACCAGGAGTGCGACGCCGACCGCGAACAGCGCCAGCACCAGGGGGTCGGTCCAGCCCCTCGGCTCGGCCTCGCTGAAGCCGTAGACGATCGCGACCAGTCCGCCGCAGCCCAGCACCGCACCCGGCACGTCGAGGCGGGCGCCCTTGTGGCCCGGACGGTCGTGCAGCAGCGCGAAGGCACCGAAGACGGCGACGATCGCGATGGGCACGTTGACGTACAGGCACCAGCGCCAGTTCAGGTACTCGGTGAGCAGCCCGCCGACGATGAACCCGATCGCCGAACCGCTGCCGGCCAGGGCGCCGTAGATGCCGAAGGCCTTTCCGCGTTCCTTCGGGTCGGTGAAGGTCGTGGTGAGCAGGGACAGCGCGGAGGGCGCGAGGACGGCGGCGAAGATCCCCTGCAGCGCGCGGGCGCCGAAGAGCATGCCGGAACCGGTGGCGGCCCCGCCGAGCGCGGAGGCGGCGGCGAAGCCGATCAGCCCGAAGACGAACGTCCGCTTGCGCCCCACCAGGTCCGCGATGCGGCCGCCGAGCAGGAGCAGACCGCCGAAGGCCAGCGTGTAGGCGGTGATCACCCACTGGCGGTTGCCGTCGGACATGCCCAGGTCGCGCTGTGCGGAGGGGAGGGCGATGTTCACGATGGTCGCGTCGAGGACGACCATGAGCTGCGCGAGCGCGATGATCACCAGGCCCCACCAGCGGCGGGGGTCGGCGTCCACGGGAGGGGTGGCTTCGCCTGTACGGGTGACGCTCACTCGGTCAGAAGACCATGAATCGGTACGTATCGCATCTGCGGATGCCTTGTGCCTGGTCATGGCTCCAGTACCACCTTTCCGGTCGTTCCGCGCGTCTCGAGCGCACGGTGCGCGGCCGCCGCCTCGGCGAGCGGGAAGCGCTGCACGGCGGGGGTCAGCCTGCCCGCGGCTGCTTCGGCGAGGGCGCGCAGTTCCAGGGTCTGTACGGGGTTGGGGCCGCCGGCCTTCCGCATCATCACGGGGCCGAGGACCCGTTCGGAGACGCCGTCCACGAGATAGGGCCCGCCGCCGCGGATGCCCGCGGCCGACCAGCCGAAGACGAGGTGTCTGCCGCCGGGGCCGAGGAGCCGTGTGCTGTGGCGGGCGACCTCGCCGCCCACGCCGTCGAGGACGACGGTGGCGGGACGTCCGTCCAGATGGGCGCGGACCTTGTCCGGCTATCCAGGGTCGCTGTAGTCGACGGCGAGGTCGGCGCCGTTGGCCGCCACGCGCGCCGTCTTCTCCGGGCCGCCCGCCAGACCGACGACGGTGGCGCCGGCGTTCTTCGCGTACTGCACGAGCAGGGTGCCGATGCCGCCCGCGGCGGCCGGGATCACGGCCACGGCGTCCGGGCCGAGCTCCGCGAACTGCACGATCCCCATCGCCGTACGCCCTGTTCCGATCATGGCGACGGCCGCGGCGAAGTCCAGGTTGGCGGGGATCTCGTGCACGCGGTCGACCTCGGTGACGGCCAGCTCGGCGTAGCCTCCCGGGGCGAATCCGAGGTGGGCGGCCACGCGCCTGCCGAGCCACAGCGCGGCGACGCCCTCGCCGAGCGACTCGACGAAGCCGGCGACCTCGCGGCCCGGCACGGTGGGCAGCCGGGTCGGCTCGGGGAGCGGTCCCTGCTCGCCCTCACGGAGGGCGGTGTCGAGCAGGTGCACTCCCGCCGCCGCTACGGCGATACGGACCTGGCCCGGACCCGGCAGCGGGTCCGCCATCTCCTCGTAGCGGAGGTTCTCGGCGGGGCCGAAGGCGTGGAGCCGGATGGCGTGCATGCTGGATCCCCCATCGATTGCTTGTCAGGCACCCCAGCCTTCAACCTCAAGCATTCTTGAGGTCAAGGGGGCCGGTGGCCCGGCGGCCGAGCGCCAGTGACACCGGTGCCCGGCCTGTCGAGGGTGCCCGTACGGCCGTTCGGGTCTCCCTCGCTTCGGTCCGCCTTTCTGTGGATACGACGGATCGGGCCCCCGGAATGTGACATGGGCGGCGTTCTGCCTGGTCAGAGCCGTTGTCAGTGGTGGAGTGCACCATGGGGGGCATGGCGAGGAGAGAGGCGGGCGGGATGGGCGGCTCCAGCGGTACGGCGGTGAAGGGGGCGCGGCGGCCGGAGGTGCGGCTGCCTGCGCTGGAGCCTTTCGAGGGCGGCGAGTTGGAGCCGGACGGGGACTACGACGGGCTGGAGTTCCGGGAGGCGGACCTCGCGGGGCAGGACGGCGGGGGTGCCCGCTTCATGGACTGCGCGCTGACGGGGTGCGCGCTGGACGAGACGGGGCTGCAGCACGCCCGGATCCTCGACTCGGTCCTGACGGGGCTGCGCGGGGTCGGCACCAACCTCGCCGAGGCCACCCTGCGTGACGTCGAGGTGGTCGACGCCCGCCTCGGAGGCGTGCAGCTGCACGGGGCGGTGCTGGAGCGGGTGGTGATCCGCGGCGGCAAGATCGACTACCTGAACCTGCGCGCGGCCAGACTCAAGGACGTCGTCTTCGAGAGCTGCGTGCTGGTGGAGCCGGACTTCGGGGGCGCCCGCCTCGAGCGCGTGGAGTTCGTGGACTGCGTCCTGAAGGAGGCGGACCTCACCGCGGCGGAACTGAAGGACGTGGACCTCAGAGCGGCGGCCGAACTCGGCATCGCGCGGGGGGTGGACCGGCTGGCGGGGGCGGTGATCAGTCCGGGGCAGCTGGTGGACCTGGCGCCGGTGCTCGCGGCGGCTATGGGGATTCGGGTGGAGGGCTGAGGGACGGGGACTTTTCGGGGTTCGTCGGCTCGGTCTTTCCCCGCGGGGGCTTGATCTTCACGGGCGGGGGTTTGATCTTTCAGCCCGTCCGGCGTTTGAGGACAAGGCCGTTCAGGCCGAAAGCGGGGGTCTGGGGGCGGCAGCCCCCAGGACGGCCGCGCCAGCTCACGGCAACCTGGGAAACCGGGCCTGCAGCGTCCAGATCGCCGGATTCTCCCCAAGATCCTCATGCAGATCGACCAGATCGGCAATCAGATCATGCAGAAAATCCCGCGCTTCGCGCCGCAGTTCACTGTGGGCAAAGGAGAGCGGCGGCTCCTCCGCCGGCATCCAGTCGGCCTCCACGTCCACCCACCCGAAGCGCCGCTCGAAGAGCATGCGGTCGGTCGACTCGGTGAAGTCGAGCTCGGCCCGCTGGGGCCGCGACGCGCGGGAGCCCGCCGGGTCGCGGTCGATGCGCTCCACGATGTCGCACAGCGCCCACGCGAAGTCGAGCACCGGCACCCATCCCCAGGCTGTGGACAGTTCCCGGTCCGCCTTGGTGTCGGCGAGATAGACGTCACCGCAGAACAGGTCGTGCCGCAGGGCATGGACGTCCGCGCGGCGGTAGTCCGTCTGCGGGGGATCCGGGAAACGGTTGGAGAGGGCATAGCCGATGTCGAGCACGTACGAGATGGTGTCACGCCGCCATAGGATCACCGGCGTGCCCAGACCCGTACCCGTTGTCCCCGCAGCTCTCCGCGCCCCCATGGTCCGTCGAGCCCCCGCAGTTCTCTGCGCCCTCGCCGTGCTCCTGGTCCCGGCCGTGACGGCGTGCGACGGCGGCGTCCACGGCACTCCGGGCGGCTCCGGCCTGCGTGACCCGTACTTCCCGAAGGTGGGCAACGGCGGATACGACGTCGGCCACTACGACCTGAAGCTCGCCTACGACCCCGCCGGCGGGCACCGCCTCACCGGCACCGCGACCATCACCGCCCGCGCCACCCAGGACCTCTCCGCCTTCAACCTCGACCTCAAGGGACTGCACGTCGACGAGGTCACCGTGGAGGGCAGACGCGCCCGCTGGAACCGCACCGGGCAGGAGCTCACCGTCCGCCCGCACGACGACCTCCGCGCCCGGGAGACCTTCCGGATCACCGTCCGCTACTCCGGCAGCCCGGTGACCATCACCGACCCCGACGAGTCGGAGGAGGGCTGGCTGCGCACCGCCGACGGCGCGCTCGCACTCGGCGAACCCACCGGCTCCATGGCGTGGTTCCCCGGCAACGACCACCCCTCCGACAAGGCGTCGTACGACCTCGCCGTCACCGTCCCGAAGGGCCTGCAGGCCGTGTCCAACGGGGAACTGACGGGCGAGACGAGCAGCGCCGGCCGTACGACCTACACCTGGCACACCGCCGAACCGATGGCGACCTATCTCGCCACCCTCGCCATCGGCCACTACGACATCAGCCGGTACACCGTCGGCAGCAAGCACCTGCCCGTGTACGTCGCCGTCGACCCGACCGAGGCGGACGCGAGCCGGAAGGTGCTCGCGCAGCTCCCCGAGATCATCGAGTGGGAGGAGGACAACTTCGGGCCGTACCCCTTCTCCTCCACGGGAGCGATCGTCGACCGCCCGGACGACGCCGGGTACGCCCTGGAGACCCAGAACCGGCCGGTCTTCCCCGGCGCCCCCGACACCGGGACCCTGGTCCACGAACTGGCCCACCAGTGGTACGGCGACTCGGTCACCCCGAAGAGCTGGCGGGACATGTGGCTCAACGAGGGCTTCGCGACGTACGCGGAGTGGCTGTGGGACGAGGACCACGGCGGCGACACCTGCCAGGAGACCTTCGAGTCCCGCTACAACGACGGCGA
The DNA here is from genome assembly GCF_053593775.1 of Streptomyces sp. NPDC002092. Taxonomy (NCBI): domain Bacteria; kingdom Bacillati; phylum Actinomycetota; class Actinomycetes; order Kitasatosporales; family Streptomycetaceae; genus Streptomyces; species Streptomyces sp. NPDC002092. Next base: position 125,847 of record NZ_JBSFDG010000003.1, read on the forward strand.
CAAGGACATGTGGGCCTTCCCGCCGGCCGAGCCGAGCGATGCGGCGCACATCTCCGACAGCCCCGTCTACGAGCGCGGCGCGATGGTCCTGCACAAGATCCGGCAGACCGTCGGAGACGACACCTTCTACGACATCATCCAGGGCTGGGCCGCCGCCCACCGCCACGGCAACGCGGACACCGACGACTTCACCGCGTACGTCGAGAAGAAGGCACCGGACAAGGACTTCAAGGAGATCTGGAAGGACTGGCTGTACGGGGAGGGGAAGCCGGACCGCCCCTGAGGAGTCCACGAGAGCAGGCCGAGAGAGGGACGATCCGGCCGTCACACCCGTCGCTCGAGATCGGCCCGCATCGCCGCCCGCGCCGCCCAGACCGCCCGGCCGTGCTTGAGCCGTTGCTCCTGGAACTCGGGGGAGTCGAGGGCCGGGTCACCTGTGGCGAAGATATCCTGCAGCTCCCGCAGAGTGCCGTAGACGGCTTCCAGGACGTCTGACATCTCCTGCGGCGCGCAGATCAGGGCCGATTCGCGGACCTCGTCGCAGCCCGAGGTGCGGAACGCCTCCCGTACGGCCGTGTCCAGGGTGTCCCGTCGCTGGTGTGCGCGTGCGGTTGCGTGCATGGCTTCGTAGGCCAGCCGGTACTTCGTCAGGCAGGTCACGTAGATGTCCCTGCGTTCCTGACGGTCGCGTTCCGTCGCGTCGCGTCGCCAGCGAGCGCGGTCGGCGAGCAGGGTCGAGCCGACGCCGATGAGCGCGCCGAGTCCGGTTCCGGCCAAGGTCGTCCAGTCCACCTCGGCATGGTGCACGGGCGCGGTGCGGCTCATGCGGGCGGGGTCGAAGACCATGTGCTGACCTTTGGGAAGATTTCCCGGAAGCCACACCACGATTCCGGGGACGGAAGACCATGACGACACCGCCGCAGCCGCCGTACGGCCATCAGCCCCAGTACGGTCAGCAGCCACCGCCCCCGCCGCCGCACCCACCTGCCACGGCCCCGGCCGGTTTCGGCCCGCCGCCCCCTCAGTACGCCGCCCCGAATCCGCAACCCCAACCGCCTGCGCAAGGGCCGGAGTTCATGGCGGTCGACGTCCACAACTCGGTCGTGGTCGACTTCGCGGGCGTCGCCTTCGAGGATCACGGTGCGGCCATCGAGTTCTCCTGGCAGGAGATCGGCAGCATCCACTACAAGGCGAGCCCGAACGGCAAGGCTCTGATGGTGGCGGTGGTGCTGCCGAGCGGCCAGTTCTACGAGTGCGTGGTGCAGGCGAAGCCGAGGGCGCAGCTGGGGGAGTGGTTTGCGCAGTTGGCGGCGGTGCTGGGGTACTACCGGCCGATGGGCTGGTAGCGGGGCAGGTCGTCCGTGGAGATCGTCCAGTCGGCGATCGTGGGCAGCAAGGGCCCGGTCGTGGCGGTGGAGATCCGCGAGGACGTCGGTGGCCTGCTGGATGAGGGTGGGGGAGGCGTAGGACGGCTGCGGTACCGGGGGGAGGGGGTTGGGTGGGGTCTTTTTCGGGCGGGTGGGTCTGGCGGGGCGCGGAGGTGGTCGGCTCGGCCGTGACGGCCCGGCTGGTTGCAGGAGACGGTGCGGGTGACGATACGGCCGCCGGGGGTGCGGGTGCGTTCGCGGCGCAGGTAGCCGTTGGCTTCCAGTTCGCGCAGGGCGGCGGCGATACGGGTCGCGCCTCGGGGAAGCGGGCGGTGAGGGTCTTGGGAATGACGGCAACTCCTGCGTCGAAGTGGCGCTGGACCGGTTCAAGAGCAGTCAAAGCAGCGGCACCGACGGCGAGTCCTGCGTCGAGATCGCGGTAGCCCCCCGCACCATCCACATCCGCGACTCCAAGAACCTCGACGGCCCCCGCCTCACCGTCAGCCCGACCACCTGGTCCGCCTTCGTGTGCAGGCCTGACGGGCACGGAGCCGGAGCATCTCGGCTCCGCCGGTCTGGTTGACGAGGAGGTAGTAACCTGTACTACATGGAGACGACCGCCCGTGAGTTCAACCAGAAGTCCTCGCAGATACTCGCTGCGGCCGCACGCGGGGAGACCATCACCGTCACGAAGAACGGCGTAGCCGTTGCTCGGGTCGTGCCGATCAAGGCGGATGACATCCCGGCGTATCCGACTGATCCGATGGGGGAGATCGACCTTCCTGACCTCGGCCTTCCCGACCTCACCGACGACGAGATCGTGGACACGCTCAGGGGGATGGGAGATTGAGCCTCGTCGCCATCGCCGACACCAATGCCCTGTACCGGCTCCTGGACCCGAGGCTGGCCGGCCATGACCAGCATAAAAAGGCCCTGGCTTCGATCAGCCACCTCATCGTCTCCCCGATGGTCCTGGCGGAGCTGGACTACCTGATCGCTACGCGGGCCGGAGCCGAGAAAGCTGTCGTGGCGGCACGGTTCATCGAACGCAACGTGGTGACCCGACGATTCGAAGTGCCGCATGTGAGCACGCACTTGAGCGCCGCCGTCGCTGTTGCTGAGGGTTACCGGGATGCCGACGGCGGCAGGAGAGTTGGCCTGACAGACGCGATGAACGTCGCCCTTGCCGCCGCATACCGAACGGACGTCATGTTCACCTCGGACGGCCACTTCCGCATGCTGCGGCCTCTGACCGGGCACAAGGCGTTCCGGCTGTTGCCCGAGGATCTCTAGACGCAGGGGTGCGGCAGGGCCCTCGGTATCGACGACCGAGGACCCCGAGACCGCTCTGCGGCGTGCGTCAGACGTTCACGCCGAAGTCCTGCGCGATGCCCACCAGACCAGAGGCGTAGCCCTGGCCGACCGCGCGGAACTTCCACTCCGCGCCGTTGCGGTAGAGCTCGCCGAAGACCATGGCCGTCTCCGTGGCCGCGTCCTCGGAGAGGTCGTAGCGGGCGATCTCGGCGCCGCCGGCCTGGTTGATGATGCGGATGTAGGCGTTGCGGACCTGGCCGAAGTTCTGCGAGCGGTTCTCCGCGTCGTAGATGGAGACCGGGAAGACGATCTTGTCGATGTCGGCCGGGAGGCCCGCCAGGTTGACGTTGATCGCCTCGTCGTCGCCCTCGCCCTCGCCGGTGCGGTTGTCACCGGTGTGGACGATGGTGTTGTCCGGGGTCTGCTTGTTGTTGAAGAAGACGAAGTGGGCGTCGGAGAAGACCTTGCCCTGAGCGTTGACCGCGATCGCGGAGGCGTCGAGGTCGAAGTCCGTGCCGGTGGTGGTGCGGACGTCCCAGCCGAGGCCCACGGTGACGGCGGTCAGGCCCGGAGCCTCCTTGGTGAGCGAGACGTTGCCACCCTTGGACAGGCTTACAGCCATGGTTGGGAGTCCTTTCCCTCGTTTGCGTACGGCGGTACGACGTACGGGCTTGAAGCTACAGCTACCTGTACCAACGCCAAGAGGGGCGCCGAAGGTTCCACGTGTCTTTACTTTCTTTACCGAACACGGGGTGAACGTTATTCGCGTGACGTGTGCCGGTCAGCTGCGCAACCATGGACGGCATGTCCGGTCCCTACCTCATCCGCGGCTCCGTCTCGCTCCCCGAGGCCGAGCTCATGTGGCGTTTCTCGCGGTCGTCAGGGCCCGGCGGGCAGCACGTCAACACCAGTGACTCGCAGGTGGAGCTGCGCTTCGACCTCGCGAGGACCGAAGCCCTGCCCGAGGTGTGGAAGGCGCGGGCGCTGGAGCGGCTCGCCGGCCGGCTCGTCGACGGGGTTGTAGTCGTACGCGCCTCCGAGCACCGGTCCCAGTGGCGCAATCGCGAGACCGCCGCCGTACGGCTCGCGGCCCTCCTCGCCGAGGCCAGCGCGCCGCCGCCCAAGCCGCGGCGGCCGACCCGTATTCCGCGCGGGATCAATGAGCGGCGGTTGCGGGAGAAGAAGCAGCGCTCCGATACGAAGCGGGGGCGGTCCGGGCGGGACTGGTCGTAGGGTCGGGCGCGGAAAGGCCCCCACTTATTCGTAGAACGTCCTTTGTCACATCCCCGCCTCCCCGTCCGTCATGTCGGTGAGAACCGGCAACGGACCTGTGAGCGGGGAGCGCTGTGGCGATGAGCGAAAGCGAAGTTCCGAACGACCTTCCGGCGGAGAAGGAATTTCTTGCCCGGCGATTCGAATCACATCGGAGTCATCTGCGGGCCGTCGCCTACCGAATGCTCGGTTCCGGCGCCGAGGCTGATGACGCGGTGCAGGAGGCTTGGTTCCGGCTCAGTCGTACCGACGCACGGCAGGTGGACAATCTGGGTGGCTGGCTCACGACCGTCGTCGGCCGGGTCTGTCTGGACATGCTGCGCTCGCGCAAATCGCGGGCGGAGGAGCCATTGGAGGGCGGGACGGGCACCGCGCGCGTGCGGGAGGTCCTCGCCGGCGATCCCGAGCAGGATGCGCTGCTTGCCGACTCGGTCGGGGTTGCGCTGCTCGTCGTACTCGAGACGTTGACGCCTGCTGAGCGGCTGGCGTTCGTGCTGCACGACCTGTTTGCCGTGTCGTACGAGGAGGTCGCAGAGATCGTGGGGCGGAGTCCTGCGGCGGCGCGGCAGTTGGCCAGTCGGGCGCGGCGGCGGGTGCAGGGGGCTGAGGCGCACGATGCCGACCGGGTGCGGCAGCGGGAGGTCGTGGACGCGTTTCTGGCGGCCGCGCGGGAGGGTGACTTCGACGCCCTGGTCGAGTTGCTCGACCCGGACGTCGTCGCGCGCACCGATGTCGGTGTGACTACGGGGGCGGCAGCGGTCGCCAAGGGTGCGTCCAGCTTCCGACACTTCGCAGCGGTTTCGCGGCCTGCGCTGGTCGACGGTGTCACCGGGTTGGCGGTGTTCATCGAAGGGCGGCTGGACCGGACGTTGGCCTTCACGTTCGTACGGGACCGGATCGCTGTCATCGACATCGTGCTGGACGCTGCACGGGTGGCGGAGCAGGACGTCACCCTGGTGGACCAGGGGAGGTCTGCCTGAACGGCCTCGTCCTCAAACGCCGGACGGGCTGAAATGCCGCACGCCAAGTGCCCGGTTCAGCCCAACTGCCGGTACCGCCCCCGGAAGTAAGCCAGCGGGCCCCCGTCCGCGCTCGGTACCCCCGCTGTCAGCACTCGGCCGATCACGAGCGTGTGGTCGCCGGCCCGGACCCGCTGTTCCGTGCGGCATTCCAGTGTGGCCAGGGCGCCGCCCACCAAGGGGGCGCCGGTCGCCTCCCCGCGGACGTACGGGATGTCCTCGAAGAGCAGGCGGTCGCTGATGCGGCCCTTCATGGCGAAGCGGCCCGCGATGTGACGCTGGCTCTCGGAGAGGACCGAGACCGCCCACAGGGGCTGCTCGTCGAGCAGGTCGTCCATGCGGGAGCCCTCGCGCAGGCTGACCAGGACCAGGGGCGGGTCCAGCGAGACGGACATGAAGGCCGTCGCCGTCATGCCGACGTCCTCGCCGCCCGGGGCCGTCGGGTCCTCCGGGTCGAGCGGCGGCTCCTGCGCGGTCACCAGGACCACACCCGCGGCCAGCCGGGACATGGCGGCGCGGAACTCCTCGTTGCTCACCCCCTCAGCATGCCCGGAGGCGGGCGGGGCAGTGGTCGGGAACGTGGCTGCGGGAGTGTTCGGCACGTTCCGAGACGCTAGTGTCCGCCCTGTGCCCGCCGCATCGGGCCCCGGGCCGATACCGGACCTAGGACCAGCGGCGGAGGCTTCTTCACATCCCCACAAAGTTTGCGTTCAGTAAACGCATAGGGAAAACGCAGAAACACCACTCAATTGTTCATCTTTAGCTGTGACTTGAGTCACAAGAGGCACTAATTGTTGACCCTGTGTACCGAGTGGGCAGCGCGCTGTGATTCAGTGGCTGGGAAGCTGCCAATGACGATACGCCGATGAGAACCCTTGATTCGCTGCGAGGTCTCGGGGGGAGGGCGAGCATGGAGACCGAGTCGGAGCCGTACGTCCGTCTTGCGACCCTGCGACAACTTCACCAGGTCATGGCTGACATGAACACGGCCCGAAGTCTGGCGGACACACTGCAGACGGTCGCCGACGGCGTGGTCAAAGGCCTCGGTTACGAGCTGGCGTGCGTCAATCTCGTACGTCCGGACGGAGACCTCGTCGTCGCCGCCTTCGCCGGCAACCCCGCGGCCGAGGCGCTCATCACCGGCCGGGTCGGCTCCCGGGAGTCCTGGGAGCGCCGCCTGAGCATGGGCGAGCACTGGGACGACCTGGTCTTCATACCGCACACCGAGGGCTGGGTCCTCGACGACGACGACGTCCCGCAGTGGTACACCGACGGCCCCGCGCCCCGCTTCGACGACGAGTGGCACCCCTCGGACCGGCTGTTCGCCCCCATGTACACGCCCCCCTCGCCCGGCGGCAGCTGCGGTGAGCTGATCGGCGTCCTGTCCGTGGACCGGCCGCGCAACGGCCGGCGGCCCGGCGCATGGGGTCGCGAAGCGCTCCAGATGTATGCGTTCCAGGCCGCCATCGCGATCAGCAACGCGCGTCTACGTGCGAATATGCAGCGGGCACTGGTCAGACTCGAAAGGGACCAGCAGGCCCTGCGGGCGAGTGAGGAAAGCTTCAGGCAGGCCTTCGAGTACGCCCCCTCCGGCATGGCGATCGCCGAGATGGGCGGCGACCAGCACGGCCGGATCCTGCGGACCAACGACGCACTGTGCCGCCTGCTCGGCCGCCCCGCCTCCGCGATGCGCCGCTACGCCTTCTCCGACCTCGTCCACCCCGAGGACATCGGCACCCTGCTGAGGACCTCGGCGGAGGGCGGACGGGCGGAGCTCCGGCTCGGTCGTCGAGACGGCACGTACGTCTGGGTCTCCCTCCGTAACTCCGTCGTCGCGGACGCCGCCGACGGGCCCCGCTTCCTGCTCACCCACGTCGAGGACATAGAGGATCGCAAGCGGCGCGAGCTGCAGCTCGCCCACCGTGCCTCCCACGACTCGCTCACCGGCCTGCCGAACTCCGCCGAGCTGCGCTCCCGCCTCTCCTCCCGCCTCTGTCAGCGCGCCGGGCACCCCGGCGCCCTGGAGTCCCTGGACGCGGCGTACGGCCATCCCGTCTACGACGCGGGCGGCCACGGCTTCGACTTCCGGCCCGGCGGCGGCGTCGAGGTGTTCGACGGCTACGACCACCATGTGCACACCGCCGCCCCACAGAGCGAGCACGACGACGGCACCAAGGGGCTCGCGGTCCTCTTCTGCGACCTCGACGGCTTCAAGTCGATCAACGACCGGTTCGGGCACAACGCGGGTGACGCAGTTCTCATCGAGGTCGCCCGGCGGCTGTCGCGGGCGGTGCGCGACGGCGACACGGTCGCGCGGCTCGGCGGTGACGAGTTCGTCATCCTCGCCGACGGGCTCGGCCGTGCCGACGCCCAGGACCTGGCCGTACGCCTGCGCAACGAGATCATCCAGCCGATCCGCGCCGAGGGACGGGCCGTCCGCGTGGGCGCCAGCTTCGGCATCGGGTGGGCGCACTGCGGCATGACCGCGGACGAAGTGTTGAAGTCTGCCGACGAGCGGATGTACGTAGAGAAACGATCTCGTCCCAAACAGCACAGACGCGCGGGCTGATCTCCAGGTCAGGGGCCGGGTCCGCGGACCGATGCGATCCGAGTCACCCGTTTGGGGCAGCGGGAGCGGGTAGGCTCGCCATTCTGACCCCACGTATCGCGTTCGACCCGCACCGCTGAGGAGTACCACGGAGATGACGTCCGGCAACAACGGCGCCAGCACGCCCGAGGACGACGACCCGTTCGGCTACCTCTACGCCGACGGGCAGGCCAACGGCGCGCAGCCCCCGTCCGGTGGCGGCGGCTACGGCTACCCGGGCTCCGTCAACCGGAACCGCGCGGTCGGCCAGCGCCAGTACGGCCAGCCGGCCCAGGTCCAGCAGACGGCCGCCTACGGCCAGGCGCCGCAGCAGCAGGCCGCCTACGGCCAGCCGAGCGCGCACTACGCGGCGCCGGAGACCCTTCCCGGCGGCGGCGCTCCCACGGCCCCGCAGCAGCCGGCGTACAGCGGCGGTGGCGGTCGCCGCGGCCCGAACACCAAGGGCCTGCTGATCGGCGCGATCGCGGTGGTCGCCGCGGTCGTGATCGGCATCGGCGTGGCGATGATGAACGACAACTCCAAGAACGACAAGGCGGGCGGCGGCTCCTCCGGCACGCCGTCCACTTCGCAGAGCTCGCAGCCGAGTCAGTCGGCGAGCAGCAGCGCTTCGGCGGAGCTGCCGAAGTCCGATGCGAAGGATCTTCAGCTGGGCGGTGGCGCGGCGAAGGCGTCGGATGTCCAGGGCGCCCTGGCGGCTGGCGGAACGTATGTGGGCAATCTCAACAACGTCGGCGCCTCGGTGACCTGGACCATCGACAACCTTGCCGAGGGCGGCGCGTACACGCTCTTCGCGCGGTTCAACAACGCCGGCGACGATCAGTCGATGACCCTCACCGTCAACGGCAAGACGTTCGGCAGCAAGTTCAACTTCCGCAACTTCACGGGCGCGACCGACCCGGCCAAGGCCTGGATGACGAGCTTCGCGTACCCCGACCTCAAGCAGGGCTCCAATACGCTCACCCTGACCTGCCAGGCCGGCGACAAGTGCAACATCCTGCTCGACCAGCTGTACCTGAAGAAGGGCCACGTCAAGAACTAGGCGCCGGTTTCAAGCCGCGCTGACCTCCCCGGTCACCGCCACCCGCCCCACCAGCTCCTCGTAGGCCCCCCGGTCGAACTCCCCCGCCACCGGCGCCAGTACGGTCGCCGCCGACAACGCCACCGCCCGGGACAGCCGGTCCGGCCATGGGAGTTGTTCCGCCAAGCCCGACAGCAGGCCCGCCACCGCCGAGTCGCCCGCGCCCGTCGGGTTGCCGTGGAGGCGGGCGGGTGGGGTGGCGTGCCAGCGGCCTTCCGGGGTGACCGCCAGGAGGCCGTTCGTGCCGAGGGAGGCGACCACCGACCGGGCGCCCCGGCGCCGGGCGTCCTGGGCGCCGCGCAGGGGGTCGTGGGAGCCGGTGAGTTCGGCCAGTTCTTCGGTGTTGGGTTTGACCATGTCCGGGCGGGCCGCGACTCCGCGGCGCAGGGGCTCGCCGCTGGTGTCCAGGAGCACGGGCACCCCGGCCGCCTTCGCGAGCCGTATCAGCCCGGCGTACGCGCCCACCGGCACCCCGGGCGGCAGGCTGCCGCACAGGGCCACCGCGGACGCCGGCGCGAGCAGGCCCTCGTAGGCCTCCTGGAAGGCGCACCACTCGGCGGGGCTGATGGTGGGGCCCGGTTCGTTGAGCTGCGTGGTGTCGCCGGTCCGGTCGTCCACCAGCGCGATCGTGCGCCTTGTCGGACCCGCGACCGGGACGAGGGCGTCCACCAGACCGGGGGTGGCGGCCAGCAGGTCCCGGACCGTGCGGCCCGTGGCGCCGCCCGCGAAGCCGGTGACCGTCACCTCGTGGCCGAGGGCCGCGAGCACGCGCGCCACGTTCACGCCCTTGCCGCCGGGCCGTTCGGTCACGTCGGTGATCCGGTGCGAGGAGTGCGGCTTGAGCGCCGGTACGCGGTAGGTGAGGTCGAGAGCGGTGTTCAGCGTGACCGTGAGGATCACCTGGGCCGACCTCCCCCGAAGACCAATGCTGTACGCGCGCCGAAACGGACGGCGGCCGTCCTAGTTTCGCAGGACAGCCGCCGCCTCCAACAGCGGGACACTTCAGCCCAGTTGGGGATCCACCACCCATTCGCCCCGGCGCATCACGCCTTTGAGGTCGAATTGATGGTCCAGAACCACCAGGTCGGCGTACTTTCCGGGCTCCAGGGAGCCGATGGCGTCGTCCATGCCGAGCAACCGCGCCGGGTTGGCGGAGATGGCGGCGACGACGTCCTCCACCGCGAGCCCGTCGACCGTCACCGCGCGCTTGAAGGCGCGGTCGAGGGTGAGCGTGGAGCCGGCGATGGTGCCACCTTCGACAAGCCGGGCGACGCCTTCGCTGACCTCGACCTCCAGGGGGCCGAGGAGGTAGCGGCCGTCGCCGACACCGGCCGCGTCCATCGCGTCGGTGATCAGTGCGACGCGGTCCGCTCCCGCGTGGTGGAACGCAAGCTGGAAGGAGGCCGGGTGCAGATGTGTGCCGTCGTTGATGAGTTCGACGGTGATGCGGTCGTCTTCGAGGAGGGCGGTGATCGGGCCGGGCGCGCGGTGACCGATCTGCGGCATCGCGTTGAAGAGGTGCGTGGCGACCGTCGCGCCCGCCTCGATCGCCTCCACCGTCTGCTCGTACGTCGCGTCGGTGTGGCCGATCGCCGCGATGACGCCGTGTTCGGCGAGGAGGCGTACGGAGTCGATGCCGCCGGGGAGTTCGGTGGCGAGGGTGACCATCTTGGCCTTCCCGCGCGCCGCGTCGATCAGCTTGCGGACTTCCGCCGGGTCGGGGTCGCGCAGGAGCGCCTCGGAGTGGGCGCCCTTGCGGCACGGCGAGATGAACGGCCCTTCGAAGTGGATGCCGGCGATGTCGCCCTGCTCGGCCAACTCGCTGAGCATCCCGGCCTGCTTGACCAGGAAGTCCATGTCGTCGGTGACGGTCGAGGCGACGAGGGTGGTGGTGCCGTGGTGGCGGTGGGTGCGGATGGCTGTGAGGACGTCGTCCGGAGAACCGGAGAAGGAGGCTCCGCCGCCGCCGTGGTTGTGGAGGTCCACGAAGCCGGGCACTAGCGTGCAGCCGGACAGGTCGATGACCTGGGCGTTCTCTGGGGCGCTTCCGGCGATGCGCGTGCCCTCGATGACCACTCGGCCGTGTTCGACCGTTCCGGTGGGGAGGACTACGTTGGCGCCGGACAGAACGAGGGGGGCTGTGCCGGTCGCGGGCTGCGGGTTGTGTGTGGCTTGTCGCGCAGTTCCCCGCGCCCCTGAGGGGAGTGGCGTCACGTCGGCTCCTCCGTGCTGTCAGTAGTGGCTAGGAGATCCCAGGCCAGTAGCCCGGCACCGAGGCAACCGGCCGTGTCCCCCAGGGCCGCGGGGGCGATGGTCGGCAGTTTCTGGAAGGTGACCCGGACGCGGACGGCATCCCGTAGCGGTGTGAACAAGGTTTCCCCGGCCTCCGCCAGCCCGCCGCCGATGATCAGGGTGCGGGGGTCCAGCAAGGTGAGGGCGGTGACCAAACCGTCGGCCAGGGCGTCGATCGCGTGCTGCCAGACCCGTACGGCGTTCGGGTCGCCGGACGCGACTGCCTTCGCGCAGTCGGCGGCGTCCGCATCCGGATCTCCACACGCCGCCGCCCAGGCCTCGGTCACGGCCGCCGCGGAGGCGTAGCGCTCCAGGCAGCCCCGCTGGCCGCACGGACAGGGGCTGCCCCCGGGCCGTACGACGATGTGGCCGATCTCGCCCGCGAAGCCGTGCGCGCCCGCCTCCACCCGGCCCGCGATGCCGATCGCGCCCGCGATGCCGGTGCCGAGGGGGACGAAGAGGAAGCGGTCGGCGCCCTGCCCGGCGCCGATGCGGCCCTCCGCAAGACCGCCGGTGCGTACGTCGTGGCCGAGGGCGACCGGGATGCCCAGCCGCTTCGCGAGCAGGTCGCGCAGGGGGACGTCGCGCCAGCCGAGGTTGGCCGCGTAGGAGGCGACGCCCCGGTCGGCGTCGACGATGCCGGGGACGGCGACGCCGGCGGCGGACGCGGGCTCGCCGAAGTGCTCGGCGCCGTGCGCGCTGAGGTCGGCGGCGAAGTCGAGGATGCCCTCGACGACCGCTTCCGGCCCGCGCTCGCGGCCGGTCGCCCGGCGGGCCTGGTGGAGGAGGGCGCCGTCCTGTGCGACCAGCGCGGCCTTCATCCCGGTGCCGCCCACATCCAGGGCGATGACATGTCTCACGGGGGACAGTGTGGCCCGAGGACCCGCAAGAGGTCTAGTCCACTCACGTGGTGTAGACCTATCGTGTCCACATGTTGAACAGCGAGACAGTAGGGTTGGGGTCAACAGCAGTGCAGCGGCGGGGCAGGACAGGAACGATCGCGGCGGTGTCCGCACTGGGCATGACGGCGGTCCTCGGCGGCTGCGGCCTGACCGGCGGCGGCTCGGGGGACGTCACTCTGAAGCTGATCGCCGCGGACTACGGCGACTCCGCCGCCAACAGCTCCCAGAAGTACTGGGACCGCCTGGTCAGGGAGTACGAGAGCAAGCACTCCGGTGTGAAGATCGACGTCACCGTGTACTCCTGGAACGACGTGGACCGCAAGGTCAAGGAGCTGGTCGACGCGGGCAAGGCGCCCGACATGGCGCAGATAGGCGCGTACGCCGACTACGCGAACAAGGGCCTGCTCTACTCGGCCGACGACATGCTCTCCATCAGCACCCAGGCCGACTTCGCCTCGCAGCTGGCCACCGCCGGGCAGGTGAAGGGCGTGCAGTACGGTCTGCCGTTCGCCGCCTCCACGCGGCTGCTCTTCTACAACAAGACCCTCTTCAAGAACGCCGGCCTCACCCCTCCGAAGACCTGGAACGACCTCGCCGCCGACGCCAAGGTGCTCAAGGCGCGCGGTGTGAAGTTCCCGTACGCGCTGCCGCTCGGCCCGGAGGAGGCGCAGGCCGAGACGATGCAGTGGCTGCTGAGCGGCGGCGGCGGTTACACCGACACCGTCGGCACCTACGGCATCGACTCCGCGCAGAACGTCGACACCTTCAACTGGCTCAAGGACGACCTGGTCGACAAGGGCCTGACCGGTCCCGTCGCGCCCGGCAGCCTCAACCGCGCGACCGCCTTCGCCGCCTTCGCCAAGGGCGAGGTCGGCATGCTCAACGGGCACCCCTCGCTGATGAAGATCGCCGCGCAGAAGGGCGTGAAGTTCGGCATGGTGCCGATGCCCGGCAAGGACGGCCAGAGCAAGAACGCGATGGGTGTCGCCGACTGGATGATGGCCTTCAAGAAGAACGGACACGCCGAGCAGGTCGGCAAGTTCCTCGACTTCGTCTACAGCCAGAAGAACGTGCTCGCCTTCTCCCGCGAGTACGATCTGCTGCCGGTCACCACCTCCGCCTCCGACGTGATGAGCACGGGCAAGCAGGACGCCACCCTGGAGCCGTTCCTGAAGCAGCTGCCGCTGTCCGAGCTCTACCCCGTCGACAAGACCTCGTGGGCCTCGGTCGCCGCGGCCGTCAAGAAGCACATAGGCAACGCGGTGGCCCCCGGCGGCAACCCCGCGGCCACCCTCGCGCAGCTGGAGTCGACGGCGTCCATGGCGGAGAACTCGCACTAGGCGCGGGCGCTGTCAGTGGCGGGCGTTACGGTTCAGGACATGGACCAGGAGCAGCGGGGAGGCCGCGAGCCGCGCGAGCCTCTGGGCGACCGGGAGCGGGCAGTCCTCGCGCTCGAACGCCGGGGCTTTGCGGGCCCCGGCGCCAAGGAGCGCGCCATACGCGAGGAGCTGGGCCTGGCTCCCGTCCGCTACTACCAGCTGCTCAACGCCCTGCTGGACGACGAGCGGGCCCTCGCCCACGACCCGGTGACGGTGAACAGGTTGCGCAGGGTGCGCGAGACCCGCCGCGCGGAACGCTGACGGCCGGCGCTCCCCTGAGCCATGGGTGCGCCCTGCCCTGCGCGGTTATGGTCACCGTATGGGCACCCATACGGACACGGACTCGACGCACTCCATGGACCCCCTGCCGACGCCCGCCACGCAGGCAGGCCGGGACGGGCTCGCCGCGATCCTCGCGAACCCCGCGAAGACGGTGGTCGGCCTGGACTTCGACGGCACCCTGGCCCCGATCGTGGCGGACCCCGAGCAGGCCCGCGCGCACCCGGAGGCGGTGCCCGCGCTCGCCGCCCTCGCCCCGCGGATCGCCTCCGTCGCGGTGGTCACCGGCCGCCCGGCCGGCGTCGCCGTGCGGCACGGCGGCTTCGCGGGCGTCCCCGGCCTGGAGCACCTGGTCGTCCTCGGCCACTACGGCGCCGAACGCTGGGACGCGGTCAGCGGCAACGTCAGCGCACCCGCCCCCCACCCCGGCGTGGCCGCGGTCCGCGCCGAACTCCCCGGCTTCCTCGACCGCATCGGCGCCTGGCAGGGCACCTGGATCGAGGAGAAGGGCCGCGCCGTAGCGGTCCACACCCGCCGCGCCGTGGACCCCCAGGCCGCCTTCGAGGCCCTGCGCGACCCCCTCACCGACCTCGCCACCCGCCACGGCCTGATCGTCGAACCCGGCCGTCTGGTCCTCGAACTGCGCCCCCCGGGCACCGACAAGGGCGTGGCCCTCCTGGAGTACGTCCGCGAGATCGACGCCTCGGCGGTCCTCTACGCCGGCGACGACCTCGGCGACCTCCCCGCCTTCGCCGCCGTCGACAAACTCCGCTCCGACGGCACCCCCGGCCTCCTGGTCTGCAGCGGCAGCGACGAGGTGACGGAACTACGGGAACGAGCGGACCTGGTGGTGGACGGCCCGGAGGGAGTCGTACGCCTGCTGCGAGCCCTGGCGGGGCAGCTAGATCTTTCAGCCCGTCCGGCGTTTGAGGACAAGGCCCCTTGAGGGCCGAGAAAGCGGGGGCCTGGGGGCGGCAGCCCCCAGGCCTCAGCCTCGCAAGGCCTCCAGCTGATCAAGAAACCACTGCGCCGGCGGCAACGCCGTGGCCGCGGCGGCGAGCCGCTTGCTGCGCTCGGCCCGCTCAGCCGCCGGCAGGCGCAACGCGGTGTGCAGCGCCTCCGCCGTAGCCATCACGTCGTACGGATTCACCGTCAGCGCATCCTCGGCCAGCTCCTCGTACGCCCCCGCCTCCCGCGACAGGACCAGCGCGCAGCCCTCGTCGGAGACGACCGGCACCTCCTTCGCGACCAGGTTCATGCCGTCCCGGATGGGGTTCACCAGGGCCACGTCCCCCAGCCGGTACGCGGCCAGCGAGCGGGCGAAGTCGTCCTTGAGGTGGAGCACGACGGGGGTCCAATCCGGCGTTCCGTACCGGGAGTTGATGTCCTCCGCTAGCCTCTGCACCTCGGCCATGTAGTCCCGGTACACGGCCAGGTCCTGCCGCGACGGGTAGGCGAAGGCGACGTGCACGACCTGCTCCCGCCACTCGGGGTGGTCGTCGAGCAGCTGCTTGAACGCCAGCAGCCCGCGCACGATGTTCTTGGACAGCTCGGTGCGGTCGACGCGCACGATCGTCTTCCGGCCTTCGCCGATCTGTGCCCGCAAGGCAGCCATCCGCTCGTCGACGTCCGCCTCGTGCGAGCGCTTGCGCAGGAAGTCCGCGTCGGCGCCCAGGCCGTGCACGCCGATCTCCGTGCCTCCGAGGCCGCCCACCACCGCCGTGGCGCACGCCGTGAACGCGTCCGCCCAGCGCCGGGTCAGGAAGCCCAGCCGGTCGGCGCCCAGCATGCCCTGCAGAAGCTGCTCGGCGATGTCGTCCGGCAGCATCCGGAAGTAGTCCAAAGGCGCCCACGGCGTGTGCGAGAAGTGCCCGATGCGCAGGTCGGGACGGAGCTCGCGGAGCATGCCCGGCACCAGGCACAGGTGGTAGTCCTGCACCAGCACCGCCGCGCCCTCGGCCGCCTCCTGGGCCAGCGCCTCGGCGAAGGCCCGGTTGTAGGTCTCGTACGACGCCCACTGCCGGCGGAACTCCGCGTCGAAGACCGGCTCAAGCGGCGTCTGGTACAGCATGTGGTGCACGAACCACAGCACTGAGTTCGCGATGCCGTTGTACGCGTCGGCGTGCACGTCGGCCGGGATGTCGAGCATCCGCACCCCGTCCTCGCCGACCCCGCGCCGTACCGCCTCGCGGTCGCCGTCGGACAGCGCCGAGCACACCCACAGGGCGTCCGCGTCGGGCCCGATCGCGGACAGGCCGGAGACCAGCCCGCCGCCGCCGCGCCTGGCGGCCAGCGAGCCGTCCTCCTGCACCTCGTACGAGACCGGGCCGCGGTTGGATGCGACCAGCACCTGATGACCAGCGTGGTGACCTGCGCCGTGCGTGGAAGCCATACGCCTCAACCTAGCCCGGCCCGTAAACGCTCAAACGTACGTCTGCGCTCTGCGGGTGGACCGTATACACCGCCTGCACCCCGTAACGCGCCGCCTCAGGCGACCTTGCGCGACGCGTACTCCGCGATCTCCACCATCGGCGGCCGCTCCTCCGTGTCCACGGAGTAGGTGCGCGGCTCGAAGCCGTCCTCGCCCCGTTCGAACTGGGTGAGGGAGGGACGGATGAGATGACCGCGGGCCAGTCTCAGCTGTGCCGTGCGGTAGATCGCGGCGGACATCCGGCCCAGCGCCTGCCCGTCCTGATGGCGGTGTTTGCGCACCCCGACGTCGACCTGGGCGAGCGCGTCGAGGCCCACCAGGTGCAGGGCGTCGACCAGCATGCCCAGCTCGACGCCGTACCCGACGGGGAACGGCAGCTGTTCCAGCAGGCTGCGGCGGGCCGCGTACTCGCCGCCGAGCGGCTGCACGAAGCCCGCCAGCTGCGGCCAGTGCATGTTGAGCAGCGGGCGCGCCATCAGCTCGGTGACCCGGCCGCCCTGGCCCTGGGCGCCGGCCAGCGGACGGTCGTACATGCCCTTGACCAGGTCGACCCCCGGCTCGGTGAGCAGCGGGCCGACGATCCCGGAGACGAAGTCGGAGGAGAACTCCTTCAGGTCGGCGTCGATGAAGCAGACGATGTCCCCGCCGGTGACCAGGAGCGAGCGCCACAGCACCTCGCCCTTGCCGGGGACGGTCGGGATGCGGGGCAGGATGTCGTCACGGTGGACGACCCTGGCCCCGGCCGCCGCGGCGACCTCGGACGTATGGTCGGTGGACCCGGAGTCGACGACGACGATCTCGTCGACGAGCGGAACCTGCTGCATCAGGTCGTGACGGATGATCGCGACGATGTCGCCGACCGTCTCCTCCTCGTTGAGCGCGGGCAGCACGACGCTGACCGACTGTCCCGTGCGCTGCTTGGCGGCGAGGATCTGGTGGAGGGGGCGGTCGGTCAGGGACCAGGAGCGGGTGCTCAGCCAGCGCTCGACTTCTTCCAGCACGTAGGCGGCTCCTCTGCGTTCTCTCGGCGAGAACCGGATCATCGTGTGATCCATCTCGCGGTTCGGACGACTATCTCAACTGTCCTGGCCTTCGGTTACAGTCTTGAACAACGCTGGTGACCATCGCATGTCGGGGGTCGTCCCGCGTTGAACGAGTCAAACAACCGCATACCGCTCATCCAGAGGGGCAGAGGGATACGGCCCGATGAAGCCCCGGCAACCCTCCAGCCGGTCTCGTACCGATCGATGCTGATCGTTCCGCGAGGCTCCCGGCTAGGGAAGGTGCCAAATCCGTCTCACGGCGAGATGCGTCGTGAGGAAGATGAGGAGAAAGGGCCTCGCCTCACATGGCTGCGCAGACTGTTGCAAGCACCACCGACTCCACGACCGTCGACCTCGGTCCCGCCGCGGCGCTCTCCTGCCGCGAGTGCGGTCACCAGGTGCCCCTCGGCCCGGTCTTCGCCTGCGAGGAGTGTTTCGGCCCGCTCGAGATCGCGTACGACTTCTCGGCCTACGACACCGAGGAGCTCCGCAAGCAGATCGAGGCGGGTCCCGCGAACATCTGGCGTTACGCGCCCCTGCTGCCCGTCCCGGCGGACGTGGCGGACAAGCCCAACATCAACCCCGGTTGGACCAAGCTCGTCAAGGCCGACAACCTCGCCCGCGAGCTGGGCGTCGACGCCGGCAAGCTCTTCGTGAAGGACGACTCCGGCAACCCGACGCACTCCTTCAAGGACCGGGTCGTCGCCCAGGCCATCGAGGCCGCGCGCGCCTTCGACTTCACCACCCTGTCCTGCTCGTCCACCGGCAACCTGGCCGGTGCGGTGGGTGCCGCGGCCGCCCGCGCCGGCTTCCGTTCCTGCGTGTTCATCCCGCACGACCTGGAGCAGGGCAAGGTCGTCATGGCCGCGGTCTACGGCGGCGAGCTCGTCGGCATCGAGGGCAACTACGACGATGTGAACCGCTTCTGCTCCGAGCTGATCGGCGACCCGGCCGGCGAGGGCTGGGGCTTCGTCAACGTCAACCTGCGGCCGTACTACGCGGAGGGCTCCAAGACCCTGGCGTACGAGATCTGCGAGCAGCTCGGCTGGCGGCTGCCGGACCAGCTGGTCGTGCCGATCGCCTCCGGCTCGCAGCTCACGAAGATCGACAAGGGGCTGCAGGAGCTGATCAAGCTCGGGCTCGTCGAGGACAAGCCGTACAAGATCTTCGGGGCGCAGGCCGAGGGGTGCAGCCCTGTCTCCGTCGCGTACAAGGCGGGGCACGACGTCGTACGGCCGCAGAAGCCGAACACGATCGCCAAGTCGCTGGCGATCGGTAACCCGGCGGATGGTCCTTATGTCCTCGACATCGCTCGCCGTACGGGTGGGGCGGTGGAGGATGTCAACGACGAGCAGATCGTCGATGCGATTCGGCTGCTCGCCCGGACCGAGGGGATCTTCGCGGAGACCGCCGGTGGGGTGACCGTGGGTGTGACCCGCAAGTTGATCGAGAACGGTCTGCTGGACCCGACCCTGACGACGGTCGTCCTGAACACCGGTGACGGCCTGAAGACGTTGGACGCGGTGGCGGGTACGGGGCTTACGGCGACGATTCGCCCCAGCCTGGAGTCGTTCCGTGAGGCTGGGCTGGCGTAAGTAGGTAGTTGTTCGTCTGCGGGCCGCGGGGGCTGGTCGCGCCCCGCGGCGGAGCCGCAAATGGACACAGCCCCGCGCCCCTGTGGGGCGCTCCACCTGACCGGAGGTCTTAAAGCATGAGCGTCAACGTTCGTATCCCCACCATCCTGCGTACCTACACCGGCGGGCAGGCCGAGGTCACCGCTGAAGGCGGCACTCTCGGCGAGGTCATCGCCGATCTGGAGAAGAACCACACCGGGATCGCCGCGCGGGTTCTCGACGACCAGGGCAAGCTGCGGCGGTTCGTCAACGTGTATGTGAACGACGACGACGTGCGGTTCGAGCAGGGGCTGGAGACGGCGACTCCGGACGGGGCGGGCGTCTCGATCATCCCGGCCGTCGCCGGAGGCTGACCGGAAACAGGTCGGACGACCGATTATTACCGTCGGTAACGGCGGTTACGAAGAGTTCATCGAATTGCCCCCTCCGTGAGAGAAGCGGAGGGGGCAATTCTGCATGGTTGAGCACGGTACAGTTGGGGAACCTGCTCGACTCCGCTTGCCGCATGCATATGAGTTCTTGCTTCTCGGGCAGCGAGAAGTAGCCAAAGTGTGCAGGTTTTTTGCGTCTTATGCTCCATTTATGGGGCCCGACTTGCCCTGAATTCGGGCGAATTCTCCCTAAAGTCGCGACCGGTCGTGCCCGGAATTCTCGTCCGATTGACCTGTTGCAGACGGCAGTTGGACAGATACATTCAGCCGCGGTCGACGCGTTCCGGCGCACGCCCCCAACCGTGGGGGGTGAGGTCTGACCCGGATCCGCGAAGTGTGGATCTGTGCAAGGGCCAGTAATAGGGGAGTTAGGCATGGCTCAGGGCACCGTCAAGTGGTTCAACGCGGAGAAGGGGTACGGCTTCATCGCGGTCGACGGTGGTGCGGATGTTTTCGTCCACTACAGTGCGATTCAGATGGACGGCTACCGCACCCTGGAAGAGGGTCAGCGGGTCGATTTCGAGATCTCGCAGGGCCAGAAGGGGCCGCAGGCGGACATGGTCCGTCTGGCGACCAGCTGAAGCACGCGCCGGGTTAACTGCAGCGACGTTCTTCTGTTCTTGATCGAAGGGCTCGTACCTCCTGGGTACGGGCCCTTCGGCATGTCCCGGGCCGGGTCGGGCGGGCGGGCCCAGCCTCCGAGGGGCGCTTGCACTCGACGGGGGCGAGTGCTAATCATTGGCGTTAGCACTCTGAAGGTGAGAGTGACAAAGATGGACCGGGTCGGTGAGGCCCGCAGGCCGGGTGGGGCAAGGAACCCACGGGTCGGCGAGCCGTCCGTCGCGGGCGCGGGCGCGGTCCGAAGGAATCACCCCCAGTCCTGGAGGGACCACTTCACATGGCCAAGATCATCGCGTTCGACGAGGAGGCGCGGCGCGGCCTCGAGCGCGGCATGAACCAGCTCGCGGACGCCGTGAAGGTGACGCTCGGCCCCAAGGGCCGCAACGTCGTCCTCGAGAAGAAGTGGGGCGCCCCCACGATCACCAACGATGGTGTCTCCATCGCCAAGGAGATCGAGCTCGAGGACCCGTACGAGAAGATCGGCGCCGAGCTGGTCAAGGAAGTCGCCAAGAAGACGGACGACGTCGCCGGTGACGGTACGACCACCGCGACCGTTCTCGCCCAGGCCCTGGTCAAGGAGGGCCTGCGCAACGTAGCCGCCGGCGCCAACCCGATGGCCCTCAAGCGCGGTATCGAGAAGGCCGTCGAGGCCGTCTCCGGTGCCCTGCTCGAGCAGGCCAAGGATGTCGAGACCAAGGAGCAGATCGCCTCCACGGCCTCCATCTCCGCCGCCGACACCCAGATCGGCGAGCTCATCGCCGAGGCGATGGACAAGGTCGGCAAGGAAGGCGTCATCACCGTCGAGGAGTCCCAGACCTTCGGTCTGGAGCTGGAGCTCACCGAGGGTATGCGCTTCGACAAGGGCTACATCTCGGCGTACTTCGCCACCGACATGGAGCGGATGGAGGCGTCGCTCGACGACCCGTACATCCTGATCGCCAACTCCAAGATCGGTTCCGTCAAGGACCTGCTCCCGCTCCTGGAGAAGGTCATGCAGTCGGGCAAGCCGCTGCTGATCATCGCCGAGGACGTCGAGGGCGAGGCCCTGTCGACCCTGGTCGTCAACAAGATCCGCGGCACCTTCAAGTCCGTCGCGGTCAAGGCCCCCGGCTTCGGCGACCGCCGCAAGGCGATGCTGAACGACATCGCCATCCTCACCGGCGGCGAGGTCATCTCCGAGGAGGTCGGTCTCAAGCTCGAGAACACCTCCCTCGACCTGCTGGGCCGCGCCCGCAAGGTGGTCATCACCAAGGACGAGACCACCATCGTCGACGGTGCCGGCTCCACGGAGCAGGTGCAGGGCCGGGTCAACCAGATCCGTGCCGAGATCGAGAACAGCGACTCGGACTACGACCGCGAGAAGCTGCAGGAGCGCCTGGCGAAGCTCGCCGGCGGTGTCGCGGTCATCAAGGCCGGTGCCGCCACCGAGGTGGAGCTCAAGGAGCGCAAGCACCGCATCGAGGACGCCGTCCGCAACGCCAAGGCCGCCGTCGAGGAGGGCATCGTCGCCGGTGGTGGCGTGGCGCTCATCCAGGCGTCCTCGGTCTTCGAGAAGCTGGACCTGGAGGGTGACGAGGCGACCGGCGCCAACGCCGTGCGCATCGCGCTCGAGGCTCCGCTGAAGCAGATCGCCGTCAACGCCGGCCTCGAGGGCGGCGTCGTGGTGGAGAAGGTTCGCAACCTGACCCCGGGCCACGGCCTGAACGCCGCGACCGGCGAGTACGTCGACCTGGTCAAGGAAGGCATCATCGACCCGGCGAAGGTCACGCGCTCTGCCCTGCAGAACGCCGCCTCCATCGCCGCGCTCTTCCTCACCACCGAGGCCGTCATCGCCGACAAGCCGGAGAAGGCCGCCGCGCCCGCCGGTGGCGGTATGCCGGGCGGTGACATGGACTTCTGATCGGCCTCCGGCTGATCCGGGTTCCAACCGAGGGCGGCGCTCCCTGGAGACAGGGGGTGCCGCCCTCGGGCGTGTTCGAGGTCATAGGAGATTTGCTTAAGTGGGTGCAACAATGCGTGTGCACATACCTGTCGGTTAACGCAGCCACCGCACGAGGAGCCCACCCACGTGACCACCGCCCCCTCCCGCGCCGCCGAGGTCCTCTCCCGGCCCACCGCGATCAACGGCCTGACCGTCCCCAACCGCATCGTCATGGCGCCCATGACGCGCATGTTCTCCCCGGACGGCATCCCCGGCGAGGACGTGGTCTCGTACTACGCCCGCCGGGCCGCCGCCGGTGTCGGCCTGATCGTCACCGAGGGCACGTACGTCGGCCACGAGTCGGCCGGCAACAGCCGCCGCGTGCCCCGGTTCCACGGCGAGGAGCAGCTCGCGGGCTGGCAGAAGGTCGCCGAGGCGGTGCATGCGGCAGGCGGCACGATCGTTCCGCAGCTGTGGCACATCGGCACGGTCCGCAACGAGGGCGACGGCCCCTACCCGGACGCCCCCTCGCACGGCCCCTCCGGTCTGCGCGTCACCGGTGTCGAGGACGCGACGCCCATGACGCAGGCCGACATAGACGCCGTCATCGGTGCGTTCGTCGAGTCCGCGGTCGCCGCCGAGCGCATCGGCTTCGACGGCATCGAACTGCACGGCGCGCACGGCTACCTCCTCGACCAGTTCCTGTGGGCCGGCACCAACCGGCGTACGGACGCGTACGGCGGCGACGCCGTGGCCCGTACGAAGTTCGCGGCGGAGATCGTGGCGGCCGTACGGGAGGCTGTGTCGCCGGAGTTCCCGATTCTGTTCCGGTACTCGCAGTGGAAGCAGGAGGCGTACGACGCGCGTCTCGCCGAGACGCCGGAGGAGCTGGAGGCGATCCTCGCGCCGTTGGCCGCCGCGGGTGTGGATGCGTTCCATGCCTCCACGCGGCGGTACTGGCTGCCGGAGTTCGAGGGCTCCGACCTCAACCTGGCCGGGTGGACGAAGAAGCTGACGGGCCGGCCGACCATCACCGTCGGGTCGGTGGGGCTCGACGGGGACTTCATCCGCGGGTTCGCCGGAGAGGGATCGCCGATCCGGGGGATCGATGACCTTCTGGACCGGCTGGAGCGGGAGGAGTACGACTTCGTCGCTGTCGGGCGGGCGTTGCTGCAGGATCCTGAGTGGGCGGCGAAGGTGTTGGCCGGGCGGAGTGATGAGCTTGAGCCGTACTCGGCCAGTGCGTTGAAGACGCTGAGCTGAGCGGTGCGGTGCGGGCCGATGGGGGTCTCCCAGTAGTGGCCGACCAGGAAGTACGAGCAGATAC